>DATIPT010000082.1:0-6613 GCA_035471625.1 Anaerolineales bacterium
AAATGGCACGAGGATCGTCGCGCCGGATGGCTGATTCTTTCTTCGCTCTTGCTCGCTCTCTCGATCCTCACCAAGCTCTTCACCGCCGTTCTCGTCCCTGTGTGGTTCTTGGGGATCTTGTTGGACTCACGCGGCCACAATCTTCACTCGAAAGGGCGGTTGGCGGGCTGGAAGCCGCCTGTCCTTTGGTTGTCCGTCCTCGTAGCCCTGGGTGGACTTGTCGTCAGGTGGTTGGTGGGCCCGCAAAACCTTGGCCAGCTCATCGATGCCCATCTCGTGGCGTCGAGCACAAATGGATTTCCGAACTGGAGTCACTTGTTTTCCATCGGAGGCTACCTCGGGCCTTCGCTCCCGATTCTGTTCTTGGCGGTGGTGGGGACGTATCGCGGAATCGTCTCCAGCAACCGGATAGTGCTGTATTTGGCAGGCTGGATGGTCGGTGGCGGGCTGTTCCTGATCCTCAATCGGCCGACCTGGTACCACCATCAGCTGTTGATCACAGTCCCGGCCGCAATCCTCGCGGCGATCGCCGTGGCATCAGCCCTCCGCGATCTCGTCTCGTGGCGCCGGCGCCCACCGGCACCGCTCGACCGTCTTTCTATCGCTGTGACGCTCGTGCTGCTGGCAACGGTTCTCCTCCGTCGAGTACCTGATACCTTGGAGACTCTCGACCTGACTCTCCCCAATCTCGGCGGGCCGCCTCCGATGGTGAGCGAGGAGCAGGAGATCCTGGCACTCATGTGGAACCACGCGGCCGAGACGGATTGGGTCTACACCGATCGCCCGATCTTCGCCTTCGCCATCGGCCGTCCTGTCCCCCCGAAACTGGCTGTCCTCACGGAGAAGCGGCTCGTCACCGGGAACCTGACGGGCTCCCAAATCCTGAGCGAGCTTGAGACCTACTCGCCGCGCATGATCCTCGAGGGACAGTTCGATATCCCGGCGGTGGACGAGTACATGTTCACCCGCAACTTCGCCCGACTCGACTCGACGGTCGGCTACCGGCTATACTTGAAGCCATCCGTACCGTAACCCAGAACGATCCCCATTGCAGCGCGCGGCCGATTCCCCCCGATCCCATATAGCCTTGCTCGCCAAGAGAGCAACCAAGCTGATCCGCCTGGAGACCCTCGTGGTCCTGCTCGCCGGTTTGGCGCTGGGACTTGTCGTGTTCCTCGGCGAGAACCGGGTAGTTGGCTTTGAACCCGGGTACAACGAGCTCCAGCCCGGCCACCACGGATGGGTCTCATCTCACACCCTGGCCATCATCTCCCACGCCTCTTGGCAGAACGCGTTCGTCGGCTACGCGTTGGCGATCGTCGACGAATACGGCCAAGTGGATTTCGACTACTTCGATCGGACGCCGGTGTTCTTCAGCGCCGGGATGCACACCCTCCTTTCCTTCTGGCCCAGGCTCTCCACCAAAGTCTATCTTGCCAAGCAGGCGATGAACGGGATCTTCCTGCTGACACTCCTGGCGGCCTTCGGCCTGATCCGAACACTGACCGGCCGAAACCTTGTGTCCGTGGCCGTTCCCATCTTGGCGGCCTCCAGCCGGTACCTCCTCTTCTACAAGGACATGGTGCACTACGACCAACCCGCCTTGCTTGGCACCGTCGTGCTCATGTTCGGGATCGCTCAGTACGCGATCCACGGCCGCCGATGGCTCGTGTATGCCACCGCCCTGTTTGCCGTCAGCCTGGGAGGGCATGCCTTCGCAGCGCTGGCGGTCTTGGGGGTCTGGTTCGCCCTTGAGGTCATCCGCGAGTTGTCGTCGAGAACATCCGAAGGATCCGGCGTCCTGCGCCGCATTGCGTCGCTGGTCTCACTTCGAGTGCTGTCCGTCAGCGTCGTCTGGGCGGCCCTCAATTTCCTGTACAACGTCTTCGTCGAGGCGAACAAGCGGGGGGTCTCCTTGACAGAGACCAGCATTGTTCAATCTGCCTTCAACCGTCTCGCCCTGAATCCGACCTTCAACGAATCCTACCAGCGGCTCTTGGATTGGGACTACTTCCTGTCGGACCAGGTGGTGCGTGCAGTCCGATGGATCTTCCCGGTCTGGAACTACGAAGCGCCCCTCGGCTTGAGCGTACTCCTGGTCATCTGTGTGGTGACGGCCATCGTGTTGTACGGGCGGTCGCTGGATCCCTCTCGCCGCTTGGTTTTGACGATCATGGCGGTTTCCGGTCCGGCGTGGCTATTTGTCATGCGCAATCTCTCGGCATTCCACGACTACACGGCTATGTTATACCTTGGGATGGGACTGGCGTTCTACACCGCACTCCTTTCCCTGCGTCGCATCCCTCGCGGTGCCTGGATCCTGATTATCGCCCTGAGCGTTGCCCTCTTCGGCGAGAGAAATCTCAGCACACAGGCCTGGCACGTGGCGATCGGACGGCCGCTGAATGTCTATACCTACGACTTCATGCGAATCGCGGAGAGCCTCCCCGGACCGGGCCAGGCCGTGTTGTACCAAGATGGAGTCCCCTATGCGCCATACGCCGCCGGGTTTTACCTCCCCGACCAATTGATCGCGCCGCCTGAACACGCACAGTTCACGATCACACGCGATAGCGGATTCGCAGACGTCACTCTCACTCCAGCCAACGACCGCCTGTTCCTCTTCCGCGCCCCCTAGGAAGGGAACTCCCTGGACCTCATCCTGCCGATATAACGGCGCTCCGGCGCGCGACGGCTCCTGTGCAGAATGCCAGGCCCTCCGATCAAGCGGGCCGCGCGGGCCTTGTTGCGTGGGTATCGCTTGACGGGCACCCCTGATCGGCCTACACTGGGCGCAACAGGCGCCCCCGCCGCCCTGCGCAGTCTGGCGCAGGCCGGCGGGGTTTGTTTCCCTTGATCATACGGATCACTCTTCTCCCCTGCCTCTTCCTGCTGGCAACGGCCTGTTCTCTCGTTCGTGCTTCGCCCCAGGTCCCAGCAGTGCCACAGGCGTCTCCAACAGAGCTAGCCCCGACGGTCGGTCCGACTGCGACCCCGTCCCCATTCCCAACCGCGACGACCCCAGCCTGCCTCAGCCATCCAGGGAAGATCCTGGCTGACGAGTACTCGGATCCCGGTCTGCCGCGCAGCATTCCCCACCGCGTCTATCTGCCGCCCTGCTATGAACCGGATGGCGATAGCCCCTACCCTGTCCTCCTTCTCCTGCACGGCCTCCAGCTGACCGATGCCCAGTGGGATGACCTTGGCGTCGACGACACCGCCGACGAACTAATCCGGCAAGGGGTGATCCCGCCACTGGTCATTGTCATGCCCTGGGAGAGAAAGGGTCTGGAATTCGAGACGGCCCTTGTCGATCATCTGCTCCCGCACATCCGGACGGTTTACGCCGGCGGCGGAGACCGGTCGACGACGGCCATTGGCGGGATTTCCCGCGGAGCCGGTTGGGCCTTGCGGATCGGGCTCAAGCACCCCGACACCTTCGGCGCCGTCGGCCTCCACAGCCCGGCCGTTCTCGTTCCCGATCTGTTTTGGCTGCCCGACTGGATCGAGGCCGCCGGAGCCAACGTGCCTTCGCTCTGGATCGATATCGCCGAGCGGGATACATCACGAGCCGGCGCCACAGAGCTTGGCGCGCTGCTGGATGAGCTCGGGGTACCCTTCGAATGGAGCACAGCTCCCGGCGAACACAGCGCGACCTACTGGTCGTCGCGCCTTCGGGAGTACCTTGCGTGGTACGGGGACAACCTGAGCGCGGGCGGTTAGCCGAGTTTCCCTGGAGCCCTTCCCCGCCCCAGACTCAAACCGCGCCTGGGACCTTGTTCAAGGGCACTCCGGCGCGGTATTGAGTGAGGAGAATGTGCTGTCATTCTCCTCCTTCCTGGTAAGCTTCACATGAAGCCAAGCTTAGGAGAGGGTTAACTTCCCGCCCAGGCGGCCCCGATCTCTTCTCCGGAGATCGGACCCTCCCGAAGAACCTTTGGCTCAGGGCCCGTGCAATCTACGACCGTCGACGGGCTCCCACCGGGCGACTCCCCTCCATCCAGAATGAGCTCAATCCCGTCTCCCATGGCGGAGCGTACTTGGCCCGCCGTGGTCGAGTTTGGCTCCCCGGATCGATTGGCCGAAGAGGTCGCGAGAGGCCCGGCCGCCCCCAGCAAGGCGAGCGCATCTGGATGGGCGGGAACGCGCACTCCGATCGTCCCTGTCGCGCTCACCTCTGGCGGAATCTCCGTTCGCCTTCGCACAACAACCGTAAGAGGCCCCGGCCAGTACCTGGCTGCCAGTCTACGGACGCCATCGGGGATGTCGTGAGCGAGGGTCTCAAGATCCGTCCCGGAGGCGACCAGCACCGCGATCGACTTCTCCTCGGAACGTCCCTTGGCCCGGTAGATCTTGGCGACGGCCTCGCCGTCGAAGACGCGCGCTCCGACCCCATAGACGGTATCCGTCGGAAACGCGACGAGCCCCCCGGCATCCAGGACCGCGACGGCCTGCTCGACCCAGGTGGCGTCACTTGTAGGGACGACTTGGACCACAGTCAACCTGCCTCGTGCCGGACGACAAGAACCCTTTCAAGCCCGGCCAGGTCCTTCCTGATCTCGCATTGAGCCCCAGGCAGAGTCTCGTCGGCCATGGCGGCCAATCGGGCTCCCTGTCCTTCGTCGATCTCCAAGATCGCCAGGCCTCCCGGGGCCAGCCGGGTTCCCAAGGAGCGGACCAAACTAGTCGTCAGCGTCATTCCATCCGGCCCGCCATCGAGCGCCGTTGCGGGCTCGCGACGCGCGACCTTCAGGTCACCCAAGCGCATGGACGGGATGTACGGCAGGTTGGCGCAGATAACATCCCACGGCCCGGCGTGTGCGGTGAGGAGATCCGCCTGGGCCAGACACAGCCGCGCAAGAACACCCATCCTCTCGGCATTGGCGCGGGCGACGCCCAGCGCCGACCAACTCACATCGGTTGCGAACACGATCCCAAGGTCGGATTCAGCCAGGAGCGTTATCGCCAGGCAGCCTGAGCCCGTCCCGACGTCGATGACCCGCAGAGGGTTCGAGCGCCGAGAGGTCTCCTCCAGAGCGATCTCAACAAGCAGTTCGGTCTCCGGCCTGGGTATGAGGACGCCCGTCGCCACGTCAAACCGGCGCCCGAAGAACTCCCACCACCCCAGCACATAGGGAAGGGGCTCCCCGGAGGCGCACCGCTTCACCCGGGATAGGTATTCGTCCGTTTCGAGGGGGGAGAGGCCTTCATCGACGTGGGTCAGCACCCACGTCGGGGAACGCCGCAGGGTCTCGGCGAGGAGAAGCCGGGCGTCTGCCGTGGCCGATTCACTTTGACTCCGCAGGGCCTCTCGACCCAGCGCGAGCGCTTCGCCTACTTCCACCGCTCGTCGACCTCAGAACCCGGCCGCCTGCAAGCGCTCGGCCTGCTCGCGCGCCGCAAGTTCGTCGACGAAGACATCCAGGTTCCCGTCCAGCACCCCATGGAGGTTGTGGAGGGACAACCCGATCCGGTGGTCGGTCACCCGTGTCTGGGGGAAGTTGTAGGTCCGGATCTTCTCGGAGCGCTCTCCACTTCCAACCTGGGAGCGCCTTGCGGAGTCGATCTCGGCCTGCTGCTTCTCGATCGCCATGTCATAGAGCCGGGCGCGCAAGATGCTCATCGCCCGGGTGCGGTTCTGGAGCTGCGAACGCTCGTCCTGACACTGGACGACGATCCCTGTCGGGAGATGGGTCAAGCGAACGGCCGTCGCGTTCTTCTGGACGTTCTGACCGCCGGCTCCGGCGGACCGATAGACATCCATCTTGACGTCCTTCTCGGGGATCTCGATCTCGATCTCGTCGGCTTCGGCCAGCACGGCGACGGTCGCGGTGGAAGTGTGGATCCGCCCCTGGGACTCGGTCACGGGCACGCGCTGGACTCGGTGAACGCCGGACTCGTACTTGAGGCGCGAGTAGGCACCCCGGCCCCGAACCTGGAAGACAACCTCCTTGAGCCCGCCGATCCCGGTGTCGTTCGTCGAAAGGGATTCGACCTTCCATCTTTGGTTTTCGGCGTAACGGCTGTACATGCGGAAGAGCTCCGCCGCGAACAGGGCGGCCTCGTCGCCTCCCGTCCCGGCACGGATCTCCATGATCACATTGCGCTCATCGCGGGGATCCTTGGGGACCAGGAGGCTTCGAATCTGGGTTTCGAGGGCGGCGAGTTGCGGCTCGAGCTCTTCGACCTCGGCCTGTGCCAGCTCGCGCACATCCGCCTCGGGTGCGTCCACGAGCGCTCTGGCCTGCTCGAGCTTGCCTTCTACTTCCTGATGGGTTCTGTAGGCGCGGACGAGCGGCTCGAGCTCCGATCGCTCTTTGCCAAGGGTGGCGTAGCGCTGGTAGTCGCCTCCGGCCTCAGCCAGCTCGCGCTCGATTGCGGCATACCGATCGAGGATCGTCTGTAGCTTGTCCCACATCCCTGCAACACACACGAAACTCCCACACCCTACGTGGGAGACCCATAGGACATTATAGCATTCGGACGATGTGGCTAGAGCGTGGCGAGAACCTGAGGGAATGCCCCTGAACCACAAGGCGGCCCTTTGCAGGACCGCCTCGATTCAGCTAGCCCGGGGTACTAAGGACAACTGATGTACACGTCGAATTCGAAA
>DATIPT010000083.1:0-40556 GCA_035471625.1 Anaerolineales bacterium
TGGGCATCCTTCTGCCCGAAGTACGCTCGCTGTGGGCCGAAAGCGTTGAACAGCTTGACCACCACCGTGGCCACGCCGCGGAAGTGTCCGGGCCGCCGTTCTCCTTCGAGGCCCTGGGAGACATCTTCTACGGTCACCCACGTCTGGTATCCCGTGGGGTACATCGCCTCGGGGGAAGGTGTCCACACCAGGTCGACCCCTTCGGCCGCGAGCATCGCCAGATCGCGGGACAGGTCGCGCGGATAGGCGGCCAGATCCTCTGACGGGCCAAACTGGCTCGGATTGACGAAGATGCTGACCGCCACCGAGGCGCACGCTTCGCGAGCCAGGCGGACGAGGGAAAGATGCCCCTGGTGAAGGTAGCCCATGGTCGGGACCAGGCCGAGCGGATCCGGGAGCTTCCGGCGCGCGGCCCGGAGGTCGGCGAGTGATTCGACGACGATCATGCCGACCCCGCCCCACGCCGCGCCACAGCCGCCCGCACCAGCCGCCAGAGAGTCCGGTTGACCGGCGTCGCTACCCCTACAGCGTCTCCTGCCGCCGTCACGGCACCGTTGATCGCGTCGATTTCTGTCAGGGCGCCTCGAAGCATATCCTGGAGCATCGACGACTGATTCGAGCGCGTTCGTTCGGCGACGGCCTCGACCTGGGCGACCGGGTCGAGGTAGGGGAGCCTTACCCCACGGGCCACGGCGACCGAGGCGGTCTCCCGTGCCGCCTCCCCCATCACCGCCCGGGCGTCGGGATCGTCCAGGAGTTCTCCATTCGGGACCCCCAGGAGCGCGGTCAGCGGATTGATCCCAGCGTTGACGGCGAGCTTGCCCCACAGGAGCGATTCCACGTCGTCCTCGACTTCCACCATGAAGCCAGCCTGGCTCAGGATCGGAAGATAGGCTTCGACTCGGGGATGGCGGCCGACGTAGGTGGGTCCGATGCCTCCGGCCCTCACGAGACCAGGTCCGCGCAACGTCGCACCCATCGTGGTCACACCGAGCGCGGCACGCTCGTCCCCGAGCACCTGCTGGAGGATCTCAAGGTTCCCCAATCCGTTCTGCAGGGTCAGGGCGACGCCGTCAGGCGCCAAGCACTCGGCCAACATCTCGGCCGTTCGCCGCGTTTGCCAAGACTTCACCAAGACCAGAGCGAATCGTGCGCCGCGGCAATCCAGCGGATCCGAGGTGACCCGGACCGGATGACGCGTCTCCAGCCCTCCCGCCTCGAGCCGGATGCCGGCATGCTGCAGGGCCGCCAGGCCCTCGGTCCAGCTCCCCAGGAGAGTGACGTCGGCATGAGGCGAGAGCCGCGCCCCGAAAAGGCACGCCATCGCGCCGGTGCCAGCGATCAGGATCTCGGGAGCCGGCACCCTTCAGCCCCTTGCCCGGCGCGGGGATCGCCCGGCCTTGGCGGATTCCGGCGCTTGCGCGCCCAGCGCCTGCTCCAGCTGCACCCAGACCTCTTCGGACATCTCAACGGTATGCTCGGCCGCAGGAAACTCGCCCGCTTCCACTTCGTCCCGAAACGCGGCAAAGGCGGCCGCCATCGTCCCGTGCAGGTCGGCGTACTTCCGCACAAAGCGCGGCGTGAATCGGTCGAACAAGCCCAGCAGGTCATGGGTCACGAGGACCTGTCCGTCACAGCCGATCCCGGCCCCGATCCCGATCGTTGGGATGTCGAGTCGCTGGGAGACGGTTTCGGCCAGTCGGCCGGGGATCGATTCGAGGACCAAGGCGAACGCGCCGGCTTCCTGGAGGATTTCGGCGTCTTCGACGAGGCGCAGGGCGGCCGACTGTTCTCTTGCCTGGGGCTTGAATCCGCCCAACTGATGGACCGACTGCGGCGTCAATCCAAGGTGCCCCATCACCGGGATCCCGGCGCCGACGATCGCCTCGACGGCGGCCCGGCGCTCCCGCCCGCCCTCGAGCTTGACGGCGTCCATCCCGCCCTCTTGCAGGAAGCGTCCGGCATTGCGAACCGCCTCTTCCACGGAAACCTGATACGAAAGGAAAGGCATGTCGCCGACCAGCAAGGCATGGCTTGCTCCGCGCGCCACGGCCTTGCAATGGTGGATCATTTCATCCATGGTCACCGGCAAGGTGTTCTCATATCCGAGCACGACCATCCCGAGCGAATCCCCGACCAGGATCGAATCGATCTCGGCCCGATCAAGCGCCAGGGCCGTGGCGTAGTCGTACGCGGTCAACATCGTGATCGGCTCCCCGGCGGCCTTCTTCTGGCGCAGGCGATGCGTCGTGACCTTCTTGCGTTCAGCGGGGGGGGTGCTCATGGCTATCTCCTCCTCGAGAGTGAGATGCCCCGAAACAGGAAGCCCCGCCAGGGGATCGGGCGGGGCAGGGGCTTGCTGGCGTCGCCGTCTCGGTCGTTGCCCGATCCAAGCGGCTCGAAGAGTATAGCACGGGCCACCCCGGAGGCCCGGGCTTTCGCGATCACGCGTAGAATCGGCGACACCGACCTCCTGCCGGAGGCTCCTCCCATGAACGGACAACCGCTCGACGCCCTTCCCCTGTGGGGCATCTACGCTCTCCTGGTGCTCGTCTTCCTGCTCGTCAGCGAGATCGGGTTCCGGGTCGGGACGGCATGGATCCGACGCTGGCCGTCGGACAGCGAGGGCTCGGGCGTCCTCGTCGGGGCGACTCTCGGCTTCATGGCCTTCACCCTGGCCTTCCTGATCGGCATCGCCGTCAATCGCTTTGATGACCGCCGGCGACTGGTGGTCGACGACGCCAATGCCATCGGGACCACCTACTTGCGCGCCGGCTTTCTTTCCGACGAAGGCGGGGAGCAAGCCCGAGAGCTGCTTCGCGAGTACGTCGACGACCGGGTTGAAGCCATCCAAGCCGGCTCGATTGACGGCATCCTTGCCCGCGCCAGCCAGATCCACGCCGACCTGTGGGCCATCGCCGAATCCGAGGCCTCTGCCTCGCCCCAATCGCTCCCCGTCGCCCTGTTTGTCGAGTCCCTCAACAACCTGATCGACACCCACGAGCGCCGGGCCGTCGTCGTCACCGAGTCGCGCATCCCGGCGACCGTCCTCTTCGCCATCCTCATCGTCGCATTCCTGAGCATGTTTCTCCTCGGGGTGCACAACAGCCTTCGGGGACGGCGCAATCTCCTTCCGCTCCTTGCCCTGGCGCTGGCCCTCTCGGTGGTCATCATCCTGATCGTCGATCTCGACCGTCCGGCAGAAGGTCTGCTGCGGGTCAGCCAGAGGGCGATGCTAGATCTTCAAGCGCAGGTCCACCGCGGTCCTTGATCGTGCCTTCGAGTCCGGTCGCTCAACTCCTGGAACAGGCGGGCGTGGATCATGTGCTCCACATCCATGAGACCCCGATTCGTTCCCTCGAGGACGCCGCCCGTGAACGGGGACTGGACCCCCGGCAGATTGTGCGTTCGCTCGTCTTCCGCCTGGAGGGTGACGAGTTCATCCTGCTGCTCGCCCCGGGGCCAGGGAAGGTCTCTTGGGCCAAGTTGCGCCGGTTCCTGGGCGTCTCACGCCTCACCACGGCGGACCCCGCGGAGGTCCGGCGCGTGACGGGGTATGTCCCGGGAGCCGTCTCGCCGCTCGGCCTAGCGACCCCGATGCGGACCCTCGCCGACCGAAGCCTTCTTGCTCAAGAAACGGTCTCGATTGGCGCCGGGATCCGAGATGCGGGGATCGTCCTGGCGACGAAGGATCTCCTCGAAGTCGTGCGGCCCGAGATCGGGGATTTCCTGGAGGCCCAGAAAACCTAGACGTTCATCCGGGAACGGGGAGCTGCGAGCTACGGCCGGGCGGCTCCAGCGAAGGGTATTGCATCCCCTCGAGACGCGGCGGCACGGTTCTCTTCCCCAGCTAGATGTCGAAAGCCCACTCCCCCAGCCGCATCACAGGCTCGCTGCTCCCTGAAACGGTGAGACCGTCGACATCGATCCGGCCCGAGCCGATCATGAAGTCGACGTGGACGAGGCTCAGATTTCCCCCGGCTGCGGCGAACGCGTCATTCGACATGTCTTCGCCACCCTGAAGGCTGAAGCGATAGGCTTCGCCGAACGCCAGATGGCTGGCGCAGTTTTCATCGAGGAGGGTGTTGTAGAACGATATCCCTGATTGCGAAATCGGAGAGCTGTGCGGCACCAACGCCACTTCGCCGAGCCGCCGCGCGCCCTCGTCGGTATCGAGCAGACCGCGCAAGACCGCCTCTCCCGTCCGGGCGTTGAAATCCACAACCTTTCCCTCCGAGAACCGGACATAAAAATCCTGGATCACAGCGCTCCCGTACTCGAGCGGGCGGGTTGCCGCCACCGTGCCTTCTGTCTGAGCATGGTGCGGAAGCGTGAAGATTTCCTCGGTGGGAAGGTTCGCGGTGAAGTCGATCCCGTTGAGCGAAGTGAAGCGTCCGCTCATCCAGCGGTGCCCGTCGGGGAGCCCTACGGTCAGGTCGGTCCCCGGGCCGGTGAAGCGTAGGGCATGATACCGTCGATGGTTCAGGTACTTGCAGCGGGCGACGAGCTGGCGGATATGTTGGCGCCAGGTGGATACTGGATCCGGGGCCTCCAAACGACAGACGCGGAACAGCGCCTCCCACAGCTTCGCCACGCCCTCCTGGCGCGGCTGCCCGGGAAAGACCTTGGATGCCCACCCAGGATAGGACGCCGAGATCAGCAACCAGTTGATGGCATTCCGGGTGACGAGCTCGGAGAGACCTTTGTTCTGCTCCGCAACGGCCTTCTGCACGGATGCCACATGCGATGCGTCCTGGTCTTGAAGCAGATCGGGTATGGCCGCCCTGACCGTGAGGAGCGCTCCGCCTGCCTGCGCATGCTCGAGCAACCCGCGCGCCAACCACGCGGGGTATTCCCCGAACGAGTCACGCGGCGCGTGCTCGAATCGCGTCCGTGTCAGTTGATCGTCCCTCCACGTGACATGGACCAGGGGCGAGCCGGCCGCATAGGCGTGAGCGGCCAGCCGCCGCACAAGAGGTGCGATCTCGAGCGGAACTCCACCATGACGGATGTCGGTGATCACCAGGCGCTGCCCCCGCTGAAGATTGAGGCCCACTTGGATCGCGAGTTCGGCGTATCGATCGAGGGCGCTCTCGAATGACGAGTCCATCGCTCTTCTCCTCCCAGCAGTTGGCGGACACGACAAGCCGGGCCACCTGGCGCGCGGAATCCAGGGTCAGCCGACAGACAACAATGCGCGACGCATGTTCCTATTGCGCATGCTCACGCCGACCAGCGACGATCCCCACGTGATGCTTGCCCCAGGATTATGCGCTTGGTGGAAGTCGGGATTCAATCCCGTGGAGGAAACCTGCTATTGCGAGCCGGTTTTGGAAACTTCCCTGCGTATCTCGTTGAGGATGGTCCTGCCAGCGCAGGTTCCCGTCGCAGGGGATCCCTCCGACCACTCCGGATCCCGTTGGAGCCGGCCACGACGGCCCAGGGTGCCGGTCGTCGGCCTCGAGCAAGGCGTCCAAGACCGCAGCCAAGACAAGCCGGCGCCACCTCACTGCTGGCCTGACGTCCGACCTCGCGGCTTGTCTGTGGGGCCCGCGAGCCCTTCGACGGTGCCGGTGAGCGCGAACGACAGCGTGTCTTCGACGACCAGCTGCACGGCGCGCATCGTCGCTTCCAGGTCCCCGGGAACATCCATCCCGTGATCGGCCCCCTCGACGACGCGAACCAGGATGGGTCGGCTGGCTTTGAGCGCTTCGATTTGATCCGGATCGTAGAACCGGTCGACCGATCCCAGCGCTAGGTACATCGGCTGTGTGGCGGCCGCAAGCTGCTCCGGTAGGGAAGGCATGGCCAGCGGTGGGGTGTGATGGGCCAGCCGCGCCGCCTGCAACTCGTCCATATCGGTCGCCAGGACGGCGAGCAGGCTGCTCCCGAGCGACTTTCCAACCACGGTCAACAGGGGGTAGGGCCGGGCCGCCGTCGAGACCCGAATCGCCTGGCGGCACTCTTGAAGCGTCGGCAGCCAGTTCTCGGCGAATCCGCCCTTCATCGCCGCCTGGAATCCGTACATTAGCCCCAGGCTGTCCCATCCCCGCTCGCGCAGACGATGTATCAGATGGTAGTTGAGCGGCCCGTCGATGCCATAGTGTGCGCCCGGAAGGATGATGACGAGACCTGCGGGATCGGAGTCTTGCCGGTAGTACGTGTGCGGCAGAACGTTTCCGTCGGCGGTCTCAAGCGGAAGCGAAGCGAATTCCCCCATGGCATCGCCTATCCGAACCGGCGACGGACGATGGCGCAACCTTGGGCCGGGGTCTCCGCCGGATCGGGAGCGCGGCCCTGCCGGATGGCCCGCAATGCGTCCGCCAGGTACGTGCGGCTCGGAACCGGGTTCCCAAATCCGGCATCGTCCGGCGCCCCTCGGTAGCGCAAGATCCCGTGGGTGTCGACGACGAAGACGTGAGGTGTGGCCTGCGCCTGGTAGCGGTCAGCCGCCGCCTGATCGGGGTCGAGCAAGACGACAGGAAGCCCTCGTTCGGCCGAGATCTCCAGAATCCGGTCCGGCGTTTCGCCGGCGCAGGATGCGATCGTCCACAGGTCGGCGTCCGTCTCTCGCACCGCCTCCAGGACGACGCCGTCTGCCCGTTCCGACCATGGACATTCAACCGACCAGAAATTGAGCACGGTCAGCCGTCCCCGCTGGGCGTCCAGGCAATGCACCACGCCCTCGAGGTCAAGCAGGTCCACCGCGGGTGCGGGGATCCCCGGCGCGATCACGGGATCCATGCTGGCGCATAGCCTCCGGCCGCAGGGTCCGATTCGGGAACGACGATCAAGCCACCGTCCGTCCGATCGATCCACCGCCAACTCATCACGGCGGGCTCGGTTGGATTGAGTTGATCGAAGACCATGTAGGCGATCCGGGTTCCATCCGGGCTCCACGTCACGGCCGCGTGGTTGAGCGAGGCGATGTCGGTCAGCTGAAGCGACTCGGCCCCGTCGGATCGCATCCTCCAGATCTGCCGCCCGGGCGTCCAGGTCTCGGGCGCGAGACCCCTTCGCGAGAAGGCGATCCAGCGCCCGTCCGGAGAGAACGCAGGTCCGGCGTCTTCGACCAGAAAACCCTCGTTGCCGGAGAGGTCGACGGCACTCCCATCCGCCGCAGCGACTCGACGCAGGTGGGAGTAGAACTGCGGGGGCGCCTCCGTGTCCGCCTCCACCGACTCCGGCACGAAGACCATCTCCGGGAAGACGAAGGCGAGGCCGTCAGGCGACCAGACCATCGGATCGCCTAGCTCGTTGGGGACGTAGAAGGCCACGTGCGCCGGATCGAGGCGATCGTAGATCGCGTACGCCATCAAAGCGTGATCATACAACCCCAACCAACCGCGCGAAGACCAGGTCGGTTGCGAGGTCGGATGATCCTCAGCGGCGACGAGCGCCGGCCTTCCTCCGGGCAGGGGCTTGACCCAGACGCGGGCCAGGATCTGCCCCCCGGACTGTGGCGCATGCTCTTCATAGGTCAGGAGGGTTCCATCCGGCGAGAGAGCGGCGTTCCGGCATTCGGCCTCCGGGTCGCAGCGATGAAGGACCTCGGTCGTTCCTTTGGCGATGTCCAGGACGCGGATCGCAGTCGCGCCATCGTCCCATGCCGAGAACACCAGCCTGGTCCCATCGGGTGTCGGGCGGAAATCAATGACACCGCCCAGTGTCTGGGTTAGACGGGCAGGCTCACCGCCTGCCGGCGACCACAGGTAGATGTCCGCCGGACCCCCCGCCGGCCAGAGGTACGCCAGGCGGGCCGCGCCGATCGAGAAGGTCCACCGGGTCGCTCCCAGCATGGGCAGCCCGCGCAGGGATGTCGCCCCGGCGGCGAGGGTGACCGCAACGTCCTCGCCCTCCGCCCACGGGTCCTCCGGCGTGAACGTCATCCGCCGGTCGCTCCAGTGGAAGCTCCCACGGCGTTCCGGACTGACCGCGAAGCGCGCCTCGACGGTCTCGCGCTGCATGTCTTGGCTGAAGACGATCGTGACCGCCGGCGCCGCCAGCGCGCCCGACGAACCGGGCGGCGGAGTGAGGTCAGTCACGCGCGGCAAGGAAATGAGCGCCGCAGCCCCGAGACCGAGGAGCAGTCCCAAAGCACCGAGAAGCGGAAGCGGGATCCGACGCCGTCGATACATCAGGGGGATTCTACCCGCCCGCGCCCGGCGGGGCGCGGCGCCTACGCGCCCAGGAGGTCCTTGAGATTCTCGATGGCCGGGATCGGTGTCGGATCGACGCCGTAGGCGATCGCCAGGTAGTAGGCGGCGTAGTCGCCGTAGTGCAGCGCGGTCCATTGCTGGGCCAGAAGACACTCGCCAACGCCGTCGACGGTATCCGTGTTGTAGCCCTCGACCATCAGCAACTGCCGGGTGACTTCAACCCGCCGCACGAGCCTCGGATCATCGAGTCCGGCGCGCAGGAACACGGCCATGGTCTTTCCAATGAGCGACCCCGGACCGGCCGTCCCAGCCACGACGTTGTGGTCGGCTTCCGGCAACTCTTCGTACTGAGCCGGCGCCTTGGCCAATTCATTCACCTGGCTGCGCCAACGCCGAGCGACGGGCCCCAGCGCGCCGGCGCCGAAGAAGATCGGCCAGCGGTCGATCAGTTGGCCAGCCATCCGCTTGGCCGGGTTGTGGACGACGGGCGAGTCGGCGCCGAACGCGCCCGCCTGCTCGCGCATGGCGGCCACGGCCTGCGCTACGTCCGGCGTCGGATCAGGAATCAAGCCGACCCGCGCCAGAACGCCGAGAGCAAAGCCGAACGAATAGCCGACGGCGGCGCGCGGTGGGCCGGGGTGATCGATCTTCCAAACCGGATCGCCGTTCTCCCCGGCTTCCTTCTCGAGTGCGCCTCCGGTCGTGAACACGACGCGCCGCGCCCCCGCCCGGCCGGCCCGGTGATAGGCATCCAGGGACTCTTCGGTATTTCCGGAGTGGGACGACACGACGACCAGGCTCTGGCTTCCTTCGACCCAGGCGGGGATTCCGTAGTCGCGCCAAACCGTCAGGCTGGCGGCGGACGTGCCCCGCGCCGAGGCACAGGCCAGGTCGGCGCCGATGGCCGAGCCCCCCATCCCGGCGAAGACCGCGTGGCGTACATCCGACACACTCGGCAGCGGCAGCGTCGGGACGGCCGCCCAGGCGCGTTCGAGTTGGGTGGGAAGATCCTCGATCTTGGCCAGCATGCCCCCGGGATCGACGGATTGCATCCGTCCCAGATCATCCAGATTCATCCTTCCTCCAGGGCGATCCGGTATACGTCGTTGCGACGCCAACCGGAGAGCTCAGCGACCTCCCGGGCGACTTGCGACGGCGAGCCGCCTTGCCGGATGCGCTCGCGCAGGGCCGACCGCACCGCCTCGGCACTCCACCGATCCGTCGCCGGAGCGCCGCCGATGACCAGGGTGAACTCGCCGCGCGGTTCGGTGGCTTCGAAGTGGTCTCTCGCCTCCTTCAACGTCCCGCGCATGGTCTCCTCATGCAGCTTGGTCAGCTCCCGACAGACCGCGACGGGACGGTCTCCGCCGAAGGCCGCGACCAGATCCGACAGCGCGGCGCGCAACCGATGAGGAACCTCGAAGGCGACGACCGTTCCTCGATGCAGGGCCAGTTCGTCGAGGACTCGGCGGCGCTCGGATTCGCGGCGGGGCAGGTACCCGGCGAACAGGAAACCTTCCGTCGGCAGGCCGCTGGAGGCCAGCGCGGCCATGACCGCCGATGGCCCCGGAATCGGGCGCACCGTATGGCCGCGCTCGACGGCACCCCGCACCAAGTCCACCCCCGGATCGGAGAGCCCTGGTGTCCCGGCATCGGTGACCAGCGCCACGTCACCGCGCTCCAGCGCCTTCAGCACCGCCTTCCGGCTGGCGGGCGAGCTGTGCTCATGGTAGCTGACCTGCCGGGTGCGAATCCCGTAATGCGATAGGAGCTTCCGGGTATGTCGGGTATCTTCGCTGGCGATCAAGGCGACATCTTTCAGCACCTGAAGCGCGCGAAGGCTGATGTCTTCGAGGTTTCCGATCGGAGTCGAGACCAGGTAGAGCGTCCCCACGGCGCGATTCTAGCTCAAACAAACCCTCCGGCGGGGCGCCGGAGGGTCAGATAGGTTCGATTGGATTCCTTTCCGGTTGACAACTCAGGCGGGCTTGTCCTCCATGACCGCGCGCACCGAAACCGCCTGCGGGCCCTTCGCCGTCTCCTCGACGACATAGGTGACCCGCTGACCTTCTTCGAGGTTTCGGTAGCCCTCCCCTTCGATCCCGCTGAAATGGACGAAGATCTCTTTGCCCTCGTCCTCCGGAGCGATGAAGCCGTAGCCCTTGACTCGGCTGAACCACTTCACCGTCCCTTGCTTCCGGTCCGACTCCATCTTCGCCTCCGTACGGTCGCGCCTCTGAGGCGAACCACTCGGCTGCGGCTTGCCGGGGGGCATCGACCCAGGGCATCCGAAGTGGCGGTGACTCTAGCACAGGTAGATTCTCGAGTCAACGCGGGGGCGGCGCACTTTGGCTTGGGTGCCGACGCTTCCCTCGTGCGCCGCGCCGCCCGCCCTGCGTGCGCGCCAGGAAGAGATTCCAGCCCGGCGGCGACATTGACATAGGTTTCGCCGCCATGCTAGACTGCCCGCTGCTCCGGCGCCGTCCCCAGACCCAGCCGCGAGGAAGCCCGACCATCGTCCCGCCGCCTCTTCCTCTACCAGAGGCGGTTTTCATCCTCGTTCACCCTGGGCAAACCGCCGGACCAGCGAACCCGAGTTGATGAACGCCCGCGACCGTTTCCTCAACTGGATCGATGCCCGGCGCCCCCGTTTGGCGGAAGGGGCGATGGGGACAATGCTGCATGCGTCGGGCGCCCCACTCGGATCTTGTTTTGACGAACTGAATCTCACCCGTCCGGATCTGGTTCAGGACGTCCACCGCCAATACCGCGAGGCGGGTGCAGAGCTCCTTGAGACAAACTCCTTCGGGGCGAATCCATTCAAACTCGCCGGGCACGGACTCGGGGAGCGTCTCGAGGCGATCAACGCCGCGGCTGTCCGTCTCGCCCGCGAAGCCGCCGCCGGCGATCCTGACGTTCTCGTCGGCGGGAGCATCGGCCCGCTCGGGATCCGCCTCGCCCCGTACGGCCGCGTCCGACCCGAGCAAGCCGCCGAGGCCTACCGGCGCCAGATCACGGCACTGGCCTTGGCGCGCGTCGACCTCCTCGTGTTCGAAACGCACACGGATCTGCGCGAACTCCTGGTGGCGATCGAGGCCGCCCGCGACGTCACCGACCTCCCATTGCTGGCTTCGATGACCTTCACCCGGGACGACCGAACGCTCCTGGGGGATGATCCGTTGACGGTCGGGCGAAGGCTCTCCGAGGCCGGTGCCGACGTCATCGGAGCGAACTGCTCCGGGGGGCCGGCGCAGCTTCTGCGCCTTCTGTACGCCTTGCGCACGGCTGCTCCCACCGTACCGCTTTCGATCATGCCGAATGCCGGGTGGCCCGAACGTCATGGGGGTAGGATCCTCTATGCCGCCACGCCAGAGTATTTCGCCGAGTACGCCCGCCTCTTCCGGAGCGCTGGAGCCGCCGTCATCGGGGGATGCTGCGGCACGACTCCCGAACACACGAAGGCGATGCGGCGAGGTCTCGAGGCCCCCGAAGCCGCCGCCGAGCCGGTCGTCTCCCCGGTCGAGGTGAGGCGGGCTGGCGACATGGTTGGCGCCCAGGAACCGACCGGCCTGGGTCGCCGTCTGGAGCGGGGCGAGTTCGTCATCTCCGTGGAGATCGACCCGCCGCGCGGGTTCTCAACGCACCGCCTGCTGGCTGCGGCCCACCTTCTGGCCGAAGCCGGAGCCCACACGTTGAACGTCGCCGACAGTCCGATGGCGCGGATGCGGATGAGCCCGTGGGCGGTTTGCCACCTGATCCAGCGCGACGTCGGGCAGGAGAGCGTCCTGCACTTTCCTACGAGGGGGCGCAACCTGCTGCGGATCCAGGGCGACCTACTGGCGTCGCACGCGCTGGGCGTGCGCGATCTCTTCGTCGTGATGGGAGACCCGACGGCGATCGGCGACTACCCCGAGGCGATGGATGACTATGACGTAACGCCGTCGGGCCTGATCCGACTGATCAAGCAGAACTTCAACGCCGGGGTCGATCACGCCGGAGCCGACATCGGAGGTTCCACGTCGTTCGTCGTCGGCTGCGCCCTTAATCTGGGCGCTCCCGACCTGGAGCGTGAAGCGCGCCTGCTCCATCGGAAGATCGAGGCGGGTGCCGACTTCATCCTGACCCAGCCGGTGTACGACCCTCAGGTCGTGCGCACCTTCCGGTCTCTCTTCGAGGATCGGCACGGCCGCCTGCAGGTCCCCCTGCTGGTCGGGGTGCTCCCTCTGTTCAGCGACCGCCACGCCGCTTTTCTTGACAACGAGGTACCCGGGATCCGCATCCCCGAGGCGGTGCGGCGGCGGGTTGTGCGCGCCGGCGAAGGCGCGCCGCAAGAAGGCGTGCGGATGGCGCAAGAACTGACCGAGGCGCTCATCCCCCTTGCCCAAGGGATCTACGTGATGCCGGCCTTCCATCGGTACGACCTGGCGGCGGAAGTGATCGACCACGCCCGGTCCTTGGATCGAAAGGTGTCGCAGTAGGCTGGATCTCGGCACCGTGTGGAGGCATCCGACGGAGCCGGGATGCCGCCACCGCCGCAGGCCGGCAAGGCTTGAAGGAGGTTCTCATGTCTGAGTTGGCGCTGATGGAATGCATCCCGTGCAAGGGCGGGATTCCCCCGATGACCCCGGATCAGATCGCTCCTTGGCTGGAACGCCTCGGCGGGAAATGGGAGGTCCTGGAGAACCGCCACCTACACAAGGAGTTCCTGTTCCGCGACTTCCGGGATGCGCTGGCGTTCACGAATCGGATCGCCGAATTGGCGGAGCGGGTCTTTCATCATCCGGAGCTCTTGCTCGCTTGGGGCAAGGTCGAGGTCACGTTGTGGACGTACAAGATCGGTGGACTGAGCGAGACCGACTTCATCTTCGCCGCCAAGGTCGATGCCATCTCGGCGGAGGCCACAGCCTCCCACCCGTCGCCGGTTGATCCTGCTTGACATCGGTCTCCCCGATGCTAGAATGACGACCAGCCTGTTTGGCGGGAAGTCAGCGTGAGCACAGAACGGATCGTCGATATGGTCATGTCTGGATCCAGGCCGGTCGCACGGGGACGACCGGCACGGGCGCGGCGCGCCTGAGCGCCACCCGCCTCACGCATCCCCGCCAGCCGCTGGCTGGCGGTTTTCTTTTCAGACCCGCACGACGGACCGGGCGATACTTCCGGTCTGCCAAGGAGCGTGTGCCATGGCCAACCACATCCTGGTCGCCGTTGCCTGGCCCTATGCCAACGCCGACATCCACGTCGGCAATATCGTCGGGGCCTACCTGCCGGCGGATATCTTCGCCCGCTACCACCGGCTGGCCGGCAACCGGGTCTTGATGGTGTCAGGCACCGACGCCCACGGCACGCCGATCACCGTCCGTGCGGACGCCGAGCGGACCTCGCCGCACGACGTCTATCTTCGCTTCCACCGCAGGTTCCTTGAGCTCTTTCAGCGCTTCGGGCTGACCTATGATCTCTTTACCACGACGCACACCCAGAACCATTTCCGGGTAGCCCAGGATATCTTCTCGGCCCTCGACGCCAACGGCTTCCTTTACCGACAGGAGGAGGCGCAGTGGTACGCCCCGGCCGAGAAGCGGTTCCTTCCGGATCGCTACGTCGAGGGCGAGTGCTACATCTGTCACTACCCGAACGCCCGCGGCGATCAATGCGACAACTGTGGAAACCTGCTCGACTCGACCCGGCTGATCTCCCCGCGAGCGCGCGGCGGAGGCGCAGAGCTGGAGCTGCGCCCCACCGAGCACTTCTACCTCGACCTGGCCCGACTCAATCCCCGCCTCAAGGAATACCTGGGACGCGACAAAGAACACTGGCGGCCGAATGTGCTCGCTCCGTCTCTCCACACGGTCGAAAGCGGCGAGCTGCGCGGCCGCGCCATCACCCGAGATCTCGACTGGGGCATCCCGGTTCCGGTGGACGGCTGGAGCGGGAAATGCCTGTACGTCTGGTTCGAAGCTGTGATCGGCTACCTCTCGGCCTCGATCGAATGGTCGGCCAACCGCGGGCAACCGGAGGCCTGGAAGGATTGGTGGTACGAGCCGGAGGCACGCACCTTCTATTTCATCGGAAAGGACAACATCCCGTTTCACGCCGTCATCTGGCCGGCCGAACTCCTGGGCACGGAGCGACTGTATGACGAGCGCCCCGAACGGCGCCTGAACCTCCCCTACGACGTACCGGCGAACGAGTTTCTCAACCTGGAGGGGCAGAAGATCTCGGGCAGCCGAAACTGGGCGGTGTGGGGCCTGGATGTCCTCGAGCGATACGATCCCGATCCGCTGCGCTACTACCTGACGGCGGTGATGCCGGAAACGCGCGACTCGGAATGGGAATGGGCCGACTTCGTCCGGCGCAACAACGACGAGTTGGTGGCAACCTGGGGCAACCTGGCCAACCGGGTCCTGTCTTTCACCCATCGGCACTTCGACGGTATCGTACCGGACCCCGGGAGCCTGACCGACGTGGATCGAGAGCTGCTGGGTCTTGTGGAAAGCGGGTTCGGGAAGGTCGGCGGATTCCTAGAAGCAGTCCGCCTGCGCGACGCTCTCGGCGAGGCCTTTGCCCTGGCGCGCGCCGTCAACGTTTACCTCGAGCGGGCGCCGTGGTACTCGGTGATCGCCACGGATCGGGCGACGGCGGCGCGGACCGTCTACACCGCCCTGCGCGCCATCGACTCACTGAAGGTTCTCCTCGCCCCCTTTCTCCCCTTCACCTCCGAAGAGCTCCAGGTCGTCTTCGGCTATGACCGGCCGCTGTTCGGCGAACAACGCCTGGAGACCTACCACGAGGACGACTGGGAACACGAAGCCTTGATCTACGAACCGGGGACGGGATCCGGCACCTGGGCTCCGAGCCGCCTCGAGCCGGGCCGCCGGCTCAACCCGTCCCGGCCGCTCTTCCGGAAACTTGAACCGGAGGTTGCCGAGGCGGAGGTCCAGCGACTCAGGGAATCCAGCGCTCCGCAGGATTGAGCGTCAGCGCCCCCGGAACAGGGGTGGCCGCTTCTCAAGGAACGCTCGCACGCCTTCGCGGTGATCCTCGGTCTTCGCAGCGGCCTCCTGCAGGTACACCTCATAATCCAGCGCCGCGTCCAGTCCACCCAGAACGGCCCGTTGGAAGGCTCGCTTGGTCAACGCGTGGGCGCGCGGCGCACCGGCTGCGATCCGCTCCGCCATCGCCCGCGCCTCCCCCGGTAGGTCGGCGTCGTCGACGACGCGGTTGACGAGCCCGTAGTCGAGCGCCTGCTCGGCCGACAGCGGTTCATTCGTAAAGGCCATTTCGGAGGCGCGCCCCAGGCCGATCAACACCGGGAGCGTCAGGGAGATCCCGGAGTCGGCCGTCAGTCCGATCCCGCCGAACCCGAATACGAAACGGGCGCTGCGGGCCGCAATTCGGATGTCGGTCGCCAGGGCTACCCCCAGGCCCGCTCCGGCTGCGGGCCCGTTGATCGCGCCCAGGATGGGCTTCTCGAGGGCGCGCATCTGACGCACCAGCCGGTTGTAGGTCCGCTCCAGCCCCTCCCGAACCAGGATGCGTTCCTCCCCGGCGAGGATCGAGATGTCCTGACCGGCGCTAAAGACGTGGCCGGCGCCCGTCAGGATCACGCACCGCACGACGTCGTCCTTGCCTGCCCGGCGCAGCGCGTCCGCCAGTTCCAGGATGAGCGCCTCATCGAAGGCATTCGCCTTGCGGCGGGCGAGCGTGAGCGTCAGAACGCCACCGTCCTGCTGCGACAGGAGACTCGAAACTTCGGCCATGGGTACCCCCGGGGGAGAGACAGCGCGAAGGGATCGCCCGCAGAACCGGGCGGGAATCCCCTAGACAGACGGATCGAGGTCTTCGGAGTCCACCTCGGAGTCGTCGTCCTCATCGAAGAGGAGCTCGAAGCCCAGATCCGAGGCCGCCGCGCGCACCCATAGGGTGAGCACGTCGCCTTCGTCGATCTCGTTCCAGCGCGCCGCGATGATCTGCATCTGCTGGGTCAGCCCGCTCAAGTCGCGGAACTCCAGATGGATCGGGAGTCCGTCGCGCCAGGCTCGCGAACACCGGCCAACCAACTCCGGGCCGTTGAACGTCCGCATCCGGCACAGGGCGACGACCGACGGGTCGGGGCCTTCCACGACGCCCAGCGGCCACACGTCGGTCACGGCTTCGAACGTGGGCGGGGGGCCTTCGATGATGGTGATTTTCTCGGCTTCGTCCATAACGGTGGGGCCGAGTCATCTTACCATGCTTCGGGATTCCTGCTCGGCTCCCGGACGGAGGCCTAGATCGTCAGGGTGACTTTGATCGCACCGCTTCGCTTGTCGCGGGCGGCGTCGATCGCCTTGCGGTACTCGCCCAACGGGTAGCGATGCGTGATCAGACCAGACTCCCCGAGGCGGCCGGCCAGCATGTGCTCGATCACCAGTTCGAAGGTATGCGGCCTCAGACCGTTGAGGCGCTCGACTCCGAAGGTGTGGGAGCCAATGAAATCCACCTCCTGATACCAGACCGGGTTCAGATCGACACGCAAGAGGGAGAAGTCGATCCCGATCAGGACGACGGTCCCCTGGGCGCGGGTCCAGCGCAGCGAGTCGAGGATCGTATCGGCATGGCCGACGCAGTCGTAGGTGATATCGAAGCCCCCGAGCAGCATTCCTCGGTTGAGGGGGGCGCGATACAGCCGGGCTCCGGTCTGGCGGGCGACCTGCTCGTACAGGTCCCCATGGTCGATCACTGCGTCCGCCCCGAGACGGCGGGCCGCTTCGGTCTGATGGGGATAGCGCGCGATCACGGTGATGCGACACCGCGGCTCGACCAGCCGGAGGCACATCACCGTCATCAAACCGATCACCCCGGCGCCGATGACCAGGACGCGGTCTCCGGTCTGAGGCGGGCGGCGCAGGACCCCGTGCAGCGCCACCGCCATCGGCTCGATGAGCGAAGCCTCATCGTCTCCCAGGCCGT
The DNA here is from genome assembly GCA_035471625.1 of Anaerolineales bacterium. GTDB lineage: Bacteria > Chloroflexota > Anaerolineae > Anaerolineales > E44-bin32 > DATEVL01. Next base: position 17,112 of record DATIPT010000083.1, read on the forward strand.
CGGGGACCCGGCGGACCTCGCTCTCATGGGCGACGTAGCCGTCGCTCCATCCTCCGCCGAGGCCGGATGGGCCCTGCATCGCCGAGGCGTTCTCGCACAACCGGGTATCGCCGGCGGCGCAGAAGCGACAGGGAGGATCGATCTCCTGAGAGAAGCAGGTCGCCCCGGTGAAGCGTGATTCCATCACAACCCGATCGCCCACCTTCAGCGTGGTGACCCCCGGACCGACTTCGACGACATCGCTGACGACTTCGTGGCCGAGGTAAAGACGTCGATACCCCGGAAGGGCGACGGGCGCCGCCGCCGGATCGGCGGAGACGAACAGCAGGGAGAGATCGCTGGCGCAGATCCCGCACTGTCGGTTCTGAACGCGGATCCAGCGCGGTCCGGGCAAGGCCGGCTCGGGGATCTCGACGACCCGGGCATGCGAGAGTCCGCTCCACACGACGCCCGGCCAGAGGCGCTTGAGGTACTTTACGGTCAGCGCCCGGGGAATGTTCTTCTCGATGAAGATCGTTCGCATCGTGCTCCGTATCCGAACGGGGTCTCGTTAAACGGGTATGACTTTACCAGAGAGTCGGGATGCCGAGGTGCCGGATTGTGCTGAGGACTACGAAGGGTCCATGCCCTGAGAGGTTGCCGGGGTTCGCACCGATGCCCGCACGGCGGCACAGCGCTCGCATCCGGGCCGGTCACACAGCAAGGCGCGCGGGTCTTCCCGGATCCATCCGGCCGCTACATGGATCAAGTCGCGCAGGGGAACCGAAGTGATCACGCCGCCTCCGATAGCGATCCGCCGGGCGATCCCTCCCAGCCGGCCTTCGATCGCTTCGAATCCGTCGGAACACCCCGGCACGTTCGGACACGTCACGACGCCCTGCTCCGTCAGCGCCCAGCGGACAAACGTCCGTCGCCCGGCAACCCGCTCGGCGTGATGAAGGCTGACATTCGATCGGTGGTCCACCCCGATCAGGACGACATCGGCGTCGGCCTCGGCAAGCCAGCGGACCGTTCCGAGCGGTTCGTCGAGGGTCTGTGCGGTCAGCGCTTCCGCTGCCTCGATACCGGCGAAGGACAGGATCGGATGAACCGAGCGCCGGGCGCGGGGCTGCCGGCGCAACGTTTCCGCCACCTCCCCCTGGTCTGGATCGCCGGGCAGCCCCGGGTGGAACAGCTCGGCCTCGAAGTTGCCTGGAGCTTCGCCGTAGGCGAGCGCGTTATCGGACGGCCCGGTGCGGGGCGTGACCATGGTGCGTCGCGTGAACGCCGGCATCACGACCATCTCGCTTACGGCTGTCAGTGCGCCAAGGAGCGCCGAAGGGCCTCCGGTCTCGTGCCGGAATGCCCGCAGGGAGGCGTGAACCAGGAGGCGGCTTGACGGCCCAAGTCCCAGGTCCCGAAACGCCGTGACCCACTGGTGGTAGGAGGGCATGTCGCTCAGGCGCCCTTCCAATCGGGCTTGCGCTTCTGGATGAACGCCTGCATCCCTTCCTTCTGATCCTGGGTGCTGAAGAGGAAGTAGAACGCCCGGCGTTCATCGGCCACCCCGTCGGCGAGAAACGACTCGAAGGCCTGGTTGACGGCTTCCTTACCGATGCGGACGGCGAGCGGCGCCCGGGCGGCGATTTCCTCGGCCAGCCGCAGCGCCTCGTCCAAATAGACCTCGACCGGGACCACCCGGCTCACCAGGCCATACTGCAGGGCTTCGGTCGCGTTCAACGTCCGATTGTTCAGCACCATCTCCATGGCGATCGCCTTCCCGACGGCGCGGGTCAGCCGCTGGGTCCCGCCCGCTCCGGGGATCACCCCGAGGTTGATCTCCGGTTGGCCGAACTTGGCTGTCTCGGAGGCGACGATCATGTCGCAGGCCATCGCCAGTTCGTTGCCACCGCCCAGGCACCAACCCGAGACGGCGGCGATCACCGGCTTGTGGATCTCTCGGATTCGATCCCACTGGCCGATGCGAGCCTCGACGAACATCTCGACGGGAGACGCCTCTACCATTTCCTTGATGTCAGCCCCGGCCGCAAATGCCCGGTCGTCGCCCGTCACGACGATCGCTCCGATGGTCGGATCGGCGTCGAAATCCCTGAGGGCCTGATTGAGTTCCTCCATCACCTGCCCGTTGAGGGCATTCAAGGCGTCGGGGCGGTGGATCCGCACCACCCCGACGCGGTTCCGGGTATCCGTCTGGATCAGGCTGAAAGTCATGGATCCTCCCTCCAAGGGGATTGAACCGAGTCACTCTCCCAGGAGCTGGCTCCAGTGGTCCTCGGCGTGAGTCACGGCGCGTTCCAGCCACCACTGGAGCGTGCGTTCACCCCAATACGGCTGGAGTCCCGTCCGGTTCCAGGCGTCCGCCGGCAGATCCTTCAGGAGTTCGGCGATCCCCTGTCGGAAGCCAGCCCAGGTGTCGACGATCGACGACAGGTCCTCGGTGGAGTCGTAGTGTTCCGCCATCCAGGCCGCCTCGTCGAAGTCGTCGAGGGGCGGCCGCGCCTCGTTCAGGATTCGCTCGAGGCGGGGGCCGTACGCCTGCACATCGACCGCCCTCACGTGGAACAGCAGCTGGTGCGGCGACCACTCCCCGGGCTTGATCGGAGCCTGGAGGGCGGCCGCATCCAGGCCGGCGACATGGTCCCGGTATTGCGCGGGGTGCTGGCGATAGCGAGCCACCAACTGTCGCCGGTATTCGTCCAGAGGCGTATTGTTCGTGGTCATGGCAAGAGGGCTCAGCGGAGCCGGGTGCGAAGTTTCGTGATGTGTTCGGTGTGATCGCGCTCGTGCCACAAGGTGCGCCGGATCACTTTGCGGGCCGACCAGATCTCACCGGCCAGGGCGACGACGCCGGTCTTGCCGCTCAAGGAAGGAAGGACCGAAAGGGTGTGCTCGCGTACCTGCTCGATCGCTTCGAGCGGCTCAGGGGTCAGTTCGGCGCGGGGGAAGGCCAAACCGAGGCGGTCCAAGTACCACAGCTCGGCGCGGGCAACGTGATGGAGGACGCCTCCGATCGGCCAACGTTCGCCCGGGATGGCGCGCTGGAGATCATCGAGATTCAGGGAGTCGACCACCGCCAGCAGGTCCTTGCGGGTGGCGGCAAGGAGCCGTTTGATTTCGGGGAGCTCATCGGAGGCGACGGACGGGCGGTCGGCGGCGAAGAAGGCGTTGACTTCGTAGTCAGGCTCATACTGCCACGACCGCACGACTTCGCTGACAACCATCGGCGGCGAGACCCCAGACACGCGGATCCCGTGGGCGGCGCACCAGGCGATGTAGGCCTCGACCGCCCCCGGCGCCCCAGCGATCGCCGTATCCCGCTCCGCATGGCTGGCGTAGCACCCCGGAAGATCGGGGACATGGGCGATCCAGCGCCCATCCATCTCCTCGGCACACACGACGTAGGGCATCTCAGCAGGTCCTCTATCCGCCGGCGACCGCGCTCCCCCGCCGGCGGCCGAACCTCCCTTGGACGATCGCCTCGGCCTCGTGAGGTCACGGCAGACGACGGGACGCGGCCATTATACGTCGCCGGGGTGCAGGCGGCATCGACGCGCCTGGCAACGGGTCCCCCGGTGTCAGCCACGGCCCTAGAACGACTTGCACACGGGTGGCCCTTCGCCTCGCCGTCGGGCGTCGACCTCGATCCCAAGATATGGGGACGGGTCGAGCGTGTTATCGATTTCCAGTTCGTTGAGGAACCGGCCTTCTCCGTCGTCCCGGACGATCGAGAAATGCAGATGCATTCCGGTCGGGCTCATCGGATCCGCCGAGTAGTTCCCCTGGTAGCCCAGCAACGTACCGGCCCGAACGAACTCTTCGGAGGTACCCGGCGGGAACGCCGAGTCGACGAAGGAGTTGCCCTCGGCGTCGGCCATGTGGGTGTAGTAGGCCCAGATCTGGCGCCCCGGCTGGAAAGGGTCCTGCGGGATACGTAGGATGACCGCCGAGCGCCAGTCCGCCCGTCGCGTCAGGTAGCCGTCGTAGGCAGCGACCACGGGCGTCTGGCCGAGCCCGTCGGGGCCGGTCGGACCGAAGATGTCCAGGCCCTGATGGGCGTGCCCGGGGCGGAAGGAGTCCCCCCAGACAAACCCGACGTATCCGTCGGTCGGGAAGACGAAGGGCGCCTCGCCGCAACGATCGCCGGCGCGGATTTCCCAATCGGCGTGCGCCGCCGGATCGGCCCAGTATTCTCGCAGGCGCAACAGCCGTCCGGCCCGCGATTCCACATTGATGTAGATCGCGCTGCCCATGACCGCAGCCGCCGCGATCCCGATACCCACCCAGACCCAGCGGCGTCGGTGGCCCGAGCCAAGCTGGATCGCCCGTCCCCGGCGCCCCCCTCCCCTAGACAAGCTCACGACGGGATTCCTGCGGGATGATCAGGCCCGCGGTCCGGGACCTCCATCTCCAGATGCTCGGCGAAGAAGAGTTCCGAACGATCCGCGGCAAAGCTCATCAGGGCGCGGCCGGCCTGCTGGCCCTCGGGCGACGTCATCGCCCGGCGCAGCGACTCGAGATCATCGAAGAGCAGCTCATGGATCAGCAGGATGTTCGGGATCGACCCGGGCGCGCCGGCGGTGCGCCCGACGACGACCCGGCGGAGCCCGGGCATTCGCTCGGCGAGCGGGACGAACCTTTCACTCCACTGACGCTCGAGCGCCTCGGGGTCGGCCGTCCGCCGCAAGACGAGGACGAGTTTGTGCATGGCGCTCCTTTGTTAGGTCTCTGCAAACCGGCGCAGGTCCGCGAGCCTATTGCCCCAGGGCCGCCGGCTTCTATACTTGCGGTGAAGGAAACCGAGTGCCGTGCCACCGTGACGGAGGTCCAATGGTGGAGCGTCCCTGGACCGGCCAGGGTCTTCTGGAATACGCACTTATCATGCTTCTCGTCGGGCTGGCCGTGATCCTGATGCTGACGGTCTTCGGATCCGGCGTCGGCAACATGTACAGCGCCGTCATCGTCGGGATCTAGTCCACCCCGAGGCGCTGGGCGACGACATCGGCGACCGCCCGGGCCGCCCCCGGGCGGGCGGCGCGTCGGCAGGCCTCGATCGCCCGGTCTAGTTCCCCCGGATCCTCAAGGTAGGAGCGCACGGCTGCGGCGGTTTGCGCCGCGCCCGGCGCCCAGCGTCCCAGGCCTTGCCCAACGACATACTCGACGTTGCCCTCTTCCTGGCCCGGGAGAAAGCTGTACAGCACCAGCGGGAGCGCAGCATTGACCGCTTCGGCGATCGTGCTCGGCCCGGCTTTGGTGACCAGGAGCGTCGCCGCCTGCATCATTTCGGGCATTCGCTGTTCAAACCCATACACGAAGGTCGGGATCTCCCACGCCACTTGCTCCAGGCGTCGTCGCAAGGCCGCGTTGCGGCCGGCGACGATCGCCAGGCCGGCCTCCAGACCGCTGCGGGCCACCGCCCGGGCGGCCTCAAACAACGGGCCCATCCCTTCGCCGCCCCCGACGATCAAGATCATCGGTCGATCGACAGGCCACCCAAGCTCGGCTCGCAGGCCGGCTTCGTCTCCGAGCGAATGGCAGAATCGCTCCGCCACCGGAAGGCCGACGACCCGCACACGCTCCGGGGCCACCCGATTCCGCCTCGCTTTCTCCGCCGCAGCCTCGGTCGGCACCAGGCACAGGTCAAGCCGCGGCTGGTACCACAGGGAGTGTCCGCTCACCAGATCGGTTACAACGGCGAAGACCGGTGGCCGGTCGGGACCGAGGGCTTTCAGAGTCGGCACGATCAGGAGCGGATGAAAGACCACGAAGATGTCAGCGCTCACATCGGCCACCAGACGGCGGGCGGCCCGGCGGACGTACGGCCAGGTCAGGGTCGTCAACACCCGTCCGCGCTGGCGTCCGTTGGAGATCCGAAAGGACGTGCCCCACATGCGCGGGGTCCGCACCATCGATGGATACCATCCCGGCAGTCGATTGAAGGGAGTCGGGGCGTACTCCAGGAGGCCGTCGACCAGGGCGACTTCGATGCGCGTGCCATAGCTCCGCTCGACCGCCTCGACCACCGCTTCGGCCGCGCTGCGGTGGCCCCCGCCGGTGTCGGAGAAGAGAAAGGCCGCCCGTTTTTGCTCACCCATCGTCAGCCGCCCGGCGGACGTAGCCCTTCATGCGGCGCGCCACTTCGCGACGCGGCAACAAGATCCGTCGGCCGCACCCGAGGCACTTGAGGCCGATGTCGGCCCCGAGCCGAACCACGATCCAATCCGTATTCCCACAGGGATGGGGCTTGCGCAGACGGAGCACGTCCTCCATCTGCAAGTCGGGCAGCATCGCGGATCCCCGCCGGAGGCGCATTATAATGCCGAACCGATGTTCAATCTCGAGCCCACCCTTCTGCTGACGCGCGTGATCACACTCGTGATCGCCTTCACCGTCCACGAATTCGCCCACGCCTGGACCGCCGACCAGCTTGGCGACGATACGCCTCGCCTGGCCGGACGCCTGAGCCTCAACCCGCTCGTTCATCTCGACCTGATCGGCTCGTTGATGCTCGTCTTCGCCGGCTTCGGATGGGCCAAGCCTGTGCCGATCAATCCCTACGTGCTGCAGCGCCGGACCTCGGCCGGAATCATGATCGTCGCCGCCGCCGGGCCGATCTCCAATATGGGCCTGGCCATCCTCGCCTCCCTCCCGATCCAGATGGGCCTGGTCGACGTTTCCCCCGGGTTTGTGCAAGCGCTCCTGATCGACTTCATCTTCCTGAACCTGATCCTGTTCTTCTTCAACCTGATCCCGATCTTCCCGCTCGACGGCGAGAAGGTCCTCAACCACTTCCTCCCCGCGGGCGGCCAGGCGCTGCTGGCCCAGATTCGTCCCTACGGCCCGGTCCTGCTGGTCGCCATCATCGTGCTTTCGTCCCGCGCCGGCCTGAACCTCCTGGGGGTCTTGGTCCAGGCGCCGGCGCTCAACGTCCTGCAACTCCTGGTCACGTGAGGGGCGCGGGTCCATCCGGACCGCCCTCGGGAGGTTGGCATCATGCCTGAGACGGTCACCATCCTGATCGCCGGCACCGGGCAGATCGGCACCATCATCGGCCTGGCGCTTCGCAAGGCGGCCGAAACGTTCCAGCGAATCGGGTTCGATCCAGACCCCAAGGTCTCTCAGCAGGCCCGCAAGCTCGGCGCGATCGATCGCGAGGCCGGGGACCTTGCCCGTCCGGCCGCCGAAGCCGACCTGGTCATCCTGACGCTGACGGCCGAACGCGCCCTCGAGGCGGCCGAGGCGCTCGCCGGGCGGCTCCGCCCCGACACTGTCGTCCTGAGCACCGGCCGCCTTCAGGGGCCAACCCTCGACGCCATCCGGTCGCGCCTGTCGCCGCATAGCCCCGTCCTGGGTACCGTGCCGTTCCTCGGGCCAAGACGCGCCCTGGGATTGATCCCACCCGAGACGGAACCGTCTCCCGACTTCTTCCAAGGTGGGATGCTCGGGATCATTCTGCCGCCGGGGACGCCCGAGGGGGCTGTTGAGATCGCCCTCGATCTGGCTGCGATCCTCGGGACGGAACCGTTCTTCCTCGACGCCGCCGAAGCCGACTCGCTGACGGCGACCTCCGATGAACTGCCGACCGCAGTGGCGGCTGCACTGATCGCCAGTCTGACCCACAACCCGGGATGGCGCGACCAGCGCCGGCTGGTGGGTCGATCCCTGGCCCGGCTGGCGGCCCTGGTCGAAGACGAGCCAACCGCCGAGAGCGCGCGCGAAATGGTCGCCAACCGCGCCAATCTTCTCGCTCGCTTGGACGCCTTGTCCGATGAAATGGCGGCCTTGCGGTCGATCGTGGAAGCGGGCGACGAGGCCCGCCTGGCCGCCCAACTGGATGCGGCCCTCGAGGTCTATCGCGACTGGAAGACCGTCCGGATGGAGTCGCGCCCCGACCACGGGGTCGAGCTTCCGGGCATGCCGCGGATAGGCCTATTCGACCGCCTGTTTGGGCGGAGCCGGCGGCCACCGGACAGCTCGAAGCGGTGATTCGCTCTGGACTCGACGCGTACTTCGGCGAATCCGCGCACCAGCGGGAGGCCGCCGAGCTCCCCGTCCTGGGCCAACTCCTCGACCGTTTCTCCCGCGAAACCCCCTTTGCCGGCCAATCCATCGTCGTCGGTCACGTCCTCGTGCGCAACTCGATGGTCGTGGTGGAAGGCGCGGCCCGCGGCGGTGGGGAAGTCGTGCTGGCCGCCGCCCACCCGAGCCCGGCCGAGGCCCCCGTCCTCGCCGACCTTGAGCGCCACGGCGTGCCTGTCTTATCCGTCTCGGAGGCCTGCCAACGCGGCGATTGGTACCTCGACGTCGGCGCGGTCTTGGGGCGCGCTCGCCGCCCGCGTGGGGCCGCCGAAGTCACCCGCACCGGAGTCCTGCACTATCAATCGATCGACTGCCCGGTGTTCAGCGCCGACGACTGCCGGGCGAAGCGCATCGAGGGCTTCTTCGGCACGGGCGATGGATTCCTGCGGGCCTGGCGCCAGTTCCGCGCCGGGGCGGATCCCGCCGGACGGCACGCCGTCGTATTCGGGTACGGCAAGATCGGGCGCGGGGTTGCCCATCAGTTGCGCAAGACCGGGGTGGACGTGACCGTGGCGGAGGCCGGCGAAGCGGCGCTGCAGCGAGCCTCCGCCGAGGGATTCGTCGCCCTCGGCGCAGATCCGAATCCCGCCCTGGAGGCGGCGCTGGCCCGCGCCGATGTCGTCCTAGCGGTTACCGGCCAGCCGGGGATCCTCGGGCGAACCGTGCCAGCCGATTGGCTCCGCCGCAACCGCCCGGACCTGGTCAACCTGGGAGCGGAGGACGAGTTCGGCCCTCCGTTCACCGACGATGAGATCCTCGGGGGCCGGCACATCCCGCTCAATTTCCATCTCGCCCAACCCACGCTCAATCGCTATGTCGACGCCCCCCTGGCTGCGCATCTGCTGGCTCTCGAAGCGCTTCTCAAGGATCCGGATCTGCCGACGGGAGTGCGCCCTCTTCCCGAGGCGATGGACGACTGGGTCGTCCGTACCTGGCGTTCCGCCTGGCCGAACGAGGATCTGACCGGGATCGCCGCCGAGCTCGGGCTCTAGCGACCCAGCCGCCCGTTGCCCAACGCGGGACCGCACGGACCGGCGGGCTATAATCCCCGCGTGCCCGAGTACTTCTGCTACATCATCGAGTGCGCCGACGGCTCGTTCTACACCGGCTGGACGACGAACCCGGCCCGGCGCCTGCGTGAGCACGCCGCCGGACGCGGCTCACGCTACACCCGGGCCCACCCGCCGCGGCGATTGGTATTCGTCGAGGCCCAGCCCGATCGCGCTGCGGCGATGCGGCGTGAGCGCGCTCTCAAAGCGATGACCCGCACCCGCAAGCAGGCCCTGATCCGGACGGCCCCGCCGATCGACGAGGATCTGCCATGACCACCACCAACATCCAATGGATCATCGACGAGCTCGAGGGACTGCGAGAGCGCGGCCTGTTCACGACCATCCGCACCCTGAGTTCTCCCCAGGGCGCGTGGCTGGTCGTCGACGGCCAGCGCGTCCTCAACTTCTGCTCGAACAACTATCTCGGATTGGCCAACCACCCGCGCCTGACGGAGGCGGCCCGGAAAGCGCTGGAGACGCACGGCGTCGGACCGGCCGCCGTGCGGACGATTGCCGGCACGATGGACCTGCACCTCGAGCTCGAGAGGCGTCTGGCGGCCTTCAAGGGCGTCGAGGCGGCCATCGGCTTCCAATCGGGCTTCAACGCCAACCTCGGAACGCTTCCGGCGCTGGTCGACAAAGAAGACGTTGTCTATTCGGATGAGCTCAACCATGCCAGCATCATCGACGGCTGTCGGCTTTCGGGCGCCAAGATCCTGCGTTATGCCCACGCCGACCCCGACGACCTGCGGCGGGTGATCGAGGCCAATAAGGACGCTGGCTATCGCCGGAGCCTGGTCGTCACCGACGGAGTCTTCAGCATGGACGGCGATGTGGCCCCGCTGGACGCGATCCATGCGGTGGTCCAGGACTACGGCTATCTCATGATGGTCGACGACGCCCACGGCGAAGGCGTCCTGGGGCGCGGCGGACGGGGCATCGTCGACCACTTCGGCCTGCACGGCAAAGTCGACGTCGAGGTCGGAACGCTCTCCAAGGCGTTCGGCGTCGTGGGCGGTGTGGTCGCCGGCAAGTCCGTGATCATCGATTGGCTACGCCAGCGAGCCCGCCCGTTCCTGTTCTCCTCGGCGATGACGGCACCCGATGTGGCCGCCTGCCTGGCGGCTGTAGACCTGCTGGAGGAGTCGGACGAGCTGGTCCAGCGGCTGTGGAACAACACAACCTTCTTCAAGGAGCGGCTGCGGGCCCTCGGCTTCGACACCGGTGCCAGCACGACCCCGATCACCCCGATCCTGCTGGGCGAGGCGCCTCTCGCCCAGGAATTCAGCCGGGAGTTGTTCCGGGAGGGGGTCTTCGCCATGGCGATCGGCTTCCCCACCGTCCCGCGCGGCAAGGCCCGGATCCGGGTCATGATCTCAGCTGCCCACACCCCGGATGATCTCGAGCGCGGCCTGCAGGCATTCGAGGACGTCGGAAACAGACTCAAGGTGATCTAGGCCAAGCCACGTGAATCCCCCGAATCGCAAGCGCCCCGATATCCGCCGGGGCGCTTGTGGCTCCTTCTGGAGGAGGGAGTCAACCAGTCAGAGGCGCGTCACGCCAGGGGGTCGAAGGCCGGCCAGCCTCCCGACCAGCGGCAGCCCGGGCGGTCGTAGGCATTGCACGTGATCCCCAGGGAGCAACGGTGGGTCAGGATCCGGGGCGGATCTGGCAGAAAGTCGGGAGGGTAGGCGACGCGCGCCTCCAGGGCGACGTCCTCGCCGACCCGGTCGCAGTACATCGTCTTGACGGCTTTCCATTCGACGTCAGGCATGCTACCCCCCGCGCAGCGTACTCTATTCTTTCCAACCGGACCGGTCAGCCGTAGTGCCGAGTGTCACACCCATATTGGAGCAAGTTCATCCTGTCTGGAAGGTTCTCGATGGATTCCCGTGACCCAGACCACGCCTGGAAGGAACCGCCCCCAGGCAAGGCCCGGAGGCGGTCGAGTTCAGGCCCTGGCATGGCGGCGATGGTGGGCAGCAACGGTGAAAGAGCGAGGCGCGATGGGCCAGGGCACATCATTATACCTCAGATTTGTGAAGGACGTCACAGACCTTGGCCCTTGGGGTTCACCATCTGTGGCCCTGGGAGGCATCCTGGCGCGTGTCAGTACTGGAATCGCCCGCCTTGGGGGACAATCCGGCGGCGATAGTTGACCACGAATGCCTGGAGTCGGGATTCCAGGTCCCCAAAGGCTTCCGATGCCAGGACCTCGTCCATCGTCCTTTGATCCGGGGCGACGAATCCCGCCAGACGCAGCGGGTAATCACCGTAGGCTGTATGCCACGCTTCCGACATCTTCAGCCCCAGCTGTTCGAGGGCCGGGACGAATTCTCCCAGGACGTAGCGGAAGTACTCCTCGCGCTGGTCGGGCAGCGGGTCGTAGCTCAGCAGCAGCTTGACCGGTCCGTCGTGGTCTGTCATCGTGACCTACTCACCCGTCGCCATTCACGCTACGGGCCGGGGCGCCCGGTCCCGCCAATCGGCTCCGCCGGCCAACGGGACCTGATCGGGATCCGACGGCCACACGCCGGCGATCGTCGCCCCACAGGCCCGACAGGCTCCTTCGGCTGTGATCTGATAATCCAACAAGGCATAGCCCATCCGGCGCACCACGGACCGGCCGCATCCCGGGCAAACCGTATTTTCGTACCCGCCGACGCGGCCAGGGAGGTTTCCGGCGTACACGTACCGCAGGCCGGCCTCCTGTCCGATCTCGGCGGCGCGCAGAAGTCCCTCCACGGTCGTGTTGGCGGGTTCCGTCATCCGGTAATCCTTGTGGAAGGCCGTGACATGCCACGGGATGTCCGCCGAGATCGATGCCAGGAAACGCCCGGCCTGCATCAGCTCGTCGACACTGTCGTTGAACCCGGGCACGATCAGGGTGACCACTTCCACCCAGAAACCCATCTCGTGGGCGTTCCGAATCGTCTCCAGGACCCGGTCGCGCACTCCGCCGAGACTCCGATAGGCTCGGTCGTTCATCGTCTTCAAGTCGATCTTGTAGGCCGAGACCCAAGGGCGCAGATATTCGAGGACTTCCGGGGTCGCGTTCCCGTTCGAAACATAGGCGCACACCATCCCGGCCCGGCGCGCTTCTTCGAAGATCGCCCGCGCCCATTCGCTCGTGATCAAGGGCTCGTTATACGACGAGACGACCAATCGGGCGCCCAGTCTCCGACCGTGCTCGACCAGCGCCGCGGGCGCGATCGGACGGAAACCCCCGAGGGCGATATCGGATGCGGGATCGCGCATCGCCTGAGAAGTCACCCAGTTCTGGCAGTACGCACAGTGGAAGTCGCACCCGAACATCCCGAAGGTCAGAGCGTCGGCGCCGGGGAAGACGTGGAAGAAGGGCTTCTTTTCGATCGGGTCCGACTGCAGGGCGGCCACGTACCCCCACGGCACCCGCAGGGCCCCGTCCAGGTTGAAGCGAACCCGGCAGATGCCCCGCTTCCCGGAGCGGATCAGGCACCGATGCCCGCACGCCGTGCACGCAACGGCGTCGTCCTCCAGCCTGCGATACAGTTCACCTTCAGTAGTGTGGGCATCAAGGACCTCGCCCAGCGTGGTCATCGCATCCCCTCGCGGCGATTATATCGCGCCGATTCCGACCTTCCACAGGTACAATGGCCCTCATGAACCCGGATGCCATCCCCATGCGCATCTCGCCCTGGCACCGGCGTATCCAACGGCTGGCGGCGATCGGGTGGGTGACGCGAATCGTTGCACCGCTCGTCCACGCCGCCGATCTGGCCCTCTTGAGATTGAGCGGCGACGGACTCAGCGTGACGTCCTTCGCGATCGGCGTGCCGGTCCGGCTGATCTCGACCGTCGGCGCCCGAACCGGTCAGATCCGCACGCATCCACTCACGATCGTCCCGAACGGAAGCCGCCTCGGCCTGATCGCCTCGAACTTCGGGCGCCGGCATCTGCCGGGGTGGTGCCACAACCTGCGCGCCCATCCCTCAGTCCGGGTCCGGCTCAACGGGGCCTGGCGCCCATTCCGCGCCATCGAACTGGACGGCGATCGCCGCCAGCGGGTGTGGGAGCAAGCCGTCGCCCTCTATCCTGGTTACGCGGACTACGCCCGCCGAGCGGCGCCACGGGCGATCCCGATCTTCGAGCTCGTTCCCGACAAGGCCGACGATTGAGATGACGCCCGGTGCGGGCCAGGGCGAGGCGGGCATCTCTCTGGTCGTCCAGGCCGGTGGCCGCTCGAGTCGGATGGGCCGCGACAAGGGCCTGGTGGTTCTCGCCGGGAAACCCCTGGCGCAGCACGTGATCGATCGCCTCGGCGGACTCGCCGATGAGATCGTGATCACCACCAACGACCCGGAGGCCTACCGGCCGCTCGGCTACCGGACGGCCCGCGACGCAGAGCCCGGCGCCGGTGCCCTGGCCGGACTCCTGACGGCGCTGGCCACCGCCACCGGAGACCGGGTTCTGGTGACGGCATGTGACATGCCCTTCGCCAGCCCCCGGTTGGCGGGTCAGATGCTCCGCTGGGCACCGCCCGCCGAGGCCGTGGTACCGCAGCATGACGGGGACTTCGAGCCTCTGTTCGCCGTGTATCGACGGGTGTGCCTGCCCGCCATTCAGCGCGCTCTCCAGCGCGGGGATCGAAGGGTTATCAGCTTCTTTGGAGAGGTCGCCCTGCGGGCGGTGAACGAAACGGACGTCCGGCTCATCGAGCCGGATCCGTGGTGTTTCTTCAACGTCAATACGGAAGCCGATCTCGCCGAGGCCGAGCGCCGGCTGGCGAGCGGATAGATTGGGAGCTGCGCATGCCCTTCGACGTCCAAGCCGTGAGACGCCACTTTCCCGCCCTTCGCAGCGGGGCCGCATTCCTCGACAATCCCGGCGGCACGCAGGTCCCGCAATCGGTCCTCGATCGCATGCAGTCCTACCTGACGGACAGCAACGCCAATCGGGGCGGCGCCTTCGCCACAAGTATTGAATCCGACCGGCTGCTCGAAGAATCGCGCGCGGCGACGGCCACCTTCCTTGGCGCAGACCGGCCGGAGGAGATCGTCTTCGGCCCAAACATGACCAGCCTGACCTTTCAGATCAGCCGGGCCCTGGCGCGCGAGTTCCTCCCGGGGGACGAAATCGTCGTCACGCGCCTCGATCACGATGCCAACATCGCGCCGTGGCGATTCGTGGCCGAAGATCGAGGCTGCCTGATCCGCTGGCTCGACTTCGACCCCGAGGACTGCACCCTCCGCCTGGACGATCTTGACGGGCTGCTCAGTTCTCGAACGCGGCTCGTGGCGGTCGGCTACGCCTCGAACGCCGTCGGAACGATCAACCCGATCGCCGCGATCAGCCGTCGGGCCCATGCCGTCGGCGCGTTGTGCTTCGTCGACGCCGTCCAGTACGCACCCCATGCGCCCATCGACGTCAGGGCGCTCGGGTGCGACTTCTTGGTGGTCTCCGCCTACAAGTACTTCGGACCGCATCTGGGCGCCCTGTATGGACGGTATGACCTGCTCGATCGCTTGCGCGCCTACAAGGTCCGCCCGGCACCCCCTGCGCCGCCGGGCAAGTTCGAGACGGGGACTCAGCTGCACGAGAACATCGTCGGCGCCCTGGGAGCGATTGAGTATCTGGCCGACCTGGCGGGCCCAGGAGATGAACTGGCGCCGCGCCTCCAACTTGCGATGAGCCGCATCCAGGAATATGAGGCGGACCTGACTGTCCGGATGCTCGAGCGACTCCAGTCGGTACGCGGCCTGAGGATCTACGGGATCACCGACGCCGACCGGAGCACGGAGCGCCTCCCGACCGTTTCATTCACCCTGGATGGGCACGAACCCCGGGCCGTCGCCGAGCACCTTGCGCGTCAACAGATCTACGTGTGGGACGGAAACTTCTACGCGTCCTCGGTCACTGAACGTCTGGGGTTGGAGGCAGGCGGCGGGCTCGTCCGCGTCGGACCCGTCCACTACAACACCGACGACGAACTCGACCGACTGGTCGCGGCGCTGAAGGACATCGATTGACGGTTGGTTAATGCACAGGCAGACATCTAGGTGAGGGGGGCACCCAGACGTCTGCCTGTGGCCTGTAGTATACCGGAACGGTGTAGCCCGTCAAGGGGGATGTGGGCGATTTCACAAGCCGTTTCTCCTCGATAGGAGTGACGGTCGTCGCGGGGGCGCGGATGGATGATACTGCGGAGGCTCCCACCCGAGGTCTAGACTGTGGGCACCTTGCCACCCGAACCCAACGCCGCCCTCATAAAGCTGGCCTTCTTCCAGGGTCTGGACCCCGACGAACAGGACCTGATCCTCAAACGCTTCCGGCCTGAGCATCACAACGCCGGCACCGTCATCTTCCTTCAGGACCAGCCAGCCGATCGCTTGTACTTGCTCGTCTCCGGCCAGGTCGAGATCGTCTTCAAGCCCTACGACGGCGAGCAACTGACGGTGAGCCTGATCGATCCCGGCGGGGTGTTCGGATGGTCGGCGGCCCTCGGACGCTCGGGCTACACCTCCAGCGCCCGGTGCGCGGCGGATTCGGAGTGCCTGTCGATCCGCGGATCGGATCTGAGGCGGATGTGTGAAGAACACCCGGCGACGGGCGTGGTATTGTTGGAGCGGCTGGCCGAGGCCATCGCCCAGCGCCTGACCAGTACGCACGAACACGTCATGGAACTGCTACGCCAGGGGATCCGCCCCGTCCCGGAGTCGTGACTCATGGACAGCGCATCTGCCCACAGCCATCGGACCGACGTCTCCGACCAGGACCGGATGCAGGCCCTGCTTGAGCGGCTGAGCTCCTACATCGAGCAGTATCACGGCGGATGGGTCCGGCTGGTCGATTTCGACGGCAGGGTGCTGCGAGTCGAGATGGGCGGGGCCTGCAGCGGTTGCCATCTCTCCGCCACCACCCTGCAGGGCTGGGTGGCCGGCACCGTCCGGCAGTTCTTCCCGGACCTGGAGCGGATCGAACAGGTCCAGCCGAGCTAGGCTTCGGCCGGTTTCCCTTCCATCGGCAACACCACGACCGGAACCGGGCTTCCGCGCCGGAAGGCTTCGGCGTCGTCTTCCGTTCCAGCCACCCCGGCCCCGTAGTGCATCGGCACCGCCACCCGGGTCCGGATCAGTCCGGCGGCGCGAACCGCTTCGTCGGCCGTCATCACGTACGTCCCGCTGACGGGCAGAAGGGCCACGTCGCAGACCAGAGTTTCCATCTCCGGGATCAGGTCGGTGTCGCCGGCGAAGTACAGGCGCTCCCCACCGAGCTGCAGGACAAATCCAAGATGCCCTTCCGCCTTGGGATGGAACTTCTTGTCGAGGTTGTAGGCCGGGACGGCCTCAACGCGGACACCGGCGGCCTCGACCGATTTGCCGACCTGCAGCACCCGCACCGGGGCGCGCAGTTTGGCGGCGGCCGCCGCCTGGGCCACGACCACGGTGTCTTCCTTGCGGATGCTCTCGACATCCTCCGGAGAGCAGTGGTCAAAGTGATCATGGCTGACGAGGATCAGATCCGCCGCGGGCGAACCTGGCGGGAGCCTCCACGGGTCGATGTAGATCACGCTCGGTTGATCGATCCGATAGGAGTCGTGCCCCAGCCAGTGGAGCGTCTTGAGCAGCACCGGTTGATCTGCGTTCATCCCCTTGGCTCCTTTCCACGCTTGGAGGCGCGGCGCCGCAGGGCGCGCCGCATCAGCGGGCGATCCATCTTGCGCCGGGCGACCTCGCGGAACCCCGCCGCCCGGAACGTCGAGGCGATTCCGGTATACCCGGCGTAGCCGGCGAGGCGGCCCTCACCGCACTCGATCGGATAGCCTTCCAGCATCGTGGCGCCATGCGCGGCGGCGTAGTCGATCGCCGCCGAGAGCAACCGGCGCATCCATCCGGCGCGGCGCCGATCACGGCGGACGAAGAAGCAGACAATCGACCAGACCGGACGATCGTCCACCGGCGCCAGGATCCGCGACGTCTCCAGCGCGGCAAAATCTGAGCGCGGCCCAAGCGAGACCCAGGCGACCGGCTCGCCGTCCTGATAGCCGAGCAGGCCCGGAGGCGTGCCTTGGCGAACCAGGCGCCGCAGGCCAGCCCGATTCCGGGCGGCATCGTTGTCGGCGAACTCGCGATGGGGGATGCGCCACCACATGCACCAGCACCCACCGTGGGCGCCGTCCCGGCCGAAGAGGCGCACCAGATCGGGCCAGCGATCCTGCCCGACCGGGGCGACATGCCAGGCGCCCCGTCGCCGGGTCGTCACCGGCCGATGGCCTCGAGGAAACGATCGACGGCGGTCAGGGCCTCGTCGACCGTGAGGTAGCGCAGCGCCCGGAAGCCCGGCGAATCGTTCCCGGTCAGCATCTTGGAGACGGCGGCGCCGTCGCGATACAGGCTCAAGACCGGTTTCCCCAGCCCCAGGGCGGCGGCGATCTCGTACCCGACGCCGTGCGATGGGGTGCTCACTTCGGCCACGAGCGCGTCGCACCTGCGGATCCAGTCCATGTCGCGGGCATACACCTCCGCCGGATCCACGACGCGCTCGAGCGCCATGACCCCCGGATCGGCCAGATGGGCGGTGGGCACCTCGTGGCCGCGCGCCACCAGATGGGCGACGATGGCGCCATACGTCGCTTCATCCTTTCGGCCACCCGTCAGCGAGCACGAGAAGTAGATGTTCATGGACGAACGAGTTTGTGACCGGCGCCCCAGCCGGCTCCGCCCTTGGCGCAGGAACCCCCCGCCGCGCCGGATCGGGCGTCTTGACTCGGGTTCGGGGAGATGATAACATGCCCGGCGTGCGGCACGCAGTTTGAAGGCGAGAAGGGCCCAAACCGTCCGAGCAAGTTCGGGGCGGTTTTGTCTTTCTCCCGCAGGCCGAAGCCGCCGAGATCACGCCCCAGGAGGCAAGAAGGAAGATGGCTGATCGATATCGAGGCACGGTGAAGTGGTTCAACGCGGTCAAGGGCTACGGTTTCATCGGCCGGGAAGACGGTCAGGAGGACGTCTTCGTCCACTACACCGCCATCCAGGCAGAGGGCTACCGCAAACTGGAGGAAGGGCAGCAGGTGGAGTTCAGCGTTGAGTCCGGCCCGAAGGGCTTGCAGGCCGCCAACGTCACGCTCGCCTGACACATAGAGTACAAAACCCAACGGCGCCCCGTCCTGCAGTCGATCGCGGGACGGGGTGCCGGCGCGTCTGCCTCGAGACGAACCTGGTTTCGCCTAGGACCCTCCTGTGCTATCATCCGCGCCATGTCGCTCTCGTCCGAAACCGCCCCCATTCGGGTCCTCCAACTCGAGGTGGCCCGCCTGCGGGACGAGAACCGCGATCTCAAGGCCGAAATCGCCGTCCTTCATTCCTCGATCCGGGCCTTGAGCGCGCTGCAGGATCTGCTTGAACGCCTGTCCCCCGGCACGGATGTCCTCGACCTGCTCAACGACCTGCTGAAGTCGGTCCTGGCCGTCGTCGGCGCCTCCGACGGGTCGCTGCTCCTCGTCGACGAAGAAACCAAAGAACTGGTCTTCGCCGTCGTCCACGGCCAGGCGAAGGAACGGCTCACAGGCTACCGACTCTCCCACGGCCAGGGCATCGCCGGCTGGGTCGCCAGCCACCGGCAGCCGCAGATCGTGCAGGACGTGCGCAAGGATTCGCGATTCTCGCCCCTCGTCGACGAGACCTTCGATTTCCAGACCCGCTCCCTGGCGGCGATCCCGCTGCTCGACGGCGATCGTGTCCTGGGCGTGGTCGAAGCTCTCAACAAGACTTCCGACCGACCGTTCACGCAGGTCGACTACGACCTCCTGCGGGTGATCGCCCAGCTCGCCGCGGCGGTGATGGTCCGCGCCGAGAGCACCGCCGACAAGACCGCCTAGCTCCGCAGACGAGCTCCCAGCTCCGCCGCAAGGTTCGCGACGATCCGCTCGCGGATCCCGCGCACTTCGGCATCGGTCAGGGTGCGGTCGGGGGCCTGGTAGGTCAGGGCATACGCCAGACTCTTGTGCCCCGCTTCGATCGGCGCGCCGCGGTACAGGTCGAACAGGCGGACCTCAGCCAGCAGATCTCCGGCTGCGTTCCGAATCGTCGCCTCAACCCGTTCGGCCGGGGTCGCATCGGTGACGATCACCGCCAGGTCCTCCAGGACCGGCGGGAACGCCGCCACCGGACGGAGGGCCCACCCGGTCGGGCGCGCCGCCAGCAGCCGACCCAAATCCAGCTCACAGGCGGCGACGGGGAAATCGGACAGATCGAACCGGGCCTGGATGAGCGGATGGAGTTCCCCCATCACGCCCACCCGGTGACGGTCGAGCAGGACGCGGGAACACTTGCCTGGGTGATAGGTCGACTCCTCTGTCGCTTCGAACTGGAAACCGGGCAGGTGTAGGGCCGCCCCCAGCGCCTCGAGGATCCCCTTGAGGTCGAAGAAGCCGACAGGTCCCTGGTCTGCCTCCTGCCAGCCTCGCTCGTGGCGCGGGCCGGTCAGGGCGATGGCCAGGCGGACGGGCTCTTCCGGGAGGTTCCGTCCGGCGACCGGAAGGTACACCGCTCCGATCTCGAAGACCGCCTGCCGCGAGCGATTGCGGACGTTGCGCTGCAGAACTTCGAGAACCGACGGCAGCAATTCGCGGCGCATGACCGTACGATCGCTGGCGATCGGGTTGGCCAGGGTCACATACGACGCGTCCGCTGACGCGGCGAGGCGGTGGCCTTGATCCCGTTCCGGTGCCGTCAGGCGATAGGTGATCACTTCCTGGAGACCCATCCCGGCCAACAGGTCGCGGACGCCCTCCTCCGCGTCGAACGACGGGTTGCCAACTTGCGGTGGCAAAGGATCGCGGATCATCGTCTCCGGGATGCGATCGTACCCATAGATCCGGGCGATCTCTTCGGTCAGGTCGGCCAGGCCGACGAGTCCTTCCCCGATGTCCAGGCGATGATCGGGAGCGGTAGCTTGGAGGGTGTCCCCCTCGCGATGGACGTCGAATTCCAAGCGCGTCAGGATCTCGGCGATCTCGTCGGCCGATAGCCGGACGCCTAGTGCCCGTTCGATTTGCTCGACCGTCAGGTCGACACGCGCCGGCGCCGGCGGCAAGGGATACGCATCCAGCAGGCCGCCGGCGATCGTCCCCCCGGCGAGATCGCCCATGAGCGACAATCCGCGCCGCACGCCGCGCTCGGCCATCGCCGGATGAACGCCACGCGAGAACCGGTAGGCGGCCTCGGAGCTGACCCGCTGGGCGGCCAGCGTCCGGCGGATGTTGATGTAGTTCCACGCCGCGCCTTCGAGCAGGACACGCCGGGTGCCGTCGCCGACTTCGGTCTCGGCGCCGCCCATCACCCCGGCGATCGACAGGGCTCCGGCGTCGTCACAGACGAGCACGGTGAAGTCATCCAGGGTGCGCTCGACCTCGTCGAGCGTCGTCAGTTGCTCCCCCGCACGGGCACGCCGGGTGTGGATGTGCGGCGGCTTGCCGCCGGCGCGCACTTCCAGGGCGTCGAAGTCGAAGGCGTGGAGCGGCTGCCCGATCTCGAGCATCACATAGTTCGTCGCATCAACGATGTTGTTGATCGGTCGCATCCCGGCCAGGCGCAGCCGCCGCTGGACCCAGTACGGGCTCGGGCCGACCTTGACGCCTTCCACCAGGCCCAGGACGAAGCGCGGATTCAGCTCGGCCTCCCCGATCGAGAGCGCCACGCGCCCGGCGATCGCCGGCCCGCGCTCGTCGATGGCGTAGGAGGGCGGGCACAGGGTCTTCCCCAAGCAGGCGGCGACCTCGCGCGCCACCCCCAGGATGCTCGCATTGCGCGCCATGTTAGGGGTCAGCGCGATATCCAGCACGGCGTCTCCCATGTACTCGACCAGGGGCATCCCCACCGGGGCGTCCTCGTCGAGCAGGATGACCCCCTCGTGCTCCTCGGAGATCCCCAACTCCTTCTCGGAACAGGCCATCGAGTAGGACTCGACGCCCCGGATCGTGGCCCGCTGGAGCGTCATGCGCACCCAGCCGGCCTGATGGCCGTCGAACAGCTCGGCGCCTTCGCGGGCATAGGCGACCTTGAGCGGAGTCGGCAGCGGACCCTGCCCCTTGAACGGGAAGAGGTTCGGGGCCCCGGTCAGGACGGTGTGCTCCTGCCGTCCGTCATCGAGCCGGCACAGGACCAGGCGATCGGCATTCGGGTGCGGCATGACCTCCACGACGGCGCCGACGACGATCGTCTCAGGATCCCAGGTGAGGCCGGTGACCTTGAAGCGGGCCGCGTCCGCTCCCAGAGGGAGGCCGGCCAGGATGATTTCCTCGACCTCCAGGCCGGCCAGCGTCAGACGCTGTGCCAGGGCGGCCAGGTCGGATGGGACCTCGACGAACTCACGCAACCACGAAACGGGCACCCTCATGGTGCACCTTCCTCCGGGGGCGCCGAGGCATCGGCCCGTCCGGCCATCTCTTGCCCGGCCCGATTCAGCTCGGCGTTGACCGTCCGCAGGACCTGAAGGAGATCCTCGCGAACCTTCGAGGGCAATTCTCCGGACTGAATCCGGTCGCCAAGGTCGCGCACGTCCTGCTTCAGTTGTTGTCCGGCCTCGCTGCGCCCGAATTCGTCCGCCGCCGACTGCAGGGCGGCGGCGGCTTCGTTCAGGCCCGTCTCGATCTCGCCCTGGATCCGCCGCCGGTCTTCGCTCTCCCAGGCCGCGCGGAATACGGCTCCCAGATTCTGGCCGAGTGATCGCAATTCTTGTTCGAGGTCCCCGGGTTCAGGGTTTGCGTTGTCCATGGAGTTCCTCCCTAGAACTGTTCCAAGAAGCGAAGGTCGTTCGCCCAGAAGTGGCGAATGTGTTCGATCCGATGCTTGAGCATCCCCAGTCGCTCCGGCCCCATGCCGAAGGCGTAGCCGGAGTACTCGGCGGGATCGTAGCCACCGTTGGCCAGCACCGTCGGATGGACCATCCCGCACCCGAGGACCTCCAGCCAACCGCTCCCTTTGCAGACGGGACACCCGTCCCCTCCACACACGAAGCACTCGATGTCCATCTCGGCCGATGGCTCGGTGAAGGGGAAGTGGGCGGCCCGAAAGCGCGTCGCCACCGTCTGCCCGTACATGCGGCGGGCGAACGCCGTCAGCGTTCCCTTGAGGTCGGCCATCGTGATGCTTCGGCCGACCGCCAGCCCCTCCACCTGGTTGAACTGGATCTCGGCGCGCGCGGAGACCTGCTCGTAGCGGTAGCACATCCCGGGGAGGATCACGCGGATCGGGTCCGGGGCGCGCTCGCGCATGACGTGGATCTGACCCGGCGAGGTATGCGTCCGCAGCAGCACTTCGGGGTCGGTCGTGTAGAAGGTGTCCCACTGGTCGCGCGCCGGGTGGTAGGCCGGCATATTGAGCAGGCCGAAGTTGTAGTCATCGGTCTCGACATCGCGCGAGCGATAGACTTGAAAGCCCATCTCGGCCCAGATGCGGACGATCGTACGCAGCATGCTGGTTGCCGGATGGAGGCGGCCGCGTTCGACCGGCCGGCCCGGCAGAGTCACGTCCAGCCGGTCGCGTCGGAGCTGGGCTGCCATCGCCTCGGCCTCGATCGCCTGACGGCGCTCGGCAAAGACCGCCTCCAGCCGAGCCTTTACCTCGTTTCCCCGCCGTCCGGCCTCGGCCCGATCCGCCTTGGGAACCTGGGTCAGGTGCTCGAGGGCGCGGTTCATCTCGCCGTTCCGCCCGAGGAATCTCGCCGTCTGGGCTGCAACCGCGTCGGCGTCGTGCGCCTCAGCCAGCGCCGCCAGGGCGTCAGCCTCCACCTGTTCGATCCGGCGGATCAGCTCCGCAGAGCCGAGTTCCTTTTCTGCGCGGTCTTCTCGCCTCTTCATCCTGCCCTCCCGCATCTCCCAAACAAAGCGCCCGCCCCTCAAGGGGCGGGCGTTCTTCCCGCGGTACCACCCTTGTTGTCCTTTGCGCTGAGCGTCTGCGCGCCGGACATCTCTGCACCGGCCGCCCACAGGGCGAACGGCTCCCCTTATAACGGCGGGGGCCCGGCCCAGACTACTCTCCCCGTCTGCGTAGAACGGGATTTCCCCTGGGCGGCTCAGGAGGGAACTTCGGCCGGCTTCGCCCGAGCCGGGGTTTCAGTCACGCCCCGGCCTCCCTGACGAGGTCCCCCAGCCTACTTTCCTCCGTCCAAGCCTGTGTGGCTCTCGATTGCGACCATTATCAGACAAAGTTGAGCCTTGTCAACCTGAGCGCGGGATAGATGCGGTGGCCGCCTGGGTGTGCATTCTGGCCGGGATTTGGGAGCCGGTCGCTCGCTTGGGGGCGAGCTCTTCTTCGGCGGGATCTACCGATTTTCAAAGGGG
>DATIPT010000084.1:0-2391 GCA_035471625.1 Anaerolineales bacterium
CCCGTGGTCTTATCCAAGCCGGGCAGGGATTATATCACCTGGCTCGTCGACTTACCATAACTGCGCGGTACTACTTTGGGGGGCGTGGCCTTCCGGAAACTCTCGTCTGTTGCGCTCAGGGAGTGCATCGGCAGGCGGAAATCCGGGGCGGTCCGCGCCTCTCGAGACCTTATGTCGTCTCCGGCTGGCCGGCACGTTGGAGCGACTGCAACTCGTCGTCCGAGAAACTCCACCCCACCCCGCCGAGGTTGTCCTCCAGTTGGTCCATCGACCGTGGTCCGATGATCGGACTCGTGACCAGTGGATTTGCCAGAAGCCAGGCAAGAGCGACCTGGGAAGGACTCTTCCCTTTGGCGACAGCGATGGCGCGGACCTCGTCCAGGACGTGCCAGGCCCGCTCGCTCTGCAGGTGCTCTCGCACTCGCGGACTCGACACGCCTCGCGTTCCAGCCGGGGCCTCTTGGCCCCTTCGATACTTGCCGGTGAGGAACCCACCGGCGAGAGGGCTGTAGGGCAGCACCGCGAGGCCGTAGCGCGAGCACACGTCCTGTACCTCCGACTCGAACTCGGCCCGATGGACCAGATTGTAGTGGGGTTGTGTGCTGGCGAAGGACGCAAGGTTGCGGCGGTCGGCCGCCCAGAGGGCCTCGACGGTACGCCAGGCCGGGAAGTTGGAACACCCGATGTAGCGGACGTCTCCCCGCCGCACCAGATCCGTCAGCGCCTCGAGCGTCTCCTCAATCGGAGTCTCGTCATCGGGAAAGTGAAGCTGATACAGATCGATGTAGTCGGTCCCCAGCCGACGCAGCGACTCGTGGGCGGCGTTCAGGATGTGGCCGCGCGAAAGGCCCTCGTCATTCGGTCCCTCCCCCATTCGGCCGCGCACCTTTGTCGCCAGGACAATCTGATCACGTGGGACCGAGCTCGCTTGGAGCCATTTGCCGACGATCGTCTCGGCAACGCCGCCCGGATTCCCTTCCACCCATCGGGAATAGACGTCCGCCGTGTCGATGAAATTGATCCCGGCCGCCCGCGAGGCATCCAAGATCCGGAACGCGGTCGGCTCATCAGCCGTCCAGCCAAACTGCATCGTGCCCATACACAGTTCCGAGACCTTGAAACCCGACTTCCCCAATCGCCGATACTCCATCGTCGTGCTCCCCTCCAGCAAGGCCGAAGCCGAACGGCCTACGGCTCGCGAACCTCGGCTTCCACCAGGATATTCCCCGCTCGTTCAAATCGCAACGTGACGGCGAAACGCTCTCCAACCGCAAGCGGCTCGGCGACGCCAAGGACCATCATGTGCAGTCCGCCGGGCTCGAAGACGACGGAACCTCCAGCCGGGATCGGAACCTCCGACAACGGCCTCATTTGCATCACATCCCCCTCCATCATTGTTTGATGAATCTCTACGCTTTCGGCCAACGCCGTCTCCGCGCCCAGCAGGCGGTCCCCGACCTCAGAGACATTCTCAATTCGGAAGAACAGACCGGTTGTGCCGCCTGCGGAGGCGACTGGCCGGGCCCAGACATCCGCAACCCGGATTCCGCCGGGAGCCGGAGCCGCGGCACAGGCTGCGAGGAGGAGTGCCAGGAGAAGAGAAGCACCGCGACGCTGCGCCGACAAGGGTTCCTCACGTCTCCAGCAAATGGCGGAGGTCCGCCAGGATATCTTCGTAGGGGGTTCCAAACGCGTAGCTCAGGCGCAGCCGCCCCTCCCCATCGATTACGAAGACCCGGGCGGTATGGGTGACTGTGTAGCCCAACCCCGAATCATCCAGTGGCGTCTTCTCCACGAAGATCCCGTAGTCCTCCCAAACCTGGGAGAGCTCCTCGGCCGAGCCTGTCAGCCCCAGAATATCGGGGTCGAAGATCGCCACGTACTTGCCGAGCACTTCGGGGGTATCGCGCTCCGGATCCACTGTGATGAACAGATAGGCGACCTCATCCGAGGCGTCGTCCAACCCCTCGAGAATCCGCCGCGCGTCGCTCAATGTTGTCGGGCAGACGTCCGGGCACGCGGTGAAGCCGAAGAACAGCAGGGCGATGCGCCCTTGCAGATGGCTCAGCCGAAGGCGCCCGCCGTCGGCGCGCACGAGCTCGAAGTCTGGGGCCGGGAGAGGATCGAGATACTCGGTTCCCTTGAATTGGTAGGGCTGACACGCCGACAGGACGAGAATCACGAGCGCCAAGATGATGGGAATTCGTGTCCGCACGGCTACCTCTGGGTCATCCCCGGGCGACTGCATCTAGGACGGCGCGGCAGGCACCGCATCCGTCGAATGGGGCCGAGCACGCCGCAGTGTATCATGGCCGTCGCCCTGCCAAGGTTGACCCGACGGCAGGACGGACATCCCTTGACACCGCATCGACGATCGCGGTAGAAGCAGTG
>DATIPT010000085.1:0-4276 GCA_035471625.1 Anaerolineales bacterium
CGCCGCGCTGACGGCGCTCGCGAAAGAGTCCCGCGGCCGAGTCCCCTTTGTCGCCACGACGACGACGCGGCTCGGTGCCGACCAGACCGATCTCGCAAGCGAGCATCTGCCGGCGCCATCGCTCGAAATCCTGGCGAGCCGGGATTTCACACCCGACACGAATCTCCTCGTCACGGGGGCGTTCGACCCGCGAGCCGGGAAATGGACCTCGCCATCGCCGGACCTCCTTGCGTGGATCCGGCAACGATGCCTCGACCGTGGCGGGATTCTGGCCGTCGAGGCCGATGGAGCACGACGCCGGCTCGTCAAGGCACCCGCCGAGCATGAGCCCGTCGTCCCTCCGTGGACCGATGTCGTCGTCCCGACCGTCGGATTGGGGGCGATCGGGCAAAGCCTGGGGCCCGACGTCGCCCACCGCCCGGAACGCATCGCGAAAGTTCTGGGGATCCAGCCTGGCGACCGGTTGACCGAGGAACTTCTGGCGCGGCTGCTCTCGGCTCCCGAAGGCGGCCTCCAAGGAGTTCCACATTCAGCCGAAGTGCGTCTGCTGCTGACCTCGCGAGAGCCGCTGCGAGATCTGGATGCCGCCCGAAGGTTCGCCGCCTTGGCACTCGCTGAGCCGCGGGTGCGCGCTGCAGTCCTGACGGGGGACGCCGGGGCGGACGAGGGGCGACGCTCGTTCGGGCGAGTCGCCGGGGTCGTCTTGGCGGCGGGAGGCGGGTCGCGGCTCGGCAGGTCCAAACCATTGGTGGAATGGAAAGGCCGGCCCCTCATCCGGCATGTGATCGGCGCGGCGCAGCAGGGCGGCCTTGCCCCGATCGTCGTCGTGGTCGGGGCGGAAGCGGCGGCTGTGAGGGATCACCTTCATGGCGAGGCACTGATCATCGTGGAGAACGAGGCGTGGAGTCAGGGACAAAGCACATCGGTCCGCGCGGGCCTATCGGTCGTTCGGGAGGACATCGAGGCCGCGGTCTTCCTGTTGGCGGACATGCCGCGTGTCTCTGGCGAGACGATCCGGCGCCTGATCGAGCGACACCAGGAGACGCTGGCGGCGGCAGCGCCGGTGGGTGGAGGCCGGAGAGGCAATCCCGTTCTCTTCGATCGCAGCTTGTTCCCAGGGCTGGAGGGCCTGTCCGGGGACCAAGGTGGGCGGTCGCTGCTGGAGGATGGACACTGGGCAGAAGTCGAAGCCGATCCGGCTGAGTTCTTCGACGTCGATGAGCCGTCCGATCTCGATGTTCTCCGGGGGATGTCATGATCGCAGGAATCGTCCTGGCCGCGGGGTCTTCGCGGAGGATGGGCTCATCCAAGCTTCTGCTTCCCTGGGGTGATGGTTCCACGATCGTCGGGACGGTAGTGGCGGCCTTGACGGGTGGTGGGCTGCGGCCGGTCGTGGTGGTCGTCGGCGGGGATAGCCAGGGCATCGAAGCGGCATTGGGCGGCGCGGGCGTGGTCATCGTCCCGAACCCGGATCCGGGCTCCGGCGACATGCTCGGCTCGATCAAGGTCGGATTACGTGCCCTGGAAGGCGAGGTCGAAGCGGCGGCCGTGATGCCGGGGGACCTCCCGCGCATCCGTCCTGGGACGGTGGCTGCTCTGGTGAACGCCAGGAAGCAGGGGGCTGGAGGCATCATCGCCCCTGTCTATGGCGGCCGCAGGGGTCACCCGGTCTTGATTCCCCGGGAGGCGTGGCCGGAGGTCGTAGCCCTGGGGCCGCAAGACACGTTGCGGACGTTCCTGCGCCGGCATGCGTCGCAGATCCACATCATCGAGGTCGATGATCCCGGGATCCACGCCGACATCGATACCCCGGCCGATTACGACTCGGGGGACAGAGGAAGAACCGGGGACGGCTCCCGCTGAGGGCGCGCGCCGTCCGCATGCTATAATCACCATTCAACAGCGATGAGGCAGGGTCATCAGGCGGCCAACGTCAATGCTCCTGCGGCGCCCCTTGGGGCGGCGGCCCTGCGCCTGCGCTGATCTCGCGGCCTGGCAGATCTGGTGCCGCCCGCTCCGCAAGGATGGGCGGCATCTTCTTTGAACGGGAGGCAGTATGTATCGGGACCATGCGTGCGGTGACCTGCGAACAGGCGATGTCGGCACCGCTGTTACCCTGGCCGGGTGGCTGCATCGGCGGCGCGACCACGGCGGGGTGACGTTCATCGACCTGCGCGATCGGTCGGGCGTTGTTCAAGTCGTGGCCAACCCGGAGACCGCGCCGGAGGCCCACGCTTCCCTGGAGCAGGCCCGGCCCGAGTGGGTACTCCAGGTTGAAGGGGAGGTCCGGCGACGTCCGGCCGGAATGGAGAACCCGGCGCTGGCGACCGGCGAGGTCGAAGTGGCGGCGGCCCGTATCGTCGTCTTGAATCCTGCAAAGACGCCTCCCTTCCCGGTCAACGAAGAGTCCGACGTCGAGGAGATGCTTCGCCTCAAGTACCGCTACCTCGATCTGCGCCGCGAGCGAATGCAGCGGAATCTGATTCTGCGCCACGAGGTGGTCCGCTTTATTCGGGAGTTTCTCAGCGGGAGAGGCTTCCTGGAGATCGAGACCCCGATGTTGTTTAAGGCGACTCCCGAAGGAGCGCGCGACTACCTGGTGCCGTCGCGCCTGTATCCGGGCGAGGTCTACGCGCTGCCGCAGTCTCCGCAGCAGCTCAAGCAACTGCTGATGGTGGCCGGCCTGGAGCGCTACTTCCAGATCGTCCGCTGCTTCCGCGACGAAGACCAGCGCGGCGACCGCCAGCCCGAGTTCACCCAGCTCGACCTGGAGATGTCATTCGTCGAGCGCGAAGACGTGATGGCCTTGCTGGAGGAGATGTACACGGCGATGGTGCGCAGGGTCACCCCGGAAAAGCGCCTGTTGGCCTCCCCGTGGCCGCGACTGACGTACCGGGAGGCGATGGATCGCTTCGGCACCGACAAG
The DNA here is from genome assembly GCA_035471625.1 of Anaerolineales bacterium. Taxonomy (GTDB): domain Bacteria; phylum Chloroflexota; class Anaerolineae; order Anaerolineales; family E44-bin32; genus DATEVL01. The sequence goes on from DATIPT010000085.1 coordinate 2,927, forward strand.
CCCGACCTGCGCTACGCGATGGAATTGAAGGACGTCTCCGAACTGGCGGCCGGCTCGGGGTTCCAGGTTTTCGAGAAAGCGATCGCCTCGGGCGGGACGGTGCGCGGAATGAACGCCAAGGGGTGCGGCGGCTACAGTCGGTCGGACATCGACGCGTTGACCGCGTTCGTGGCCCCCTTTGGTGCGAAGGGCCTGGCCTGGCTTGCCCTGTCGGAGGCTGGAGAACCCCGTTCGTCCTTCGCCAAGTTCCTCTCCGACGAGACGATGAAGACGCTGATTGGCCGGATGGAAGGCGAGCCCGGCGACCTGTTGGTGTTTGTGGCGGATCGTGAGGCCGTCGCCCTGGAAGCTCTGGGCCGGTTGCGCGAACACCTGGCGGCGCAACTGGGACTTCCCGACCCCGACGTCCTAGCCTTCGCGTGGATCGTCGACTTCCCGTTCGTGACCTGGAATGAAGATGAGAAGCGGTGGGACCCGAGCCATCACTTGTTCACGGCTCCCGCGCCGGAGGACATACCCCTACTCGACGGCGACCCGAACCGGGCGCGAGGTCAGCAGTACGACGCGGTGCTGAACGGGGTCGAAACGGCCGGCGGCAGTATCCGGATCCACCGTCGAGAGCTGCAGGAGAAAGTCTTCGGCCTGATCGGGCTGGAACCCCAGATGGCCCGCTGGAAGTTCGGACACATGCTGGAGGCCTTCGAGTTCGGGACGCCTCCGCACGGGGGCATCGCCTCCGGCATCGATCGGCTGTGCATGCTGCTCGCCGGCGAGCCGAACATCCGAGAGGTGATCGCCTTCCCGAAGAACCAGGCCGCTCGCGACGTGATGGCCGGGGCGCCTGCGCCGGCCGAGGACGCGCAGTGGCGCGAGATCCACCTGCGCGTCGTCCCCCCGAAGTAGGCGGACTGGCACGCCGCGGCGATCCGTGGTATACGTGAGTCAGCCCTACCGTGTGCGTGATGTAGCTCAACCGTTTTGAGCCAACACGTACCTGAAGGGAACTCATCTCGGATGAGCTACGCGGTAGGCCTCGGCCAAGGCGGAACTCGTCGGGCGGTTCCCAACCTGCGACAGCAGGTTCAAAACCTGGCTACACACGGCATGGCGGGGCACTCTCTTCACCAGCGGCTTCTGCCGCTGGTTTCGTTTCTGGCGGGTACCCTGGGCGTCGGGATGGGTCCTTCCTTGACCTGCCCTTGATGCCGGAATACACTTCCTCTCACTTCTCACTCTGACGAGGTCTTCATGCCTGAGGAACGAAGTCGCGCCCTCGAGTCCGCGGTCGCGCAGATCAAGAAGCAGTTTGGAGACGGGGCGGTGATGCGGTTGGGGGAGGCGACGCACCTG
>DATIPT010000086.1:0-7703 GCA_035471625.1 Anaerolineales bacterium
CACCGCCCTGCCTGGAACGAGTCGGAGGGCGTCCGTCAGGCGCACGATTACCTCGCAAGAGCCCGCCGCAGCTCCGGCCGCGACAGGATCGCTTCGAGCACGCCGCCTCCGACGGCCAATGCCTTGTCGGAGATCTCGAGGCAGTAGCGCGGTTCCTGGCGTGGATCAAGATCGCCCACCTTCGCGCCCGGAACGACCTGGAGACCATCGTGAAGGAGACCGCGAATAGCGCCGGCGAAGGGAGCCGCCGTGGGCTCTCCGTCGACGGCGAAGATGGTCTCGCCCTTCTCCACGACCGAACCGATCGGCTTCAAACCCTGCATCACGCCGGCCCGGCTCGCCCTCAAGACTCGATCGACGTCGAACCCATCAACCGGTTCAGGGACGTGCGTATCCGCCTGCGCCGATCCGATCCAGATGACCCGCCCAAGATGGTGTCCCCGCTGAGTCTCGACGACGGCATGGCAATCGACGCCGGCTGAGAAACCCGGACCCAGGCCGATGATCAGCTTGGCCGAATCCAGCGGGAGTTCCGACGGCGCCTTGCGCATCCGGCCATCGACGATGATCTCCGGCTTCAGGGCGCCGATCGAGTCTGCGTTGGAGTCGACCAGGACCGGGATGATGCTCCTCGACAGCAGTCGTCGGGCTTCGGCCTCGTCAGCCGCCCTCACGGCTTGGAGTCCTTCGATCTCGACTTGCCCGGAGTAGACGGCTTCGGCCAGGGCAACCCGCCGCCGCACAGCCAGGGGCTGCTCGATCTCGAGGACGACCGTCGGGAATCCGGAGCGGTGCAAGCGGGCGGCGGCGCCCGTTGCCAGGTCGCCGCCGCCGCGAATCACGACCAGGGGAGCGCTCACGCCAATCTCAAGGCTTTCCTGCCGCCCGGAGGCCGGCCAGAACCCTCTCCGGAGTCAGCGGGAAGTCGAAGAACCAAACCCCGATGGCGTCGTGAACGGCGGCGATGACCGCCGGGGTCAGCGGCAGGTACGGCATCTCGCCCATACCGCGCGCGCCCCACGGGCCGATCGGATCGGGGTACTCGAGGATCAACGACTTCACCCGGTCGGGGATGTCGAGGACCGTCGGGATCAGGTAGGTCGAGAGGTGCGCCGTATCCACCCGTCCCTCTTTCTGGATGAAGTTCTCGAGCACGGCATAACCTGCCGCCTGGACGACCGCGCCTTCAATCTGACCAGTCACCTGCTGGGGGTTGACCGCCCGGCCGACGTCATCGGCGCAGACCACATCGAGGATGTGGACCTGTCCGGTCTCCATATCGACCTCGACCGTGACCGCCTCGGCGACGTAGCCGTAGGCGAAGTTCGGCTCAGATTTTCCGGTCTGGGGATCGAGCGCCGTTGTGCGCGGCGGCCGGTACTTGTAGGTTCCGATCGCCGGCCGATCTTCATTGCGCCACCGATCGAGAGCCGCTTCAGCAGCGCCGCGGATCGCGTTGCCCGCCATGAATGTCATCCGAGAGGCGGAGGCTGAACCGGAATCGGCCGTGTGAGCCGTGTCCGAGACGACCAGCTCGATCCTCTCGATCGGCAACGCGAGCGCTTCAGCCGCCATCTGCGCCATCACGGTGTGTGCGCCCTGGCCGACTTCAGCTCCGGCATGCCGCAGGGTGGCCTTCTCGATCGAGGCACCGCCTCGCAGCTCGATCGTCGCCGTGCATTCTTCCGGCGCCCCGAAGGAGAACCCGACGTTCTTGAAGCTGCACGCAAAGCCCAGGCCTCTCCGCAGATAGGACCCCTTCGACGTTCCGAGCGACCGGGCCGTCGGACGACGCCACGTTCCGCCCGTGGCCGTCCACCCGGCATCCTCGGCGCACGCCTCGACCACTCTTCCGATTGAAACCCCCTTGGGGATCGGCGTCCCGGTCGAGAGAAGCCCGCCTTCCTGGAGAACGTTGCGCTGCCGGATCTCAACCGGATCCATCCCCAAGGCTTCGGCGAGAAGATTCATCTGGGTCTCCGCCGCGAACGCCCCTTGCGGACCGCCGAAACCCCGGAACGCCCCACCGGGGATGTTATTGGTGTAAACGGAATACCCATCAACGGAGATGTGCGGAATTTCGTACGGCCCGGTGCACATCAGGACTGCGTTTCCGAGGACCTTGGTCGAAGTGTAGGCGTAGGCGCCGCCATCTTGAATGACCTCGACCTCGGCGGCGACCAGCTTCCCCTCTCGGGTCGCCCCCCACGCGGCGCGGATCGTGAAGGCGTGGCGCTTGTGATGCCCGAGGATCGACTCCTCGCGCGACCACACGATTCGCACCGGACGGCGGATCCCGCGCTGGGCCAGCCGCCAGGCCGCCAGCGCCAGGACGATCTGGACCGACATGTCCTCGCGACCGCCGAAGGCCCCCCCGATCGCCGGATAGATCACCCGAACCTGCTCCGCCGGAAGGTCGAGCGCGTGGGCGATCTGCTCACGGTCCTCGTGGGTCCACTGCCCGGCGACCTCGACCGTCACCCGTCCTTGCTCGTCGAAATAGGCGACCCCGGCCTCCGGCTGGAGGAACGCGTGTTCCTGCACCGGCGTGCGGTACTCTTGCCGGACGACGACGTCGGCCGATCGGAGTGCCGACTCGGCGTCTCCCTTGCGGATCCGGTAGTGACAGAAGATGTTCCCCGCGTGGTCGAGATGCAGCAGCGGGGTCCCGGCGGCCATCGCTTGTTCCGGCTCGGTGACGACCGGTAGGTCCGCGTACTCGACCTGGATGGCGCCCCGGGCCATCTCGGCGATCGCCTCGGTCTCGGCCACGACCAGGGCCACCTGGTCGCCGACGAAGCGCACCCGGTCGGCGTCGGGCTTGGACGATCCGGGGCCGCACAGGACCGGTTGATCGGGCATGATGAGGCCGTACTCGTTGACCGGGACGTCGGACGCCGTAAAGATCGCCACCACCCCAGGGATTGCCTCGGCCGCGCCGGTGTCGATCCGGCGGATGCGCGCATGCGGCCGCCCGGCGAAGAGAATCTTCATCGCCAGCGCGCCGTCCGGGTAGATATCGCCGGGGAATACGGCTTCTCCGGTGACCTTCCCGAGCGCGTCGACGCGCCGCAGCGATTCTCCGACCGTCGGCATCCGCTAGCGACTCCTGGCGACGACCGTCGGGTCCACTCGATCGGTTGCCGTCCGTCCGACCTCCTGGCCCAGGATCCGCTTGAGGATCGCCAGGGCCGTGGCATAGGTCGGATCCATTCCAAAGTACGAAAGCGACCCCGAGCCGAGGTTCCTGCCCTTGCTGAGCGGAGTATCCGATGCGTAGTGGAGGATGCCCAAATCGAAGGGCAGTCCGTACAGGTTGACAATCTCGTTGTCGGGGTGCCTCTTCGGGCGCGAGATCTCATAGATCGCCGAGAGGTACGGGCCCGCTTCCATTTCGATGTCCGTGTACCCCTCCCGGTAGAAGACGTCCATGTAGCGCGGCGTTTGGAGGAAGGTGCCCCGAACGCTCACGCCCTTCTGGTTGTCCAGAACGGTCCCGTAGGTCAGATCGTCGGCCATGCTCTCGGCCGTAAAAACGTTCTGGAAGAGGTAGGTGTTCTGCGAATGCTCGTCGTGAACCACGGTCGGGATCATGACGTCGCCGATGACCCCGTTGAGGGTCGCCGCCTTGCCCATCAGGTAGACCCCGCGGAGTTCGCCGACCCGCGCCGCAACCTCGGTCAGGACAAGATAGGCCGCCATCCCGAGGGGGTAGTCGATGTTCAACAGCAAGGCGTCGCTTCCCGTCAGCCGCCCGAGATTCTCCCGCTGCAACCGGGGATCGACCCAGTCGGCACGCAGCGACCGCAGGTCGACGACCTGCGCCTGGATGTCGAAACCATGTTCGCTCGGGATCCGCAGGATGCCCGAGACCTGTTCGGCCTCGGCGCGGATGCCCGCCAGGGTTTCCCCGCCCGGGGAAGCCAGCAGCTTCTTCAAGGCATAGTAGAGGAAATTCTCGCGGCTCGAGGGCACGCTGCGTGCTTCGATCTCGATCCATTCCTGCTGCAGGTCCTCGTGCCCAACCTGCGCGACGAAGGCCAGGATCTCGTCTTGGTGGCGCAGGGCAAAGCCGGTCAGCAGATTCACGAGACTGTGAGTATTGCCCGAGACGAAATAGACCGGTCGGGTGGTGAGGGCCGGAAAGGTTTCGAGGACATGATCGAACCATCGAATGGTGGCCCGGCGATAGTCGTTCATGGTGCCGGCCAGGAGGCGCACGGCCAGGCCCATCTCGACCGATGCGATCTGCCGCAACATCGGCCAGAACTCCTCGCGCCAGACGACGCGCAGGCGTTCGAGGTCCTCCGGGGCCACGCCCATCCCGGCTCCGAGCGCCGCCATCCCTTCGAGGGTGTCGACCGGTTCGCGCAAGAACGCCCGCACCTGTTCCCCGCGCATCCGGGCGTGCATCTTGTTCCACTCGATCTGGTAGGCCGTCAGGAGAGGAATGATGTCGTCAATATCGGTCCTGCTGGCGATGTAAATCGCCAGGGTCGAGTCGCCGTCGAAGAAGGTCACCCTTCGGCGGGCCGGCGCTTCAACGGGCTTCCACCTCTCGACGTCGCCGAGTCCCGCTTGGATGAACTGGTCGCGGCTTTGCCCTAGGATCACGCGCTCGGTCTGCGCCAGGCAAGCCGGGAGGCGCAGCGAGCAGTAGATGAAGGCCGACATGTCTGGCGCCAGGCCGCGTGCATCCGGATGGAGCGACGATCCCATCCGGGCGTGGGCTTCCTCCAGGGTCCGGATGCGGACCTCCGCCGAGGAACGCAGCAGTGAGTAGTAGGTCCGGATGTAGAGCTCGATGTCTTCCGAGCCGGTCCGGGGGACGGTGCGATCCACGTCGATAGCCCCTCAGGGTCTCCGCCGCCGCTCCCGACGCGGCGTCGGCAGGTCATACTCCCCAGGCTTGATCGGGAAGGCAATGGCGTAGACGATGCTGATCGTCAGGTAGGTGAAGATCAGGAACAGGACGGCGACGGAAAGGTTGATCAGGATCCCTGGCGGGAGCCACGGGGCGAACGACGGCCGGACGACCTCCTGCGGGAGATAGAGCCACTGATAGTAGTCGTTCTGGACGATGAACCAGTTCGAAAACAGGTACCCGCCCATCGCCAGGATGACCATCAGCAGGCATCCGACGCCGCGCCAAATCGGATTGATGCGCTTCTTCTTCTCACGCTCGATCTCATGCTGCCGGGCTCGCCATGAGTCGCGCCCCATCCCAGCCTCCTCTCAGCCGCCTTGTGCGGCTGCCCGCTCGATGGCCGACAGGATCTTGTAGTAGCCGGTGCAGCGGCACAAGTTGCCCGTGATCGCCTGACGGATCTGCCAGGGATCCGGATGCGGCACTTCCTCGAGCAGCTTGGCCCCGGACATGATGAAGCCGGGGGTGCAGTACCCGCACTGGACCGCTCCTTCGTCCAGGAACGCCTGCTGGACCGGATGGAGCTGGCCGTCGCGCGCCAGGCCTTCCACCGTAACGATGGTCGCCCGGTGGGCCCGCGGGGCGGGGACCATGCACGCCATCACCGCCTGGCCGTCCAGGAAGACGGTACAGGCCCCGCACTCCCCCTCGGCGCAGCCTTCCTTGGTCCCGATCAAATGGCCCACATCTCGCAGCAAGCGGAGCAGGGAAAGTTCCTGGCCATGCTCAAATCGCCACGGCGTCCCGTTGACCGTCGTTTCGATCGGCCGGTTGGCGTCGTGATCAAACCCGCCCTCGGCAGCCTCGGCGGCAGGTCCGGCCAGCATCACCGGGCGTTCCGGGAATCCGGCGCGCTCCGTACCTTCCGCCAGCGAGCCCAGTCCCCGGCGGACGCAGACCCGCACCATCTCGCGGCGGAAGGCGGCCGAGCCGCGCAGGTCATCGATCGGGCGAGAGTCCCCCGCGGCCCGTTCGGCGGCCCGTTCAATCGCGGCCGGGGTCAATCGTTGGCCCCGGAGCGCCTCCTCGGCTTCGCCGGCGCGGATGACGGTCGGGGCGACGGAGCCGAGCGCGATCGCCGCATCGGCTACCCGCTCCCCCTCGAGGCGAAGCACAAAGGCGGCATTGACGACCGAGATCGCCTGGGCCCGGCGCAGCCCGAACTTGACGAAAGTGCTGCGCGTGCCGGAGGCCGGAGCCTCGAACGAGATCTCGGTCAGCATCTCGTCCGGGCGCATCACCGTCTTGCGCACACCGGTGTAGAAGCCAGCCAGGGGGACCGACCGCTCCCCGGAAGCGCTGCGAAGCGTGACGACGGCATCCAGCGCCAGCAGGGGCGGGATCGAATCGTTGGCCGGCGAGGCCGTGATCAGGTTCCCGGCGATCGTCGCCCGGTTGCGGATCTGTGGCGCTCCGACCTCCCAGCAGGCACGCGCCAGGGCAAGAGCCTTCTCCTGGATCAAGGGTGACCCGGCTGCATCGTTGTGGGTCACCAGGCAACCCATGCGAACGCGACCGTCCGCGGTGAGTTCAATCCGGTTGAGTCCCTTCAGCCGCGTGATGTCGATCAGGACGTCGACTCCGGGTCGCTGCCCGCGCTCGAGCTCCAGCATCAGGTCGGTCGCCCCGGCGACAAGGCGGGCGCGTCCGGCAAACGTCGCCAGAGCCTGAAGCGCTTCGTCAACGGATTGAGGGGTCAGGTAGCGGTCCCACATGGCACGATCATCCAGATCGTATTCGCTTTTTCCCGCCCGGCGCATGGGCCATCGGTTCCCCCGTGCCGCCCCGCCGCAGCTGAATGATCTGCGCCAGGATGCTGACGGCGATCTCCTCCGGGGTCTCGGCCTTGAGCTCGAGGCCCATCGGCGAGGTCACACGCTCGAGCCTTTCGCGCGGGATCCCGCGTCCTTCCAGCTCGGCGAAGGCCGTCTCCCAGCGCCGGCGCGACCCGATCACGCCGATGTATGCCGCCGGCGTCTCCAGCAGCGCCGGGAGCCCGTCGACGTCGACGGAGACCCCTCGGGTTGCCAGGACGAGGAACGTCCGGGCGTCGATCGCCACCCGCGACGGGACCTCGGCGAGAGCGCACTGAATCCGCTCATCGGCCTCAGGCGCCGACTCCGCGGTGGTGAACTCGACACGGTCATCGCACACCACGGTCCGGAATCCGAGCCAGTGAGCCAGATGGATCACCGCCCGGCCGACGTGGCCTCCGCCGAAGACGACGATGGTTTCGCGGGCGCCGATAGGGTCCACAAACACCTCCACTTCGCCCCCGCACACACCGGGGTCTCCGCCGGAAGGATCGCTCAGGGTGTAGCGCAGCAGTCTCGGCTTTCCGTCGGTCAGCGCCTCGAGTGCAGTGGCGATGACCCGGCTTTCCATTTCCCCGCCGCCGACCGAGCCCTCGATCGACCCGTCGGGGAAGACAAGCATCTTGCTCCCCGGGTGGCGCGGGACCGAGCCCTGGGCGCGCACGACGGTGCAAAGCGCCGCCAACTGCCCGGTTCGTTCGACTTCGGCGAGGCGAGAGAAGAGGCGGTCAGTCATCCTCAATTAGCAACCCGGGCGTCGGCCCCCCACCCTATGGCCCTCCACCTGAATGAAACTGCACGCGCAGGAATGCCTTCTCCCCAGGGGGCAAGGGGGGTGAGGTCGAATGCAACCATGCACATCATGGATGGGAGCCTGATGGAGCTCACTTCCTGCCGACCTGAAGCGCCCGCCAGACTCGCTCCGGAGTGATCGGCGCGATGCGCACGTCGGCGCCGCAGGC
>DATIPT010000087.1:0-38876 GCA_035471625.1 Anaerolineales bacterium
CCGCGTTGACGTACGGGGCGCGGGGCGCCATCGCCGCGACGGCGAACGTCAGACCGGATCTGGTAGCCCAAATCTACGACCGGTTCGTCGCCGGCGACCTCGAGGGGTCCCTCGAGGCGCAGCGCGCCCTCGCCCCGCTCCGTCTGGCTTTCGGCTGGGGGACCTTCCCGGTCGTGATCAAGGAGGCCCTGGACCTGATGGGCATGGAAGCGGGGCCGGCTCGATCGCCGGTGGGTCCTCTGGGCGAGGAGCAGCGGGAGCGGTTGCGGGGAGTCCTGCGGGGAATGGGTCTGCCGGAGCGTATGGAGGGGAGTCGATGAAAGGGACGATGAAGGCGATCCAGAAAGCGCGCCCGGAGCCGGGGATCGATCTCGTCGAGGTCCCGATCCCGACCATCCAGCCCGACGAGGTCCTGGTCAGGGTCGAGGCGACGGCGCTCTGTGGCTCCGACATCCACTTCTACCACTGGGACGACTTCGCCCAACGACGCATCCAGCTGCCGGTGATTCTGGGGCACGAGTTCTGCGGCGAGGTCGTCGAGGTCGGATCGGCGGTCGAGGACTACAGGGTCGGGGACTACGTCACCGCCGACAGCCACATCGTGTGCGGGAAGTGCGACGTTTGCCGGATAGGCCTGCAGCACATCTGTCAGAACCTGAAGATCTTCGGAAACGATGTGGCCGGGTCGTTTGCCCAGTACGTTCCGGTCCCGGAGACCTCCCTGTGGCCGCTGACGAGAGACGTGCCGTCCGAGGTCGGGGCGATCCTGGAGCCGCTCGGTGGGGCGACTCAGGCCGTGTTGATCGAGCCGGTGACGGCTCAGTCCGTCGTCATCTTCGGAGACGGGCCGATCGCGCTGTTCGGCGCCGGGGTGGCGGCGGCTTCCGGCGCGAAGAAGGTCTACCTCGTCGGGATGGTCCCTTCCCGCCTCGAGATCGCCCGGAAGATGGGCGCCCACATGACCTTCAACATCAACGACCCGGTCGATCCGGTGCAGGCGATCCTGGACGACACCCGCGGCATCGGTGCCGACGTCGTGGTTGAGATGGCCGGGGCGCCGCAGGCCGTCCAGAATGCCTTCGCCGTCGTCCGGAAGGGAGGCCGCGTCACGACGTTCGGCCTGACCCCGAAGCCGATCGAATTCGATTTGAACTTCGCCGTCACGTTGCGCCAGGTGACGGTTCGGGGAGTCGCCGGCCGCCACATGTGGGATACATGGAAGCTGGTCGATGGCCTGCTGGCCTCGGGCCGGCTCGATCCGCGCCCCGTGATCACGCACCGCATCCCGCTGGAAGAATGTGATCGAGGGTTCCAGTTGATGACGACCGGATCCCGCGATACCGGCAAGATCGTGATGTTCCCCAACGGCATGCCCGCCTGAGCGGGTAGGGCCGGTCTCAAGGAGCGACGAGGATGGCAGACAGCGGCAACGACAAGATCGACTACCAAGGGATTGAGATCGTCGGAGACGGTCGGGGGACAATGCAGGGCGACTACCTGCTCAACAAAGACCGCCCGATGGATCGGATCCGATGGTTAATCGAATGCTTCCCGGAATGGGGGCGATTCCTCAACAACCAGATTGAGAACGTTGAAGTCCCCAAGGGGCAGTACGCCTTTTGGTGGACCGGCGGGATGGGCTTCGTGTTGAAGTCCCCCGGTGGAGGGGTCGTCCTGGTCGACAACTACGCCGGGCCGGCCCACTACACCGAGTACGCCTACTGCGGCGTGTGCCGGACGACCGGCTCGCCGACGATCGACTGGCTTCGCCTCAACCCCCAGGTCATCGACATCTTCGGCTTCAAGACTCTCGACGGCGTGTTCTGCTCGCACCAGCACGCCGATCACACCGATATCTACACCCTCAAGGCCGCCACCCAAACCTCCGACTGCCTGTTCTACGGGCCGATGTCGTCGGTGGAGCGGATGCGCAACTTCAAGGTCCCGGAGGATCGCATCAAGATTGTCCGTCCGGGCCAGACGTACAAGATCAAGGACATCCAGGTCGACATCCTGCCGAACTACGACCGGATCGCAACCATGACGGGCGGCCCTGGAGTCAAGGTCGAGCCCGGGGTCCGTCGCCCCTACGACGACGTCGCCGTCACGTTCTTCTTCAAGATCGGCGGTCACAACTTCTGCCATCTGGCGGATTCGCTGTTCCAGAACGCCTATGTGACCTTCAAGAAGTACGACATCGACGTGCTGAGCCTGAACATCGGGTACAACGCGCCGGGAGGCACGGACAAGATGACTCCCTACGACGCAGTCCGGGTGGCGGAGGCCGTCGGCGCCAAGGTGTTGATGCCGATGCACTGGGACAACTGGGGGAACACCACGGTCGATCCCGAGGAGGTCAACTGGATCGCCCGCAGGCATGTGCCGGAACTCAAGGTGATCATCCCGCAGTGGGGAGTCCAGTGGCTGTTCCCGTCCCAGGCCGATATCGGCAAGATGAAGTACGAAGATTGGCGCGAGCGATACCGGCCCGAGATGTCGTGGGAGTACGGGCAGCCGGCCCAGGAAGCGGCCGAGAAGCGGGGCGAGTTCGTGCCGTACTGATTCCAACGAAGGCGCTCCGGCGCCGCCGGAGGGCTTGCGGGTGGCCCGAGGGCGGCGGCTGCGTGACCGTCCGGCGGGCCGTCCGAGGATCGTCGCTGAGGGGGAAGACGGAGAAAAAGGATGACGAAAGAACGTGTCGGCTTCATCGGCCTCGGCTTGATGGGGCGGCCGATGGCGACCAACCTCGCGAAAGCGGGCTATCCGCTGACCGTCTTCGACTTGAGCCCCGAGAAGATAGCGGGCCTTGAGGCCGAAGGCGCCGAGGCCGCGTCCTCGTCCCGCCAGGTTGCGGAACGAAGCGACGTCGTCATTACGATGCTCAATGATGCGCCGGCGATCGACAAGGCGCTCTCCGGATCGGATGGATTGCTGGCGGGGGCCCATCCGGGGCTGGTCTGGGTGGACATGAGCACCATCGGCCCCGATCAGTCCCGCGAGTTCGCCGCCCGCGCCGAAGCGGTCGGCATCCACAAGCTCGAGGCCCCCGTCTTTGGAAGCACGGGAAACGCCGCGGCCGGGACGCTGGGATTGATGGTCGGCGGCGATCGGGAGGCCTTCGAGGCCCACCGGGCCGTGCTCGAAGTGCTTGGAGAGCATCTCTTCTACTTGGGCCCGAACGGCGCCGGCGCCACCGCCAAGCTAGCCTGCAATCTGATGGTGGCGGCGCAGGTCGTCTCGATGGCCGAGGCGATGGTGTTGGCCGCCAAGGGTGGCATTCCCCTGGCGCAGATGGGGGAAATCATCGCCGCCAGCGGATTCACCTCTGGGTTGATCGCGCGCAAGATCCCGAACATGGTTTCGGGGGACTACAGCCCTGCCTTCGCGGTCAAGAACGTCCACAAGGATCTCGACCTCATGGTCCAGACGGCTCATCAGACGGATGCCGCGCTGCCGATGGCGGCCCTGATGCACCAGCTCTACTGCGCCGCCATGGCCTCGGGAGCGGCTGAGGAAGATTTCGCGGCGATCTACAAGATCATGGCCGGGCTGGCTGCGGTGAAGACGGGATGATGGCCGCCTCGAGGCGTGTCGGGTTCGTCGGCCTGGGATTGATGGGTGCGCCGATGGCCGCCAACGTCGCCCGGGCCGGTTTCCCCCTGACCGTCTTCAATCGGTCGCCGCACAAGGCTGCGCCCCTCAAGGACATGGGCGCTCACGTGGCCATGTCCCCAATGGAGGTCGCCGAACGCTCCGACGTGGTCATCACGATGCTGACGGATGCCGATGCGGTCGGGGCGGTGCTCGCCGGGGACGACGGGATGCTCGCGGCCGCCGGGGAAGGCCGGATCTCGCTCGACATGAGCACGATCTCACCGGAGCAGAGCTTGGCGCTCGAGCGTCTCGTCGAGGAGCACGGCTGGCGTCGTCTCGAAGCGCCCGTCTATGGGAGCACGGGGCCGGCGCGCGAAGGTACCCTCGGGATCCTCGTCGGCGGGGACGCCGGCGTGCTGGCGACCTGTCGAAGTTTGCTGGAGACGATGGGTTCGCGCATCTTCCACATGGGCCCGATGGGCGCGGGCGCGGTGGCCAAGCTGGCCTTCAACCTGCTCGTGGCGTCGCAATTCAACGGTCTGGCCGAGGCGATGTCGCTCGCTGTCAAGGGCGGCGTCGATGCACGGGCCGCCGGCGAAGTCTTCCTCGCCACGGCGGTAGCCTCCGACCTGCTCAAGCGCAAGGTGGGCGCGATCGTGGACGAAGACTACACCCCTGCGTTTCCGTTGAAACACCTCCACAAAGATCTGGGACTGATGTTGCAGGCCGGGCACGCGCTCGGCGTATCGCTGCCGGCGACCGCGGCGATCCATGAAACCTACACGGGGGCCCGAAGCCGCGGCCTCGGTGACCTCGATTCAATTGCGGTGTATCGCCACCTGGCCGAACTGGCCGGCGAAGGTGCCGGCCGGTAGGCGGTTGCGGCGAAAGGAGGACAGGGCTGTGAAGGACGTGCAGTACTACGCCCCCGAGACGCTCAAGGAAGCCCTTGGGCTGCTAGGGAAAGGTGAAGGGCGGGTCCGGGTCCTGGCCGGAGGGACCGATCTCGTCCGCACGATGAACCTCGAATACAAGCTCCCGGACGCGATCCTGTGGATCGGCAAGCTTGGGCTCGAGTACATCCGATCCTCTGAGGGCCTCCTTCGCATCGGGGGGGCGACCCGGATGCAGACGGCGGGAGGCTCGAAAGTCCTCCAGACACGAGCGACGGCGCTCGCCCAGGCGGCCGGCAAGATGGCTGCGCCGCCGGTGCGGTCGCTGGCAACGCTCGGCGGCAACATCTGCAACGCTTCGCCGGCCGCCGATACCGTGTGCGCCATGATCGCCCTCGGCGCCGAGGTCGTCCTCACGAGCAGCCGCGGCCGGCGAGTCGTTCCGTTGGAGAAAGTCTTCACCGGACCTGGTCGGACGATCCTTCGTCCGGGGGAACTGTTGACGGAAATCCGCCTCGTGCCGACGAAGAGGAACGAGGGATCGGCGTACGCCAAGGTGGGCCGGCGACAGGCGCTGACACTGGCGGTCCTCAACGCCGCGGCGCGTGTCCGTCTCGACTCCAAGGGGGTCTGCCAGGAGGTCCGCATCGCGGTGGGCGCGGCGGCGCCCAGGCCGCTTCGGGCCGTCGGTGCCGAAGCGATCCTACGCGGCAAGCCCTTCACGGCGGAGGCGATCGCCAGGGCGGCGGAGGCCGCGGCTGGTGAGATCAAACCGATCGACGATGTCCATGGCACCGCCTGGTATCGGCGGAAGCTGACGCGCGTCCTGGTGGCCCGAGTGCTCACCGCCGCCGGCGGGCTGAACGGGGAGGCCTGAGCGATGGCGACCCTGACGATTCATTTCACCCTCAACGGGAAGGCTGTTTCGGCGACGGCGCCGGTCCAGACCAATCTGCTGCAGCTGCTACGCGAGCATCTCGACGTCACGAGTCCGAAGTTCGGCTGCGAGCAAGGGAACTGCGGGGCGTGCACCGTCTGGCTCGATGGGGAGCCGGTCAACTCGTGCATGGTGTTGGGGGCGACGGTCGAAGGGCGGAAAGTGACGACCCTCGAGGGGCTTGGGAGCTCCGACGAACCCCATCCCCTGATGACGGCGATCACCGAGCACTACGGGTCTCAATGCGGCTACTGCACGCCCGGGATGATCATGTCGGCCGCCTCCCTCCTTGAGAAGAATCCCAAGCCGACACGCGACGAAGTGGTTGAGGCCATTGTCGGCAACGTCTGCCGCTGCACCGGCTACAACAAGATCGTCGAATCGGTCCTGGCCGCTGCGGGCAACGGCACGCAGGGAGGATGATGCGATGACAGACACCACCTATGTGGGGAAGCGACTGCCCCGCTATGACGGTATGCAGCACGCCACCGGAAAGACCCGCTACGTCGGCGACATCAAGCTGCCGGGCCAGCTCTGGGTGCAGGTCTGGCGATCGCCGGTGGCGTCGGCCGTCATCCGCAGCGTCGATACGACCCGTGCCCGGAAGACCAAGGGCGTGGTCGCAGTCATCACGGGGAAAGACGTCCCGAACAACGTCTACGGCGGCGAACAGCCGGTGCTGGCGGACGTCGAGATCCGCTATCCGGGGCAGGAGGTCGTCGCCGTCGCCGCAGAAGATCTGGATGCGGCGCGCCTGGCCGTCTCCCGGGTGAAGGTGGATCTGGAGGAACGCCCGCCGATCCTCGATCCGCTGAAGGCCATGGAGCCGGGTTCGCCGAAAGTCCGCCCGGAGGGGAATCTGCTTGCGTTCGGGGAACGCGACCACCTGCAGATTCGCAAGGGCGACGTCGACGCCGCCTTCGGGCGCGCCGACCACATCGTCGAGTGTTACTTCCGCACGGCGGCTCAGGAGCACTCGCCGATCGAGACCCAAGCCAGCATCGCCCAGACCGACTCGATGGGGCGGACCCACATCCACACGGTCACCCAGGCGGTCTTCTTCAATCAGGGGACGATCGCCGCCATCCTGGGGAAGCCGCAATCGGCGGTCCACATGATCGGCGGGATCCTGGGAGGCGGCTTCGGCTCGAAGAATGACCCGCACGCCGACCACATTTGCGCCGTGCTTTCGCTCTACACCGAAGGTCGGCCGGTCAAGTGGATTTGGACCCGGGAGGAGGAGTTCGTCGCTTCCACGCACCGCGGGGCGACCCACATCTGGTTCAAGGATGGCGTGACCCGCGACGGGCGGATCCTCGCCCGCAAGATCAAGATGGTACGGGACGGCGGCGCCTACCCGTCGACGAACGACTATGTGATCCGGAAGGCGTCGTACGGGATCGCCGGACCCTACAACATCCCCAATGTGTGGATCGACTCGTACGCCGTCTTCACCAACAAGCGCCCGACATCATCGATGCGCGGCTTCGGTCTGTACCAATCGTCGTTCGCCTGGGACGTCCAGATGGAGCGCATCGCCGAGGCCGTGGGTGTCGACTCCTGGCGGCTGCGCTTCCTCAACGCGATCCGCGACGGCGACACCTCCGCCACCCGGGCGGTCCAACTTCACTGCGGGCTGATCGAGGTGATGCAGACCGCCGCGAAACGAGCGGGCATCCAACTGGATGAGGACCTGCTGGCGATGTCGTCCCGGCAGGGATCGAGCGGAGGGGCACATGGCTAAGAAACGCGGAAAGGGAATCGCCGCGGTCTGGTACTCCACGGGCATGAGCGGCGGAGGCGATCCGAGCCAGGTGGTGGTCAAGGTGCGCCCCGACGGGAGCGTCGATCTGGTCATCGGGAGCGTCGACATCGGGCAAGGCGCTCGGACGGTGATGCGGCAGATCGCCGCTCAGGAGATGGGCGTTCCGATCGAACGCGTGAATGTGACCACCTTCGACAGCGACAGCTCACCGCTCGATACCGGGACGTTCGCCAGCCGGGTGACCCACCAGACCGGGAACGCAACCCAGATCGCGGCCCGGGAGGCGCGCCAGATCCTTTTCGAAGTGGCGGCGGCGCAGCTGGGCGTCGAGGTCGGCCAACTCGAGGCGAAAGACGATCAGATCGTCGTCAGGGACTTCCCCGAGCAGGCGATCCCGATCGCCGATGTGGCCGGGCGGGCGACGTGGGACGAGCGCCGGATCATCGTCGGCCGTGGGGCCTACGGCTGGCCGATCGCGCAGGTTCATCCGGATACGGGCGAAGGCGAACCGCTCCACAACATGGCTTACGGGGCGACCGTCGCCGAGGTTGAAGTGGATACCGAGACCGGCGAGGTGCGGGTGCTCAAGCTCGTCAGCGCCTATGACTGCGGCAAGGCGATCAACCCGATGCTGGTCGAGGGCCAAATTGACGGCGGCGCAGCCATGGGCCTGGGCTCAGCGCTCATGGAAGAGCTCCATCCCTACTATCCGACGCTGGACCACTACCCGACCGGGTTCTTCTCCTACATGATCCCGACGGCCAAGGACCTGCCCGAGCTCGACGCGGTCATCGTCGAGATGGGATCCGAGACCGGGCCCTACGGGGCCAAGGGGATCGGGGAGATGACGGCCAACTCGCAGGCGCCCGCGATCATCAATGCCATCCACGACGCCGTCGGCGTCTGGATCACCGACCTCCCGGCGACTTCGGAGAAGGTCCTCCGGGCCTTGGAAGGCCTGCCGCCGCGGGGATAGGGGATCGCGCACGGTCGCCGGGAGGTCGCGCCTGCAGCGGTCTCCCCGGTGCACGATCGGCCGCGCCGACGGGAGGTCTCGCACGGCGGGCTGGTGGATCCGGCTGAAGGTCGTGTCCTTCCAGGAGGTCGGCCTGAGCGGTTGGGACCGGCGGGAGCCGGGAGATGAAACGACGAAACGCAACTGAGTCTTTCAACCCCGAACAAAGCACCGAGGAGGTCGTCGTCGGCTCCGTCCGGATTCCGGTGAATCCGGAGCCCTCGAGCGAATTCGTCCCGCCCGAGCAGGTCTACGTCCTGCCGGCTCAGGGGTACCTCGAGAAGCTGGCCTACGGCGTGGCGAACAATCTCCCCGTCCTCTTAATCGGGGAAACCGGCGTCGGCAAGACGTTGGCGGTCCGCTATCTGGCCTGGAAGACCAACAATGGCCTCAGGCGAGTCAACCTGAACGGCGCCACGACCGTCGACGAGTTCCTTGGGAAGCTTCTGATCAACGAGCAGGGGACGTACTGGGTCAATGGCGTCCTGGTCCAGGCGATGCTGGCCGGCGACTGGATCCTGCTGGATGAAATCAACGCCACCCTGCCGGAGATTGCCTTCTGCCTGCACTCGCTACTCGACGACGACCGGATGGTCGTCCTCATGGAGCACGACGGTCGCATTGTCCGCCCCCATCCCGACTTCCGGCTCTTCGCCAGCATGAACCCGAGCGAAGAGGGGCGCTACGGCGGGACCAAGACACTGAATGAGGCCCTACTCGATCGGTTCCCGGTTGTGATCCGGATGGAGTACCTGGGCGAAGAGCAGGAAGTGGAAGCCGTCATGGCCCAGAGCGGGAACCGCGACGAGGAGATGGTTCGCCGCATGGTGCGCGCCGCCAATGACGTGCGTCAGGCGATCCGGAACGGCAAAGTCGACGGTTCGTTCAGCACGCGCCGGGTGATCGACTGGGCCCGCATGGCCCTGCGCTTCGGCGTCCGCGAAAGCGCGACCTTCGCCATCCTCAACAAGCTTTCAAGCTATGACTCCGAACTCGTCGAGGACGTCATTGACAACTACTTCTGACGTGACGGAGGCGGTTGAACATCGGCGGGGCCGCCTGGAGCGCCTGCTCCAGGTCACTGCCCATGCCTACGGCCTAGAAGTGCGCCTGGGCGAACGTGACCGCCTCGGTCCGAACCGGGTCATCCTTGGTATCACGCCCGAGGCGTCCGGCCGCGTCGACTACTTGGCGCTCAAGGGCAGGGCGCTCCATCTTCTAGGCCATTTCCTTTGGGATTCTCGGGAGGCCGCGTCCCAGGCCGAGGGTAAAGAGCGTGGTGGCGCCCGAGGCTTCGTCCGCTGGTGGCATGCGCTGGAGGACGCGAGGCTGGAGAACGCCATGGCGCGCCGATGGCCGGGGATGGCCAAGGCCTTCGCGGCATCTCTCCCCCCAGACCTCAACGAGTACCTCACCGGGAAGGCCCCGATTGCCTTGCAGGTCGAACTGGGTCTGTACCTTGAAGGCAAGGGGATGCGCGCTGCGGGTTTCCCTGAGCCCGTCCGGGGGGCGCTCGACGCGGCCGTCGCTCAAATCCGACGCGGGGCCGGTGGCGATTCGCCGCAAGATTCGCTCGCTGCCATGATCGCCATCTATCCCGGTCTGCGGGAGTTCGCCCGCGAAACGGAGGCCCGGAGGGACCGTCACGAACCGGCGGATGCTTCCGTCCCGGATGCGGCTCCAGACGCGACGTCGGCGGCCCTCGGGCGGGACGGCGAAGGTGTGCCGATCATCGAAACTGGCGATGACCTCGCGTGGGCGGCGCCCCTCGGGCAGCCGCGCGAGTTCCCCGAGTGGTTCCGACCGGGAAGTGCGCCGTGGTTCGAACGCGGCCAGGGTGAGAAGAAGATCCATCCTTCGGTCCGCCAGACGGATCGGGAGACGATCGTGCGGCCGCCGGGCGGCGACGTCGCCGCCTATCGCGCCCTTTGGTCCGAAGTGGAGCTGGAGGCCGGCGCCCTCACGCGAAGGCTGATCCGTTGCCTCGAGGAAGAGACCTATCTGCGCTATGCCGGCCGCTTCCGAAGCGGCAAGCTGGCGATGAGCAAGCTTTGGAAGCAGAGGCTGGCGGACTACCGGCTCTTCCAGCGCCGGGAGACCGGAGGCCGGCCCGCGACAGCCTTCTCCGTCTTGGTCGACGAGAGTGCGAGCATGAAGGGTCACGAGAAGTGGAGGACGGCGGCCAAGGCGGCGATCCTGGTCGGCGAGTGCCTCGCCCGGCTCGAGCTCCCTTTCGAGATCATCGGCTTCACGACGGACGACTTCGAGGCGCGCTGCGCCATGAAGCTCGGACTGACCCCTGCCCACGAGTACCGGGCGATGCGCTGCGCCCGATTGGAGCACCGGATCTACAAGTCTTTCTCTGAGTCGTTTCCGTCGGTGCGCGTCCGATTGGCCGGCATCCAGCCGCGGCACAACAATTGGGATGACGAGCATGCGCTCTTCGCCTATCGGCGATTGCGGAATCGCCCTGAGCTGCGCAAGGTCTTGATCGTCATCTCCGATGGTCAGCCGAATGGGGAGGCGGACCATACGATCGCCGCCATGGCGAGGCTCGAACAGGAAGGCTGTCACGTTGTCGGCATCGGCGTGGGCGAAGCCTTCGTTCACCAGATCTACCGCTCAGCCTTCGTTGTCTCCGATTTCCGCCACATGGCCGAGGCCCTCGTCGGGGTTCTTGCCCGGGAGCTCGGCCTGTGCCGACCGGGGTGGGGCGCGGGCGACGGGTCCGGATATGCCCGACTGGCGGGTGCGGCGTGAAGGCCGTCAAGGTTACACGCCCAGGCGTGCTGGAGCTCGTCGAAATCGGGCGGCGCCCGCTTGGGCAAGGCGAAGTGAGGTTGGAGGTCGAGGCCGTCGGGATCTGCGGATCCGATGTGGCCTTGTGGGCGGGCACGCACCCGTACGCGGTGTATCCGGTCATCCCCTGGCCCGAGGTCGGCGGGCGGGTCATTGAGGCGGCCGATCCGGGCCTGCGACGGGGCCAGCGGGTTTCGGTCCGACCGCTCCTTACATGCGGCCGGTGCGACGCCTGCCTCGAAGGAAGCCTCAATCGCTGCCCCGAGGTGCGTGTCCTGGGGGTTCACCTCGACGGCGGGATGGCCGAGGAGATCATCGTGCCGGCGACATCGCTCTTCCCTGTTCCCGAGGGAGTCACGGCGGAGGCGGCGGCGCTGGTGGAGCCGGCGGCCGTCGCCGTCCATGTCGTCCATCGTGCGGACCTGCGTGCTGGCGATCGGGTCGCCGTCCTCGGAACAGGCGTGATCGGGCTTCTCTGCCTGCAAGTCGCGAAGGCGTGGGGGGCCTCCTTTGTATTGGGTGTCGATCGCGAGCCGTCCCGACTGGCCCTGGCATCCCGGTTCGGAGCCGACCGGGTGGTCGACAATCGCTTCGAGAATCCGGCGGAGGTCGGGTTGGACCTGTACCCGGACGGGTTCGACATTGTCCTTGACCTGGTCGGGGTCGAGGAAACCCTGGGGGCCGCGCTGGCGCTGGCCCGCCGGGGCGGGACGATCGTCCCTGTGGCGCTGCCGCACCGACCGGTGGAGTTGGATCTCGAACCCTTCTACCGCAAGGAACTGAGCTTGCGGGCGACCCGCCTGTACGCGGATGACTTCGCGGAGGCGGTGCCCCTTGTGGCGGACGGCCGGGTCGACGTCGAGAGCTTGGTCACCCATCGGTTTCCGTTGAGCGAGGCGGAGCGAGCGCTGTCGCTTCCGCGCGACCAGCCCGAGCAGGCCGTCAAGGTGATGATCGAACCCTGACGGCCCAGTTTCAGATTCCGCGCCCGCGGCGCGGCCCAAAGAGGTAGAGGCGATGGCCAATTCACCGAAGATCGAGGCGACACCGATGTGGATCGAGGGCAAGCCCGTCGACGGCAAGACGGGCACCTTCGTGGACGTGCTGAATCCGGCGACGGGCGAACGGGTCGGCCAGGTGCCGATCGCCGCCGATGAGGATATTGATGAAGCGGTGCGTTCGGCCAGTCGCGCCTTCGCGGTTTGGCGCGAGACCCCTGCCGTCGAGCGCAGCGCGGCGATGATGAAGGTCGTCGATGCGGTCCGAGCCGAGATCGAGGACCTCGGTCGACTGCTGACGAAGGAACAGGGCAAGCCATTTCCCCAGGCCAAGGGGGAGATCGGCGGCTTTTGCGCCGTGATGGAGTTCTACGCGCAGGAGGCGCGCCGGATCACGGGGATGGTGCTGCCTTCCGATCACAAAGATCGCTTTGTCTATGTGCTGCGCCATCCGATGGGAGTGGTCGCCGCCATCCCGCCGTGGAACGATCCCCTGCACTTGCTGAGTCGGATGATGGGGCCGGCCCTCGCGGCCGGGTGCACCGTCGTGGCCAAGCCTTCGTCCGAAACACCCCTCGCCACACTGAGGATGGCCGAGATCGCCAGCCAGGCCGGGTTGCCTCCGGGGGTCTTGAACGTGATCACCGGGCCCGGTGGCCGTGTCGGTGAAGCTCTCGTCCGCCATCCGCTGATCCGCAAGGCCGCTCTGACAGGCAGCGTCGACGGCGGGAAGGCCGTGATGCGAGCGGCGGCGGATGGGATCAAGCGGGTCACGCTCGAATTGGGCGGCCAATGCCCGTGTATCGTTTGGAAGGACGCCGATGTCGAGAAGGCGATCGATGCCATCACCTTCCAGGCGTTTCGCGGATGCGGCCAGGTCTGTAACCGGGTGAACCGGGTCTACGCCCACGAGGCGGTCTACGATGACCTCACACGGGGGATCGCCGAATTGGCAGGCCGCATCGTGGTCGGTGAAGGATTCAAGGAGGGGGTCGACATCGGGCCGGTGATCAACGCTCGACAACTGGAATGGATCGAAGGCCACGTGGCGGACGCGGCCGGCAAGGGAGCTCGGGTCATGGCCGGCGGCAAGCGGATCGGCGACGTCGGAACCTTCTTCGCGCCAACGGTTCTTGCAGATTGCACCCACGAAATGCGCGTGATGACCGAAGAGACCTTCGGCCCGGTCCTGGCCTTCATGAAGGTCGGCGATGATCTCGATGCCGCCATCGCGTCTGCCAACGACACGATCTACGGCCTGAGCGCCTACTTCTTCAGCCGCGACGCCCGCAACTGCTACCTGGCTGCACAGCGGCTGGAGGCCGGATCGATCTGGATCAACGACATTCACGGCTCGTTCGTGCAGGCGCCCTATGGCGGGATGAAGCAAAGCGGGATCGGCCGGGAACAGGGCGCGCTGGCCGTTGACGAATACCTGGAATGGAAGACGGTGTACCAGGAGATGAGCTACGACTCCCGCGGGGCGCGGCTGTGCGTCCGTCGATAGTCGAGGATCTTCCGTGAACCGACCGGTCGTCCTGCTGTACGAACCCATTCATGCCAAGGCTCTGGCCCTCCTGCGCGAGCGGGCGGAGGTCCGAGAGGCCGCAAGCTTGGAGGAAGCCGATCTGATCCGGCAGGTGGCTGACGTCGACGGGATCATCATCCGGGCCAACGGCAAAGTCAGCCGCAGCCTGATGGAGGCGGCGCCGCGGCTCCGGGTGGTCGCCCGCCATGGCGTCGGCGTCGAGGCGATCGACCGGGCAGCGGCGGCCGAGCTCGGGATCACCGTGGTGAATACGCCTGAGGCGAACGTCGAGTCGGTCGCGGAACAGTGCCTCGGGATGATGATCGACCTGGCCAAGCGCATTCGCCTCGCCGACCGGGCAATTCGGGCTGGCGATTGGGATGCCCGGTACCGCCTGATCGGCACCGAACTCCTTGGAAAGACGCTTGGACTCGTCGGCTTTGGCCGCATCGGACGACGGCTTGCGTCGATGTGTCGTCTGGGCCTGGCGATGCGGATCCTGTACTTCGACGTCGTCGCGTACCCCGAGGCGGAAGCCGAGCTCGGAGCGACCCGTGTCGAACTCGACCAACTCCTTCGCGAGGCGGACTTCGTTTCGCTCCATACGCCGCTCGTCCCCGAGACGCGCGGCCTGATCAACGAAGCGGCGTTTCGGGCGATGAAGCCGGGCGCCTACCTGATCAACACTTCCCGGGGGCCGGTGGTCGATCAGGCGGCGCTGGTACGGGCGCTCGAAGAAGGCTGGATCGCCGGGGCCGGGCTCGACGTCTACGATCCGGAACCGCTCCCCGCCGACAGCCGTCTGCTTGCCCTGGACAATGTGGTGCTCTCGCCCCACATGGCGGCGCACACCGACGAAGCCCTCCTGCGGATGGCGATGGTCATCGAGGACGTGCTGGCCGTCATCGAGGGACGGGCCCCGAAGAATCCGGTGACATGAACATCCCGGCGCCTCGGGCGTCGACAGGAGGTCGATCGATGGAGAAGCACTGGAGCCACTACTGCACGATGAGCATCGTCCACTTCATGGCGTTCCCGGCCACAATGAGTGGGGAAGGGTCGATCGCCGAGAGCGTAGCGAAGATTGCCGAAGATCCTTTCTTCGGAGCCGTCGAGGTCACCTGGATCAAGGACGCTTCAGAGCGGGCGAAGGTCAAGGACATCCTGGCGTCGGCGCACCTTCCCGTTGGCTACGGTGCGCAGCCGGCCGTCCTGATGGGCAAGCTGAATCCGAACAGCCTCGATGATACGGAACGTCAGAAGGCCGTAGAAGCCCTGAAGCCGTGCATCGATGAGGCCGCCGAGATCGGGGCCAAGCGAATGGCGTTCCTGTCTGGGAAGGACCCCGGCGAGGCCGACCGCCGGGCGGCGCTTGACGCCCTGATCCGCTCGGTCCGAGAGCTCTGCGCGTACGGCCGGGATCGCGGGATCGCTCTGACACTCGAGACGTTCGACCGGGACGTCGACAAGAAGGCCCTCATCGGCCCGAGCGAGCTGGCGGCAGAATTCGCAGGGGAGATCCGGCGCGACTTCACGGATTTCGGGCTGATGTACGACCTGAGCCATCAACCGCTCCTGGAGGAGGCGTCCGAGCCGGCGCTGACTGTCCTCAAGGACTACATCGTCCACATCCACGTGGGCAACTGCGTACGAACCCAAGGGACGCCAGGCTATGGGGACCTGCACCCCCGCTTCGGATGGCCGGGAGGGGTGAACGACGTCGAAGAAGTCGTCCAGTTCGTCAGGGCTCTCTTCCAGGTGGGATACCTCAAGGAAGGGGGAGATGCACGACCCTGGGTCGGCTTCGAGGTGAAGCCGCAGACGCCGGCAGAGACCCCGGAAGCCATCATCGCCGGGACGAAGCGGGTCTGGCAGGAAGCGTGGAGCCGGGTCTGACGGGCGGTCCGCGATGAGGCCCACGGACGGAAGACCGGAAGGCGGAACCAGCGGCGCGAGGAGAACCATATGACAGGCAAAGAGAAGGATGCGGTCACCCAACGGATGACTGAGCTCGCCGAAGTCTTCCCATATTGGGAGAAGACCAAGGATCTCGTCGATCAATTCATCGACCTCATTCTGAACTACAGGCAAAGCGGACACCCCGGGGGGTCACGCTCAAAGGTCCATGCGCTGCTCACGGTCCTGCTCAGCGGCGCCATGCGATGGGATATCCGCCGCCCGGAGAACCGCTTCGGTGATCGCTTCGTGCTGGTCGGAGGACACACGGTCCCGCTGATCTACGCGACTCTGGCCGTCTTCAACGAAGCGCTGCGTTTCAAGTTCGAGCAGACCGGGGATCCGCGATACAGGGTGGAGAAGGCCGAGAAGCGAGCCCTCGTGTGGGAGGACCTGCTGGGGTTCCGCCACCGCGGCGGCCTATCTGGGCACGCCGAGATGGAAGGGAAGACGCTGTTCCTCAAGTTCAACACCGGGCCGTCGGGCCATGGGGCGCCTGCTGCGGCCGGGCTCGCCCTGGCGCTGAAGCGGGCCGGCGCCGACGGGGTGAAGGTGTTCGCGTTCGAGGGTGAGGCAGGGTTGACTCCGGGCGCCGCGCACGAAATGATGAACTCGGCCTATGGCCTGGCCCTCGACAATCTGTATTTCGTCGTCGACTGGAACGACTTCGGGATCGACGATCATCCAATCAGCAGTGTGGTGTACGGAACGCCAAAGGATTGGTTCGCGCCGCATGGATGGAGGGTCTTCGGCACGGAGTCGGGGAGTGAGTGGGGTCCGGTCGCCCAGGCCATCCTCTCGATGGTCCATGGTGACAATCCAGACAGAGCCCCAAGCATGACCTGGGTCAAGACCCGCAAGGGCCGAGGCTACTTGAAGTACGACAACCCATCGCACGGGGCTCCCCATGGGTTGGATAGCGACATCTTTTGGGAGACGAAGAAGCCGTTTGCCGAGAAGTACGGGGTCGAGTTTGTGAATTTCGGCAACCCGCCTCCGAAAGACCCGGCCGCCCTCGAAGCTGAGTATCGGGCCAACCTGGGTCTGGTGGCGGAGGCTCTGCGGCGTGATCAAGCGCTTGTGGACTACCTGGCCGACCGCCTCGTTGAGTTGGGAGACAGCGTTCCCGAAGAGATTCCCGGCTTCTGTCTGGGGACCAAGGGCGTGCCCTGGAAGGATCCCCGACTCTTCGATGCCCATAGCTATCCGGAAGACCTCTTCGCGAAACCCGGGACGTCTGTGCCCAATCGCGCCGCTCTGGCGAAGTGGGGGGCATGGGTGAACGCGTTCGGACACCGCGAGTACGATCGGCCGCTATTCATTGCCTGTTCGGCGGACCTTGCCGACTCAACCAACATCAGCGGATTCGGCAAGTCCCATGGCGACTTCCCTGGCTACGGCTGGTACGAGCGCTATGGGACCAAGGACGGCGCGCTGCTCCCCCAGGAGATCACCGAGTTCGCCAACGCAGGCATCCTGGTCGGGATGGCGACCGTGAACTTCGCCAAGTCTCCGGAGACAGAGTTCGACGGCTTCTGGGGCGCGTGTTCCACCTACGGGTCCTTCTCCTATCTGAAGTACGGCATGCTGCGCCTCTTCAGCCAACTGGCTCAGGATTGCCAGCTTCGGGTCGGCAAGGTCCTCTTCGTCGCCGGCCACTCGGGGCCGGAGACGGCGGACGACAGCCGGACTCACTTCGGCGTCTTCGCCCCAGCCGTGATGCAGTTGTTCCCGAAGGGGCAGGTGATCAACCTGCATCCATGGGAGCACAACGAGGTGCCCGTTCTCCTGGCAGCGGCCCTCGGCGAGGATGTCCCGATCGTTGTCCTCCACTTGACTCGTCCGGCGATCGAGGTTCCGGATCGCGCCAAGCTGGGGATGGCGTCTCACTTTGAGGCGGGGCGCGGTGCCTACCTCGTTCGGGACCACCGCGCCGACGTGCCGAAGGGGGGGACGTTGATTGTGCAAGGTACGAGTGCGATGGTCAGTGTCTGCCGCCTCCTGCCGGAGCTCGACAGCCGTCGACTCAATGTCAAGATCGTCTACGCCGCCAGCCCGGAGCTGTTCGCCCGCCAATCCGAGGCGTACCGCCTGAGGATTCTCCCTGAGGGCGACCGGGCCGATTCGACCGTCATCACGACTCAGGCGCGCAGCGCGATGTCCGACTGGATCTTTCATGAGACCGCGCTCGAGTATGCCCTCTCTTCCGACCGCGACAACCGGTGGCGGACGGGCGGCACGGTCG
Source organism: Anaerolineales bacterium (assembly GCA_035471625.1). Taxonomy (GTDB): domain Bacteria; phylum Chloroflexota; class Anaerolineae; order Anaerolineales; family E44-bin32; genus DATEVL01. Next base: position 17,731 of record DATIPT010000087.1, read on the forward strand.
ACGAGGTGATCGACGAAGCCGGCCTGTCCCCGGAGAAGATGCTCGAAGGAATCGAGCGATTTGTGCGGGATCGAGAGTCGCGTCTGAGTCGGCTGGAGCAGGCCGTCGCTGCGGCCCGGCGGTAGGGCGAGCCGGTTCGGACGCCACCTCGGGCGGGCAGATCGAGGCCGCGCCCGGCGATCGGCAAATGACGACGAACGAGATCCTTGCCGACATCCGTGCCTGGGCCAGGGCCGGAAAGCCCGTCGCCCTGGCGACGGTCATCCGAACCTGGGGGTCGGCGCCGCGCCCGGCCGGCTCGAAGATGGCTGTCAGCGGCCAGGGGGAGATGAGCGGCTCGGTAAGCGCCGGATGCGTCGAGTCGGCTGTCGTCCAGGAAGCCCTTGAGGTGCTTCGGAACCATCGGCCGCGACGGCTCCGCTACGGGGTGGCGGATGAGACGGCCTGGGAAGTCGGCCTAACGTGCGGCGGGGAAATCGACATCTTCGTCGAATCGTGGACAGGTCTGGAGGGCTTGGTCTCCTGGCTCCAGGGGATGGCGCTCGACTCCCTTCCGCCAATGGTCAGGCTGATCGTGGTCGGCGGGCCGGAGGAAGCCCTGGGGCGTTCGGTCCTTGTCGGTGTGGACGGTCGGATCGTTGCCGGAGACCCGAATGCATTTCCGGAGACTCTCATGGCCCACGCCCGGTCTGTGCTTGCAGGCGGGACCGCTGACACTCGCCAGATCCATGCCGAGGGTCGCGAACTCGAGGTTCTGGTGGACCCCTGGCTTCCGCCTCCGACCCTCGTCATCGTCGGTGGGGTGCATATCTCGGTCGCGCTGTCTCGTTTGGCGGGCGCGATCGGGTATCGGCACATCATCATCGAGCCAAGGGCGGCCTTCGCCGCGCCCGGACGGTTCCCCGAGGCCGAGATGGTCGAGAGGACCTGGACGGATGAGGCCCTCCAGCGGATAGGGCTGACCCCAGCGACGGCCGTCGCCGTGCTCTCCCATGATCCCAAGCTCGACGATCCGGCGCTGCTGGCCGCCCTTCGAAGCCCGGCCTTCTATATCGGGGCTCTGGGCAGCGATGCCACGAACCTGGCGCGGAGGAGACGGCTTCTGGCTGCCGGATTGAGCGAGGATGAACTGGCGCGGCTTCATGCCCCGATCGGAATCGACCTCGGCCGTCAGGATGCGGAAGGTATCGCCCTTTCAATCCTGGCGGAAATCGTCGCCACATGGTCTGGTCGGAGCCGCATTCGCCTCGACCCATCGGGATCCGAGTGAGGAGTCGATGATTGCCACGATCTGTCAGTTTGGCCTGTCGGACGAATTCAGCCCCGAACGAGCGCGTTCTGTCTTCCGGGATTCGACGGAGAAGTTCGAGTCAATGCCGGGCCTGATCCGCAAGTACTTCCTGCTTGCCGAGGACGGGAAGTCTGCGGCCAGCGTCTACCTCTGGGAGACCAGGGCGCCGGCGGAGGCATTCTTCACCGAGGCGTGGAAGGACTTCATGGTGGGCAAGTACGGACACCGGCCCACGGTCACGCACTACGAATGCCCGGTCGTGGTCGACAACCGGGCGGGCGAAGTGATCAAAGAAGGCTGAAGCTGGAAGGCGGTGGGGCCCGTGCCCGCCCGGCGTGCCCATCGGCGGAGCGTCAACCTCGGACTGACCCTGCCGCAAACGCTCCGTGCCGCGGCAGGGGCCCTCTGGTGATCCGTTTTAGAATAGGCGCCGGGAAGGCTCTCGCTTGCTACCAGAAGATCTGCGGTCCGCGATCAAGCTCGCCCTGCGCGAGGACATCGGCGCGGGAGATGTCACGACGACCCCGATTGTCCCGGCGTCTGCCCGCGCCTTGGCCCAGTTGGTGGCCAAGCAGCATGGCATCGTTGCGGGGCTCGACGTCGCCGCCGCCGTCTTCCGCGAGCTCGATTCCGGCATCCGCGTCACGACGCACGTCGATGAAGGCGCCCGCGTCACCGCAGCGACGGCCCTGGCCGAGGTCTCCGGTCCGGCGCGTGCGATCCTGACCGCCGAACGGACGGCCCTCAACTTCCTGGGGCGGATGTCGGGGATCGCCACGCTGACCCGCCACTACGTCGACGCGGTGGCCGGCACGAAGGCTCGGATCCTCGACACCCGCAAGACGGCGCCTGGTCTACGCGCCTTCGACAAGATCGCCGTCGAGCGCGGTGGCGGCGCCAACCATCGGATCGGGCTATACGACATGATCCTGATCAAGGACAATCACGTGGACTTCGCCGGGTCTCTTGCGGAAGCCGTCCGGCGGGTGCGGGCCTCCGGCACTTCCCTCGAGATCGAGGGCGAAGCGAGGACGCTGGACGAGGTCCGGGAGGCCCTCCAGGCCGGCGTCGACCGGATCCTGCTCGACAACATGGACCTCGAGGCGCTTCGCGAGGCTGTTCGCCTGGTCGCGGGCCGTGCCCGACTTGAGGCTTCGGGCGGTGTCACGCTGGACACCGTGCGCGCCATCGCCGAAACCGGCGTCGACGATATCTCGATCGGCGCCCTGACCCATTCTGCGAAGGTCTTCGACGTGAGCCTGGAGCTCCTGCCGGAGGCCGGGAAGAGAACATGAACAGGCCTCAGACGGGATCCGTGGAGGCGATGTACCGGCGGCTGACGGCGATGCTCGGTGGCCATGCCCCGGAGGTTGAACTCCGCTACAAGGCGGAGTTGGCGGCGCAGATCGTCGCGTTGAAGACGGAGAAGAACGCCGTCATCCTGGGTCACAACTACATGGAGCCAGCGCTCTACCACACCATCCCCGACTTCGTCGGGGATTCGCTTGAGCTCAGCCGCAAGGCAGCTCAGACGGACAAAGACGTGATCGTCTTCTGCGGTGTGCGATTCATGGCCGAAACGGCAAAGATCCTGAACCCAGGAAAGACCGTTCTGCTGCCTTCGGAGAAGGCCGGCTGTTCGCTCGCCGCCAGTATCACCGCCGAAGACGTCCGCTCCCTGAAGCGCCGCTTCCCGGGCGTCCCGGTGGTGACGTACGTCAACACCTATGCCGACGTCAAGGCCGAGTCCGATATCTGCTGCACCTCGAGCAACGCCGCCGCCGTCGTCGAGTCGCTGAACGCCCCAACGGTCATTTTCCTGCCGGATGAGTACCTCGCCCGTAACATCGCCCGAGAGACCGGCAAGAAGATCATCTTTCCGACTCTTCTTGCACCTGGGGAACATCCTTCGCTGGGGGATGCCCAGCTCATCGGCTGGCACGGGCGGTGCGAGGTTCATGAGAAGTTCGAGGTCGCCGACATCGCCGCCATCCGGCAGGAGTACCCAGATGTTGTGGTCCTCGCTCACCCGGAATGCTCGCCCGCAGTCGTTGAGGCGTCGGACTTCTCGGGCAGCACTTCAGCGATGATCGAGTACGTGCAGGAGACCTCGGCGCCGCGCTATCTCCTGCTGACCGAGTGCGCTATGGGTGACAACGTCGCCGCCGCGAACCCAAAGAAGGAAATGCTCCGGCTCTGCCTGGTCCGCTGCCCGCACATGAATCAGATCACGCTGGAAGACACACTGGCGTCTCTGCAAGAAGGCCAATACGTCATCGATGTCCCCGAGGAGATCCGAGTCCGGGCTGTCACGGCCCTGGAGCGGATGCTTCTGATCGGGGAGAGAGATTGAGGCGATGGAGTGATCGAGACGGATGTGCTCGTCATCGGCACGGGCGTAGCCGGGGCGACGGCCGCCCTGCAGGTGGCGCGCAACCCCCAGCGGCGAATCGTCGTCCTGACACGGGACCCGGACCCTGAGGAATCGAACACCCGCTATGCCCAGGGCGGCGTCGTCTCGCGTGGTCCCGGGGACAGCGCCGAGAGTCTGACTGCCGACATCCTCGAGGCCGGCGCCGGCGCGTGTGACCCGGAAGCCGTTGAGTTGCTGGCATCCGAAGGTCCTCGCCTGGTCGACGAGATCTTTGTCCAGTCGGCGGGGGTCGCATTCGACCAGGTTACCGGCGGAGGACCCGCCTGGGGGCAGGAGGGCGCCCACTCTCACCGCCGGATCCTGCACGTGGGGGATACCACCGGGCAGGCGATCGAAAGCGGCCTGATCTCCCGCCTGCGGACGTTCCCCAACGTTCAGATGATCACGAATTCCACAGCCATCGACCTGATCACCTATCCGCACCACAGCCGCGACCCGCTGGCGGCCTATAGGGCGATCTCGTGCCATGGGGCATACGTCTTTGATCGTGCGGAGGGGACGGTCCATCGGTTCCTGGCGAAAGCGACGATCCTGGCGACGGGCGGCCTGGGCCGGATCTATCGCTACACGACGAACCCTCCCGGCTCTCGGGGCGACGGTCTGGCGATGGCTCACCGAGCCGGGGCGCGGATCGCCAATGCCGAGTATGTACAGTTTCATCCCACGTCGCTGGCGGCTCCCGGTGCTGAAGGGTTCCTGATCAGCGAGGCGGTGCGGGGGGAGGGGGCGCGGCTGCTCACGCCCGAAGGACGACCCTTCATGGAAACGTACGCCCCCGAGTGGAAAGACCTGGCGCCGCGTGATGTGGTCGCCCGGGCGATCCATCTCGAGATGGAGGCCCACGGCTACTCCCATGTCCTACTCGACCTGGCCTCGGCCATGGCCCCCGAGGCCATCCGGGAGCGTTTCCCTTCGATCCACAAGCGGTGCCTGGAAGCGGGTTTCGATATCTCGAAGGACCCCGTTCCGGTCGTCCCCGCCGCGCATTACTTCTGCGGCGGGGTCCTGGTCGACACATGGGGCCGTTCGACGATTGAGAACCTGTATGCGGTCGGCGAGGTGAGCTGCAGCGGGGTGCATGGGGCGAACCGATTGGCGTCAACCTCGCTGCTTGAGGGGGTGGTGTGGGGAAGCCGCAGCGCCGAGTCCGTCGAGCGGGCCGTCGCTGAATCGTCCCAACCGTCGAATGTGTCCCTCGAAGAGATCCCGCGGTGGGACGAGACCGGGCTGGTGGCCGAACCCGATCCGGCACTGATCCAGGGCGACCTGCAGACGATCCAGACGATCATGTGGAACTACGTCGGTCTGGTGCGCAGCTCCGAAGGCCTGTCGCGGGCGATCCGGGAACTGCGCCATATCTGGAACGAGATCGAAACGTTTTACCGGACCACGAAGCTGGGAGACGGGCTGATCGGGCTTCGCAACGCCGTCGAGGTGGCTCTGATTGTGGCCGAAGCTGCCAGGCACAACCGGCGGAGCCGCGGTTGTCACTTTCGTCGCGACGCGATGGAAGGCGATGGCGACCGTCTGATCTGACGAGCGGTCCTCAAGGTGACGCGCGCCCCGCGAAGAACCGGCACCTTGGACCTGTCGAGGCGCGCCTAAGGGCAAGTGACCTGCAGACGGGCGCCAATTGTCACCTGACAGGTCCTGCTCTTCGTGGTTCGATGGTGGGGTGTCGCGGCGGCTGCGACGAGAGACGCATCCGCAGGCTGCGAAAACACTTGCCGAAGGAGAAGCCATGGCCAAGGTAGATCAACTGGTGCAATCATTCCTGGCGCAGAAGCGGATCGCCGTCGTCGGCGTCTCGGATCGCCGCGAGACGGGATGCAATGGAGCCTATCGGCGGTTCAAGGATGCCGGGTACCAGGTCTACGCCGTCAATCCGCGCATCGATACGTTTGAAGGTGAGACTTGCTACCCGGACCTGAAGGCGATTCCCGAAAAGCCCGATGGCGTATTCATCCTCGCAAATCCCGGGGTCACGGATTCGATCGTCGACCAGGCCGTCGACTTGGGCGTCAAGCACGTCTGGATGCACTGCATGATGGGAACCAAGCCCGGGCTTGCCTCAGGGATGACGAGCGTCTCTCAGGCTGCCGTGCAGAAGTGCTATGAGAACGGGATCGAGGTGATCCCGGGAACCTGCCCGAACCAGTTCCTCAACCCGGACTTCGGACACTCGATGATGCGGGTCTTCTGGCGGACGTTCGGGTTCATGAAGGTCGACGGGCCCTCAACTGCTGCGTAGGACTGCAACGCCGAGTCGCGACTTGCTGCCCAAGCGGGTCCGGCAACCGAAACCCAGCGGACCCGGCTCGATCGGTCGAGCCGGGTCCGCCGCGCGCAAATACGGCGTTCCGGTGTGTTCCGACGAAGGTTCTAGGCGGAGGCGGCCTTGACGGCACCCCGATCGATGGCGCCATCGGGGGTGCGGGGCAACGCCTCGACGAACTCGACCTGCCGCGGCTTCTTGAAGGAGGCAATCCGCGCCGCCACCGCCTCCTGCACTTGCTGTGCCGTCAGGCTTCGGCCAGCGGCGAGCTCGACGACGGCCTTGACCGCCTCGCCGTAGGTCCTGTCGGGGATGCCGATCACGCAAACGGCGGCGACCTCCGGAAGTTCTCGGATGACTCGCTCGACTTCCTCGGGATAGACGTTCTCTCCGCCGGTCTTGATCAACTCCTTCTCCGGCTTGCGCCCGGCGTAGAAGAGGTACCCCTCAGGGTCGAATCGCCCCAGATCGCCGGTGTGGTGCCATCCGCCCCGGGCGGCAAAGTCGGAGGCGTCGGGGTCGCCCCAGTATCCAGCAAAGACGACCGGCCCCTCAACCACGATTTCTCCCGGCTGGCCGACGGGGACGTCCTGATCGTCTTCATCCACACACCGGATCTTCAGACCGGGAAGCGCTCGCCCGGCAGATCCCGGCCGTTCCTCGACAGCGCCAAGGGTCACGACGCCCGTCGTCTCCGCCTGCCCAAAGCCGGTCCAGAATCTCGCCTGGGTCACCTCATGGAGACGCGCGATCGTGTCGGGGGCATCGAGACCAACCACAAGGCGAAGGCTTGCCCAAGAGGCGCCGGTGGCGTCCTTGGCGTCCAGCATCAACTGCAGGACGGGCGGGAAATCCGCCATGATCGTGACGCCATGCTCGTCGATCGTGCGCGAGGCCTGGGCAGGATCGAAGGCTTCGAGGATCGCGTTGGAGCCACCGGCCTGGAGGGTGGCCAGCGAAAGGCCGAGGCCGGTGATGTGGAACAGCGGCAATGCGGCGAGGTGACAATCCTTCGGCGTCAGCCCCAGGGATCCGACCAGCCGGTCGCCGGCTGCCACGAGGTTGGCGTTTGTGATGATCGCTCCACGCGGGAGGCCGGCCACCGCAGCCGTCAGGAGAATCGCCGCCGGGTCTTCCGCCGCTCGATCCGGGGTCCGTCCGGATGGGGTCTTCCGGAGGTCGTCGACGGGGATCGAACCCTGCGGGGCGTCCGGGCCGAGCACGATGCGGAGCGGGATCTCTTTCGGAGCGAGCGCGTCGAAGATGGAGAGATGCGTCGGGCCAACGGCGAGCGCACGTGGCGAGGAGAGTCGAAGGCTGGCCGTGATCTCCTCGGGCGCGAGCCTCCAATTGATCGGACAGGCGATGACGCCGGTCTTGGCACAGGCGCCGAACAGGCTCAGGAACTCGATCGAGTTAAGCGCCAGGATCGCCAGTCGCTCGCCCGGGGCGAGGCCCAGGGTGACCAGGCCGGCCGCAAGCCGGTCGATCTCCTCCAGCAACTGCGCATGGGAGAGGGTCCTCCCGGCTCCGATGACCGCAGGCGCGTCGGGAGATTCCCCGGCATTCGCCCGAAAGACGCCGTAGACCGTACCTGTTTCATTCTTCATGGTGCTTCACCCCCGCGGACGCGCCCCGACCCGACTCGTATGAGCGCGGCCAGAGGTCGGGGCGGCTAGCCCAGCCAGCGCTTGCGTCGCTTGTAGTGCTTGACCTCGCGGTAGCTCTTGCGCTCCCCCAGACGCGTCAGTCCAAGATAGAACTCCTTGATGTCTTCATTCTGGACCAGCTGGGCCGCTGGCCCGTCGAGCACAATCCGACCGTTGTCCATGACGTAGGCATAGTCGGCCGCCTGCAACGCCAGGTGGGCGTTCTGCTCCACCAGGAGGATCGAAAGTCCTTCCTCGTCCCGCAAGCGTTCAATGACTTTGAAGATCTCCGCAACCAGGATGGGGGCCAGCCCCAGCGAAGGTTCGTCGAGAAGCATCAGTTTGGGGTGCGCCATGAGCGCCCGCCCGATGACCAGCATCTGCTGCTCGCCGCCCGAGAGGAATCCGCTCGTCCGTCGCCGCATCTTGCCGAGGGCGGGGAAGTAGGCGTACACCTGGTCCAGATCTCTCTGGATCCCGGCTGACGTGGACGTCGAGCCGCTCGCGACCGATCCGATAACAAGATTCTCTTCGACGGTGAGGTGTTGGAAGAGACGGCGGCCCTCAAGGATCTGGACGATCCCGCGTTGGACGATTTCCTCCGGAGCCATCCGATCGATCCGCTCCGAGGCATACTCGATCGTCCCGCGCGTGATTTCACCGTCCTGGCTTCGCAGCAGCCCCGAGATCGAGCGCAGCGTCGTCGTCTTGCCCGAGCCGTTGGCCCCGAGCAGCGCCACAATCTTCCCCTCTGGGACGGACAGCGAGACTCCCCGCAGGACCAGGATGACGTTGCTGTAGACGACTTCGACGTTGTTGACTCGCAGCATCGCGTTATCGAGAGCTCCGGGGGGAGCGTCCGGAGCCGGACGCTCCCCCTCTCTTGCTCGTTTCCGAGCGGAGGTTACTCCGCCGGGCGAAGATCCGGCGTGTCGGTCCAGTCCTGCAGCACATTGAAGGCATCTGGACCGCCCTGGATCATGCGGATCTGAGACGAGTGGGGCGAACGGCTTCCGCCGGAGTAGTCGAACCGGCCGACGCCGTCGAGGGCTTCGAAGGGGCTCATTTCGATGAGCGCGTCGTGGATGGCCTCCCCATTGAGGTTCTCGTACCCGACGGTGTCGATGGCATGGGTGATGGCCTTGGCGACCATATCCATCCCGGTGACCAGGAGCAGGTATCCGACATTGTGCTCGCTTGCCGGCCGTTCGTTGGCGGCGAACAGTTGCTCGGCGTACTGGACCCCGCTGTTGTCTGCGTCGTTCCACCACAAGTACGGGAAGGCCGAGATCAGGCCGACCCCGTAGGCCGGATCCGCCAGGAAGGCATACGTGGCGAGATCCATCGCCCAGTTGTCTCCGGCGACGACGAACTGGTCGCGCAGCCCCAGGCTGTTCAGGTCGTTGAGGATGACGGAGACGCCGAAGGCCAGGGTGTTGGTCCAGATCACGTTGGCGCCGGCCGCCTCGGCGTTCAGGATAGCGGTTGTGGTGTCGGCGGTCGGCGAGAGGTCGTAGGTTTCTTCGGCGACGACTTCGATCCCGAGCTCGGCCAGGAAGGCGCGTGTCTCGGCCGTCAACGCGCCCTGGCCGAAGGCGGTCGGCCAGCTCAGGTAGGCGAGCTTGATCTCATCGCCGGCATCGGCGGGCTTGTAGGTCGCCCAGTTGTCGTGCAGGAACTGCATCACCAGCCCGAACTGATCCGGATAGATCGGCCCCAGGCCGAAGGTATAGCCCGAGTCGATGTAGAAGCCGCGGGCGCTCAATCCGGCGGTGATGTTGACGATCTTGTCCTCAGCGAACCGCTGGGCGAGCGCCTCGACCTCGCCGGATCCGTAGGTGATCATGGCGAGCGCGTTCGGATCGGCGCCGGTGAAGCGGTCATAGGCGGCAACGGCTTCATCGATGCTGCCGGCCGTATCGGCGAACTCGACCTCCAGGGTCGCGCCGTAGATCCCACCGGCCTCGTTGATGGCGGCCACGGCATCCTCGGCGCCGTGGACGAGGGGCGACGTGATCGCGGCGTAGGGCCCGGAGAGGTCGCCGAAATGATAGATCTTGATGGTCTCCCCGGTCAGGTCCGGTGGACCCGACGGCGGTTCGGCCGTGGGTTCGGGCGCCTCCGGAGGCGGAACCTGGGTTGGCTCCGGCTGCGGCGTCGCCGCCGGGGCACAGGCGGCGAGCACGAGCGCCGCCATCACCAGTAGGCCGAAAAGAGTCGTCCAGGTCTTGCGCATGATCATCTCCTCCTTGAACGGATGGCGTTCGTTGACGCCGTGCGATTCGGGTCGAGCACCAAGAGGTCGGGCCGGATCACCTCCTTCCCTTGCCTAGTGGGCGAAGGGTCTCAGCCGCCAGGCGGCTTTCAAGACGGTCCAGCGGTAGGCGAGCCCGCGCGGCTCGAAGATCAGGAACAACATCAAGGCCGCCCCGAAGAACAACGGGCGCAGGGCCTGCACAGCCCCATAGGCGGTTTGTGGCAGGTAGTCCCCGACGAAGGGTCCGAGGAGGGTCGCCGCCTCGATGAGGAGCTCGACCACGATCGTCCCGAAGAAGGGTCCCAGGTTTGAGCCGAGGCCTCCGATAACCAGCATCCCCAGCAGGATGATCGAGTCGACCAGGGTGAAGGTCTCGGAGTTGATGTGGCGAAGCTGGTGCGCCGACAGCGAACCGGCGATCCCGGCGAACACCGCCGCCAGGAAGAAGGCCTGGAGCTTGTACTTGAAGAGGTTGACCCCCAGGACCTCGGCCGCCAAATCGTTGTCGCGGACGGAGATGAAAGCCCGGCCGAGGCGCGAGCGAGATACGTTGTAGGCGACGATCGTCGTCAGGATCAGGGCGGTCACCGAGAGATAGATGTACTTCTGTGGCGTGTCGAACTCGATCCCGAACAAGACCGGGACCTGCACGTTCAGACCCTGGGCGCCGTTGAGGACTTCGGGGAAGGCGTTGCGGGTGAACCACGGGATGATGAACTGGGCCGCCAGCGTCGACATGGTCAGGTAGAAACCCTTGACCCGCAGGGACGGCAGCCCGAAGAACAGCCCGATCAGGCCGGCCCCCAGGGCCGCCGCCGGGAGCGCCATCAAGAAGGACCATCCCAGGTTGTTGACCAGCAAGGCCGAGATGTAGCCGCCGGCGGTCATGAACGCCGCCTGGCCGAGCGAGATTTGGCCGGTGTAGCCGGTGAGCAGGCTCAGTCCCTGCACGGCGATGATCGTGATCGCGATGCGGTTGGCGAGGGCGACGACGCCCTGGGTGGCGTAGAGCGGAAGGGCGTACAGCGCAGCCAGGGAGACGATCAGGAGACCCCACTGCCATGGTCGGCGGATCGTGGTCCAGTCGCGCGCATAGCTGGTGTCGAACTCGCCGGCGGGTCGCGGGATGGCCATGGCTCAAATCCTCTCGATCCGCTTCCGGCCGAACAACCCCTGCGGCCGGACCAGCAGGACAAGGAGGAGGACGATGTAGGGGGTGATTTCTGCAGCGTTGCGGACCAGTTGGACCTTGGAGGCGGAGGCCAGTCCGGCCGATAGCCCGATGAGCAGGCCCCCGACGATCGTCCCTGGGATCGAGTCGAGGCCGCCGAGCAGGACGGCCGGGAAAGCCGCCAGGACGACGATCGAGAGACTCAGATCCAATCCGCTCGAGGTCGCCAGCAGGATGCCGGCGGTCGTCGCCGCCACGCCGGCGAGCGCCCATGAGATCCCGAAGATCCGATGGACTCGCAGGCCGATGCTCTGAGCGAGCTCGTGATCCTCGGAGGTGCCGCGCATCGCCAGGCCGGTGCGAGTGAACTGGAAGAACGCGCCTACGATGATGACCCCGAGGAGGGCGATCAAGAAGGACCAGACCAGGTTCTGTTTGAGGATCACGACGATCGGGTCGCCATCGACGAGCCACGGTGTCGTGATTCGATACGGGTTGGCGGCGGAGAAGATCTGCGGGAAATTCCGCTGGGCCCCGCCGAAGAGGAGCAGGGCGCTTCCCTGAAGGACTTGGCTGAGACCGAGGGTCATCAGGATGATCGCTAGGAGAGGTTGCCCGGTCATCGGCCGCAGGGCGAATCGCTCGATCCCCAGCCCGAGCAGGGCGGAGGCGACGAGGGCGAGGAGGATGGCCACCCACAGCGGAAGGCCGGCTTCGACCGAAAGCCACCATGTGATCAGCGTGCCGATCAAGAGCATCTGGCCATGGGCGAAGTTGAAGACGTAGGACGACTTGAGGACCAGCACGAGGCCCAATGCCATCAGGGCGATCGGCCCGCCGGCCAGCAGACCGGTAGCGGCAAACTGCGGCACCAGTTGCCAGTTCACGCCTGGACTTCCTCCTCGGCCAACGCCTCGACATGGACGGTCGTCTCGATGACGCCTTCCCGTCCGTCGCGATACTTGACGGCCGCCGTTACCCGAACCTCGGAGGTACCGTCGTACATGGCTTCGATGATTTCCTGGTACCGCTCGCGGAGAAGGCCGCGGCGAAGCTTGCGGGTCCGGGTGAGCTCGGCTTCGTCCGGGTCGAACTCCTTGTGCATGAGCACGAAGCGGCGCAGCCGCGCCGCCGGCGGAAGGGTGCTGTTGACGCGCTTGACATCCCGGCGTATCAGGCCGTAGATCTCGGGCTTCTGCGAGAGATCGACGAACGTCGTGTAGGGGAGGCCATGGCGTTCGGCCCATCGCCCAACGTTGTCGAAGTCGATGGTGATCAGGGCCGTGACGAACGGGCGGTCGGCCCCTCCGATCGTCATGACGTCGCGGATGTACGGACTGAACTTGAGCTGGCCCTCGATGAACTGCGGCGAGTACTTGTCTCCGCCGGCGAGGGAGATCATATCGACCATCCGATCGAGGTAGATCAGATGGCCGTTGTCGTCGAGGTATCCCGCATCTCCGGTGCGGAACCAGCGGTTGCCGTCCGCGTCGACCCGCAGCGCCTTGGCCGTCGCCTCGGGGTTCTTGTAGTACCCCTGGAAGACGGACGGTCCGGACACATGGATCTCGCCTTCGTCATCGACTCGCACCTGCAGCCCCGGGACCGGAACGCCGACGCTTTCGAAGCGAACGTCCTCACCGACGTGCAAGGTGTGGGTTGTCGCTTCGGTCGACCCGTACAACTGCTTGATATTGACTCCGATCGCCCGGAAGAAGCGGATGACATCCGGGCTCTGCGCCGCGCCGGAGGAATAGGCCGAGCGCACCCGAATCAGGCCCATCTTGTCGCGCAGCGGGGCGAACAGGGCCAAGTCCCCCAGCCACCACAGGAAGCGCAGCCCCAGATGAGGTTGGCGTCGCTTTTCATAGCGCAAGCGGGCGACGATGTAGCCGATGGGCATGAAGCGCCGGTACAGTTCCCGATTGAGCCAAGAGGCTTCGGTCATGCGGGCCTGAACCATCGCCACCAGGTTCTCCCACAGGCGCGCGCTGTAGAAGAGGATGTTCGGGGCGATCTCGCGGATGTTCTCCTGGACGGTCTCGGGCGCTTCCGGGAAGTTGACGATCATTCCCGATCGGAGGTGGACGGCCAGTCCGAGGACGTTCTCGGTGATCCAGGCCGGGGGAAGGAAGGACACATACTCGTCCTTCGCCGTCTGCGGATCGACCTGCATGACACCGTCGCACCCGGCCAGCAGGTTGCTGTGACTGATCATGGCGCCCTTGGGCTGCCCCGTTGTGCCCGAGGTGTAGCAGAAGATGGCCAGATCTTCCGCATGGCCCCGAGCCATGGCGCGGTCAAACCGGTCCGGCTCGGCCTGGTCGAGCGCTTTGCCGAGAGCCTGCGCCTCGGCGATGTTCATCAGCCAGGGTTCGTCGTAGCTCCACATCCCCCGGTCGTCCCAGTACAGGACCCGGCGAACCGCCGGGACAAGTTCGCGAATGCTCAGGAGCTTGTCGCACTGTTCCTGATCCTTGGCAAAGACGAAGGTGGCGTCGGAGTGTTCGACGATGTACTGGATCTCGCTGGCGGTGCTGTCGGTGTAGATGCCGACCGCCACGCCTCCGGCTGCCTGGATGGCCAGCTGCGCCCAGTAGTACTGCGGGTCGTTGTCGCCGATGATGCAGACCTTGTCGCCGCGATCGATCCCGAGCGCCATCAGGCCGAGGCCAAGGCTGCGGACCTGTTGATACGACTCGGACCAGGTGAAGGCTCGCCAGATACCCCGGTCTTTCTGGCGCATGGCGATCTGCCCGGCGTTGGATTCGACCTGGTGCTGCAAGCACTTGGGGAGGGTGTCTGGCAGCATGGGTTCCCGGAGGTCTCCTAGGCGGCCTCTCCCAGATAGGCCTTGATCACCGTGGGGTCGTGACGGATCTGTTCCGGCGTCCCCTCGGCGATCTTCACACCGAAGTCCAGCACCACCGCCCGGTCGGCGATGTCCATCACCAGGCCCATGTCGTGTTCGATCAGCAGGATCGTCGTGCCCCGGAGTTCGTTCACGTCGAGGATGAAGCGGGCCATGTCTTCCTTCTCCTCGACGTTCATCCCGGTCATGGGCTCATCGAGCAGGAGCAACCGGGGTTCCATGGCCAACGCGCGGCCGAGTTCGACCCGCTTGCGGAGCCCATAGGGGAGATTGCCGACGATCGCCTTGCGAATGTGCTCGATCTCGAGGAAGTCAATGATCCCTTCAACGACCTCTCTGTGCCGGAGATCTTCCCGGTGGGAACGGCCCCAGTACGCGATGCAGTCGAGGAAGCCCGCTTGCATGTGGATGTGGCGGGCGGCCATCAGGTTGTCGAGGGCGCTGAGTCCAGTGTAGAGGGCGATGTTCTGGAAGGTGCGGGCGATCCCCAGCTGGGCGACGCGATAGGGCGGAACACGCGTGAGGTCCGTGCCCTCGAAATCGATCCGCCCTCTCTCAGGATGGTAGAAGTTGTTTAGGCAGTTCAGCAGGGAGGTTTTGCCGGCGCCATTGGGGCCGATGATGGCCAGGACCTCGCCCCGCCGCACGTCGAAACCGACGTCGGTGAGGGCCTGGGTTCCACCGAACTTGAGGGACACGCCCTTCACGCTCAACTGGGCCGCGTCGTTTCGGTCCAAATGGGCGCTTTCAAGGGCGAGGTCGTTGCTCAAGCGAGGTCCTGTGCCTGGGAAGAATAGGGGAACGCCACTATTGTACGTCAACGAAGTCCAGAGTCAAAGCGGGGGAAGCCGGGAGTCACGCGACCGGCCCTGTCGTAGGACCCGTTCCGACCGCCTGGGTACTCTCCGAGGGGTAGGACCACTCGGGTCGACGGGTTCGGTCCGGGATTTCGACGGCAACCCTGGATTGGATCGAGGTGTAATTCCGGTCCCATGCTGTATCATGGACGATGGTTCCCGTGGGTCGCGTTGCCCTACGGCGAGGATTGTGCCCGCGCGACCTGGAGTTGGAGGTCTCCGACGTGAAACGCGTTCTTGTTGCCCATGCGACGTTTGCCGGTTCGACACCTGAGGTTGCCCAGGCGATCGCCGGGGTCCTCGATCAGGAGGGGTTCTCGGCGCAGGTCGCATCGCTGCAAGAGGTCTCATCCCTCGAAGGCTATGATGCCCTCATCCTTGGAGCTCCGATGATCCTGGGCTGGCATCGCCGCGCCCGCGGCTTCCTGCGCAGACACCGCCGGGCACTCGAGCGGATCCCGTTCGCGGTCTTCGTCACGGCGATGAGCCTGACCCAGACCGGGGACCGCGAACTCGACAGGGTTCCGGTCCACCTCGACCCCAAGCTTCCAAGACCGCCCGCAAGGGTGGGGAGGCTATCCCTGCGCGAGCGCTACGCGACGGTCGCCAACTACGGCCGGCCCATTCTCAAGGCCGCACGGCCAGCTCGACCGGTGTCGCTGGCGTTCTTCGCCGGCCGGCTCGACTACGGTCGACTGCAATGGTGGGCCGTGGTCTTTGCCATGGTGCTCGTTCGGGCGCAGGCCGGGGACCGCCGCAACTGGGACGATATCCGCGCCTGGGCCCAAGGAGTGGCGGCGGGATTCAAGGCCGCCGCCGCAGCCTGACCCCAGATCCTGCGCTCCTGAAGCTCCCGGTCGAGGAACCCGGACCTCCTCACCGTCGGCTCCTTTCCGGACGACAGACGAAAACCTGAAGCGTTCTCCCCGCCGCGCGCCCTCTTGGGTAGGTCGAGCTCCACCCGATCGGGCAGTCGCCTCTCCCACCAATTGTGCCCCGAAGTGCAATTGATAACGCCACGAACGAGGCTGGTGAGGTCCTTTGACCTGCGCTACTCTCGACCGAGTGAGTGTGGCCGACCGCGTGCGAGGTTGGAGTTGACCAGAACCCGGGTCGTCGTCCTTTCGACGCCATCGCTGTTCAGCGAAGGGATCGCGACTCGCTTGAGGCAGCACCTCGACCAGGTTGACCTGCACGTCGTGAACAGCCAGGATGCCGACGCGGTGGCGAGGACTCTCGCCATCAAACCCGACGTCATCCTGTTTGAGGCCCAGGACGGAAATGTCGAGTGCGCGTGTCCGCTGGTTGATCTGCTGGCGGCGGCGCCGCTGGTGCGCGTCATTCGCCTCGATGTGGGCAACGAGCAAGTCCGACTCCTGACCAGCGAACAGAAGGCGGTCAGCGAGCCGATCGATCTCATCAGCATGGTTCTGACTCCGGCCTGAGCGGACGGCTCTCGTCGGCTCAGCGCCCTGCGGGCTCACGCCCGACCAGGAAGGAGGCCGATCCGAAACAACTCGAGGTGTTGTGAATCACCGTCAACCGAGACGAGAAGAGGAGAATAGTTCTATGCATAGACGAACGCTCATCTTGGGGCTGGTCCTTGTGGGAGCCGTGCTCGTTCTGGCGGCGTGCGCAGGGACCGAAGGCCCCGCTGGGCCTCCCGGACCTGAGGGTCCTGCCGGCCCGCCTGGCGAGGCGGCGACGACTGCCGACCTGACCTGCACCGAGTGCCACAATGACTCGGCGCTGATCACGGGCAAGTCGTTCCCGTGGTCCGAGTCGAAGCACGGGATCGGCGAAGCGGCCGTGTACGCAGGCGGCCGAGCCTCCTGCACCGGATGCCACTCCGGCGCGTCCTTCAGCGACATGGTCGCCGCCGGCCTGACCCCCGACAAGGTCGAGGCCGTCACCGCTGTGACCACGCAGGACTGCCGCGCCTGCCATCAGATCCACGAAACCTACTCGCCGGCCGACTGGGGGTTGGAGACTACGGCCCCGGTGGCCCTGTACGCGCTTGAAGGGGCGACCTTCGACGGCGGCGAGGGCAATCTATGCGCCAACTGTCACCAGCCGCGTCGCGCCTTCCCGGCGGCTGAGAATGGCGTGATTACGGGGATCACCTCGCACTGGGGCCCGCACCACGGCCCGCAGAGCTCGATGCTCATGGGCCTGGCCGGCGCCGGCGTCGAAGGCAAACCCAGCTCGCACTACACGATGGTGGAAGACACCTGTGTCAGCTGCCACCTGGGTGAGGGCGCAGACCACACCTTCGATCCCAGCATCGCCGCCTGCACGGGATGCCATGCCGATGCCGAGGACTTCGACATCAATGGCGTGCAGACCGAGGTCCAGGCCATGCTCGACGAGCTCGGCGAGAAGCTGGTTGCTGAGGGCGTGCTGAGCGAGATCGGGCCGGATGGTCACCCGACCGTCACCGAAGCGCCGGAGAACGTCGCCATCGCGCTGTACAACTGGATCTACGTTGCGCACGAAGACAAGAGCCTGGGCGTGCACAACTCAGCCTACACCAAGGCCTTGCTCGAGGCCGGGCTGCAGGCTCTGGAGCAGTAGAACGCATTCCCAGTGAGTTCTCGAAGAACCGGGCGCCCTCGGGGCGCCCGGTTCCATTTACCGGCGCACCGTGGTTGTGGTAGTCTGATGGGGAAGGCGCGCTGCGTCGTCGCAGGTGTGCCGCCTGTCCCTACACCAACATCAAGACAGGCCGATTTCAACGAGACCGGCCTTCGGTGTCCACCGGATCGCCTGGCTTCCAAGAACTTCGGCGGGTGCGTTGTCCCGGCTGCCCTTGGAGGCCCGGAAGGAGGCCGTGATGCGACCGTCCGCCCGAGATCCCTTCCACGAACCGCTCGTGACCTGGCCCAACATCGTCACCGTGGGCCGCGTCATTGTGGGCCTGATCGTCTTTGGCACCGCGGCCTCATTGCGGAGCTTGCCTTGGGCGTTTGCCGGCCTCTTCCTGCACTGGGGACTCGACGGCCTGGACGGCTTCCTGGCGAGGTCACTGCATCAGGAGACTCGTCTCGGAGCCCAGATCGACATCGTCGCCGATCGGATGATGGTGATCTCCTTCTACGTCCTGTATCTTCAGACCTTTCCTCAGTTTCTGGCACCAGTTCTGGTCTACCTGTTCGCCTTCGCGTTTCTCGATCAGTACCTATCTAGCCAGTACTTGATCTGGGGCTTGCTGTCGCCGAACTACTTCTTCCAGGTCGACCGGCGCATCTGGCGGCTCAACTGGTCCAACCCGGGGAAGTTCGCCAACGGGGGTGTCTTCTCGATCATCCTCCTGGGGACCGGATCCTATGTCGCCTCGCTGACCTACGCCGCGGCGCTGACAGGATTGAAGCTGTACACATTCTTCTCGATCCAACGGCTCAGTCTGCCCGGCGCCTGGGACACCTTGCGCGTCCACCCGCCGGATCGACGGGGATCGGCCGATTTGGTCTCGCCGGCGCTGCGCGCTTTTCTCAAGATCTAGGGCATCCGACCCAAGAGCGTATTCAGACCTAGGACCGATAGGATCATTGGACGATGGTCGACATCGAGCGGATCCAGGAGCCGACCTCCGAGCTTGTCGAAGCTGTCGCCCGCCTCGTCCCTCAGCTCAGCCCTCGGCGAACTCCCCCGAGGGAGGCCGAGCTGGCGCTGCTGCTCGAAGACGGGCGCGTCCACCTGTTCGTCGCCCGGTCCGACGGGGCCGGGGTGGTCGGGATGGTCGCCCTGGTCTTCTATGACGTCCCGACCGGCCGGAGGGCCCGCATCGAGGATCTCGTGGTGCTCGAGGTTCACCGCGGGCAGGGGGTGGGCGAGGCGCTGATGCGGGCGGCGATGGACGTCGCTCGGAAGGAACGGGCGCACGTTCTCGACCTGACTTCGAATCCATCGAGGACCGAGGCCAACGAGCTCTACCTCAAGCTTGGGTTCCAGCGCTGGGAGACGAACGTCTACCGCTTGCGGCTTGACCGTGAGCCCTGATCCGAGGCGTCGGGGCTGGTCTTGGAGGTTGTCTGCCGATCCAATGATCGATCCGCGTGCGGACCCTCGGCCGCCGGGCGTTCGAACCCTTGAGCCCCCCAACTACTCTTGCGGCGTGATCCGCCGGAAGATCATTATGGCCGAATCCGCCTCGCACGGATTCGTCGCGGGCGAGCGGCGAATCTGATCGTAGTGGGCCGAATCCAGGGCGGACACAATCCAACCTTCATAGCTCCCCACGTCGACAAGGGCGAAATCCGCCGCGGCAAGCCACTCCGATGCCAGGGCCTGATTCCAGTGACTGAACCGGCCGAGCTCGGAGGGATCGCCTCCGATGCGGAACGTGTAGGTCCCGTTGAGCTGGGGAGGGAAGATGCGCGGCTGGTCCAGATAGAGTAGAGGCGCCGGTGACTGTCCCACGCCCCAGTAGACCCGTGCACCAGGGTCGATCTTCGAACGGAGGTAGGCTCCCGCCTCCTCCTGGGCGCGGATGACATCGAGGCCGCAATCGTATTCAGCATAGGTGTTGCCGAATCGGATGGAAGAGGTCGCGAGGACGATCGCAAGCAGTCCGATGACAGCCGGGCGGAGCCCCGGTTGGAGTCGCAACAACCGCCCTCGCCACAACGCGGCAACGCCTAGGATCGTGAGGCATAGCAAGACCGCGACGGCCATCCCGACCGAAACCCAGCGCTCCACGTCGGAGCGGGTGACACCCAGGCTGCTCCCGAGAAGGTTCCCAAGTTCGATGGTGCCAGGCCGAACCGCGGACAGGGACATCCGCGGCACCTGAAGCGACAAGAGAGAGTCGACAACCGACCCGCCGAGATTCACACTCGCCAGCACAGGAAAGAGAAGCAGAAACCCGAGGCTGACGAACCGGCGAGGTCTGTTCAACTTCGGGAGCCAGTGGG
Organism: Anaerolineales bacterium; assembly: GCA_035471625.1. Classification (GTDB taxonomy): domain Bacteria; phylum Chloroflexota; class Anaerolineae; order Anaerolineales; family E44-bin32; genus DATEVL01. Next base: position 37,450 of record DATIPT010000087.1, read on the forward strand.
CTCCTGCGAGGGCCATCAATACCAGCCCGATGGGTGAGAAGAAGCCGAAGTAGTTGGCGAGGCAGAAGGGACAGTACGTCAGCCCCAGAGTGGCGTAGGTATGAATGCCGGCGAGGACGAGCAACAGGAGACTCAGGAAGACGGCGTCGCGCGTGCGCTGCCTCTCGTCCGAAGTGGCGCCCTTTCCGGGGTAGCAGATCCACGCCCAGATCCCACCGGCGACGGGCAGGAAGTGCTTCCGAATGGCATCCACCACGATACCCCGGGCCGAACCTCCCGATACGCGCGTGCTCCACGCCTCCGTCCCTCCGTTCGTGATCCGGAAGGAGTCCAGAAATGGCGTAAGTTGCGCCGGAAGCCATTTCGCCCACAGCTTCAGGATCCCGGGCCAGTAGATCGCGTGCCCGAGGGCGACAACCGCTCCGCCGGAGATCGTCGCAGCGATCCCCGCCCGTCGGCCGTGGGTCAGCCAGAGGTAGGCCAGGAGGAGGGGAAGCACGAGGAGCATATTGATCCGTGTCATCCACAGAGCCCCGGCCAACGCGGCGGCGGCCGTGGTCTGCCAAAGGTTACGGCTTCGTCCCAGGCCCAGATACAGAATGCCCATGAGCAGGGTGGCGACCAAGACCTGCGAGATCGCCTGGCTGTAGATCTTCACCAGGGCCGGATTGAAGGCCACGGCCCACACCGCCGCCGCCGACCACCACGGACTGGCCTCCCGGCGAGTCGTCCGCCACAAGAGGATCATCATCACGACGCCCATGGCGAGGGCAAAGAATCGCCCGGTGCGGATTCCTTCGCCCCAGACCAGCTGAACCCATCCGGGGATCAGGAACGAGAGAGGCATGTGATTGGTCAGAGGCCCGTAGGCTTGGAACGGGATGTAATCGCCCCGGGCGAACAGCAGTCCCTTGTAGAGGTAGAGGCCCTCATCCAGGACAGAGACCTGGGCGGATGCCTGGCCAAAGGACAAGAGACCATAGGCAAGGATCCCGAGAAGCGTCAGCGCGTCCGGTACCCAGGAAGATCCGAGACGGTTTCTCATCGAGGCAGGGACGGTCAAGCGCGGGCCTCCTAGGCGCCAGCGCCTTGCCGGGCGGCATCACGGAGCGCCCGCTGCACCGCCCGGAAGCGCTTCAGGCCAGCGGCCAGGTTCGGCGCCATGTTGTCGCGGCCGAACTCGTCAAGCGCCCCCGCCTGGCGAAGCTGATCCCGAACCTGACCGAGCACACGCGCGAAGACCACCAGGATCCCACGCGAGTTGAAGTCGCGCACAAGGTCGGCCAGCATGTCGATGCTGGTCATGTCGAGGTAGGCGCTCGCGCCCAGGTCGATCAGGATCCCCTTCGTCAAAGGCCCTCGCTTTTCAACCTCGGCATCGATCGCCCTTCTTATCTCGTTGGCATTGGCGTAGAAGACGGCGACCT
>DATIPT010000088.1:0-46813 GCA_035471625.1 Anaerolineales bacterium
CGAGACCGAGTAGAGGAGGACAAGCAGCCATGTGGAAGTGAGCTACAGTCTCAAGCCCCGCCCTAGAATCGAAGATCTTCCCGCGACTGCCCAGCTCCCCACGAGGCTGTTCCTGCATTCTTGAGATCCAGATCCTCCTCAGGCCCAGGCCCCAATCCCCAAGTAGGCCCTAGGTCATGCGAACGGCGCCGGGGGCTTGGAGGATTTCCCGACCTGATCTGGCGAGCGAACGCGCCCCATGCCACCTCATCGGTCCGGTAGGGCGCGAGCCACGGCGGGCGGGCGGCGCGCCTCATCGCCGCCTCGGGCGCCGATCCGGCGAGGATCCGATAGGCCACATAGCACCAACGCGTCCGATGCCGTCCTGCCGAGGCATGCAGGAGCACCCTGCGTCCTTCCGACAGACAATCCTGGACGAAGGAAGCGGCGAGAAGTCGTTCCGCGTACCCCGCGTTGGTTTCGTCATCGATGTCCAACCAAAGGAAGAACACGGGCGGAGGGCCTTCGAACCTCACCGGCGCCCCGGGGCGCAGATGCAAGATCGCGGAGATCCCCGTCTGCGTTGTGAAGTCCGCCCAATGGGCGGGCAACGAATCCCCGCCGGCGGCGTAGATGCCGTCTTGGACCCACGTCATCTGCCGCGAGTATACATCGGCTTTTGACGGGCCCTCGGCAGGTGGATATACTTTCGAGGCGCGGTGGAGCCAGCGATGCCGCGTCCCACCCAACCTCAGGAGGCCATCCCCATGGTCACCCGCAAGAAGACGCGAAAGACCGCCCCCCGCACCCGACGTTCCACCTCCAGAGCCAAGAAGGCCGCCTTCAAACTGACCTATGCCACGATGTTCGATCCGCCAGAGGAGCTGCACACTCGCTTCGAAGCCGCGCTGGCTCAGGTCAAGTCGGCGATGGGACAGGAACAGGCGATGCTCATCGACGGCAAGGACGTCCACGCCGCCGACTCCTTCGACGACCGATCACCGATCAACCAGGACTGGCTCCTCGGACGCTTCCCCAAGGGCACGGCCGACCACGGCCGCCAGGCCTTGGCGGCCGCGCGCAAGGCCTTCCCCAAGTGGGCCGCGCTCGGATGGAAGGAACGTGTCCGCCTCATGCGCAAGGCGGCCGACCTGATCGACAAGCGCATCTATGAGATCGGCGCCGTGATGGCGCTGGAAGTCGGCAAGAATCGCATGGAAGCGCTCGGGGACGCCGCCGAGACGGCCGACCTGATCCGCTACGCGTGTGACCAGATGCAGGCCAACAAGGGCTATGTCGTTCCGATGGGCAAGGACCCGCTCAAGGGCTATCGATCCCAGAACACGTCCGTGCTCCGTCCCTACGGCGTGTGGGTCGTCATCAGCCCCTTCAACTTCCCCTCGGCTCTCACCGGCGGTCCTGCCGGCGCCGCTCTCGTCGCCGGCAACACCGTGGTCATGAAGCCCGCCAGCGATACCCCCTGGACCGTTCGCCTGCTGGCGGAATGTTTCCGCGACGCCGGCCTTCCCGACGGCGTCTTCAACTACGTCACCGGCCCGGGCGGTACGATCGGCCAGGAACTGATCTCAAACCCGGACGTCGATGGCGTGACCTTCACCGGGTCCTACGACATCGGCATGGGAATCTACCAGGCCTTCTCGCAAGGGAAGTACCCCCGACCGACGATCCTCGAGATGGGCGGGAAGAATCCATCGATCGTCACGCGCTCGGCCAACCTCGAGCGCGCCGCCATCGGCATCGTCCGCTCGGCGTTCGGACTCCAGGGCCAGAAGTGCTCGGCCAACTCAAGGATCTTCGTCGAAAGGCCGGTCTACGACAAACTCGTCGATCGTCTGGTCGAGCAGACCTCGAAGCTGGCCCTCGGAGACCCGACCGAGCGTGGCGTCTACCTCGGCCCGGTCGTGAACGCCTCCAGCTACAAGCAATTCCAACAGTTCAACGAGGAACTCTCCGAAGCGGGCCGCTTCTTGACCGGAGGCAAGATCCGCACCGACGGCGCCTTGGGCAAGGGTTTCTTCTGTGAGCCGACGATCGTCGCCGGCGTTCCCCTGACCCATCGCCTGTGGAAGTACGAGATGTTCCTGCCGATCACGATGGTCCATCCGGTCGACAGCCTCGACGAAGCGATGGAGCTCGCCAACGACGTCGACTACGGGCTCACCGCCGGCTTCTACGGCACGGAGAAGCAGGCCGAGACCTTCTTCGAGCGGATCCAGGCCGGCGTGACCTATGCCAACCGCCCGCACGGCGCGACCACGGGCGCCTGGCCGGGATTCCAGCCCTTTGGCGGTTGGAAAGGATCGGGTTCAACCGGCAAGAACGCCGGCGGGCACTACTATCTTCCGCTGTATATGCACGAGCAGATCCACACCCTCGTGCGTTGAGGTCCCGATGCCCCCTGCTCCGCAGGGGGCATCTTCGATCCGCGATGCTCGCCCGCCTCGGAACCGCCCTTGCCTTCGTCGGCGTGATCATCCTGGTCGTATTCGCGATCACCTTCAGCGCCGACCAGGCCGACCTACGCACGCTCCTCGTCGGAGCGGGCCTGGCCGTCCTCGGCCTAGTCCTGCGTCGGCGGGGAGCCCCGACCGCCGCCGAGTCGTCCCGCTTTGTCACGATGCGGAAGGTCATGGGGAGACGGCAGCCCCAACCGGAGGACGAGACGGCGGACGAGTAGCCCGCCCTTGGCACGGGCCGGCCCGTCTTCCCCGGACGCGTCCCACCCGAAAGGCAGGCTTGGCGATGATCGATATCTCCCTGCTCCTATTCCTGCTGGTCCCGGTCTCCGCCGCGCTCGCGATCTTCGGTGAAGAATCCACACCCCGCCGCGCCCAGCTCGTCTATGTGTTCAAGCCGCTGACGACCCTCGTCATCGCCGGCCTGGCAGTCCAATTCATCGGCGATCCCGGCCAAGGCTACGGCCAGGCGATCCTCATAGGCCTACTCTTCTCCCTCGCCGGCGACGTCTTCCTGATGCTCCCGAACGACCGGTTCCTGCCCGGCCTGATCTCATTCCTGATCGCCCACATCGCCTACCTCGTCGCGTTCACGCGATTCGTCCCGCTCGGGGCGGTTCTGACGGCCTTCTTGCTGGTGGGCGTGTCGGAGGCCGCTATCCTGTGGATCCTGTGGCCCGGGGTCCCCCGGCGGATGCGTCTTCCGGTCGTGGCCTACGTCGTCGTCCTCGGGATGATGGCGGCCCAGGCGGTCAGCCAGGCCGTTGTTCTCGACGCACGAGCGGCGTGGATCGCCGCATTCGGAGGTCTTCTGTTCGTCTTCTCCGACTCCGTCCTGGCCTACAACCGTTTCCGCCGTCCGGTACGCCGCGCCAGGCTGATCGTCCTGTCGAGCTACTGGGCAGCCCAGACGATGATCGGGATTTCCGTCGCCCTGACGAACGCGTCGACTCCGTGGGTCCTCCCGATCTAGCCGCAGCCTTCATCCCTGCCTCCGGGGAGACCCTCCTTGGAGGCCTGTATCAGGCATCCGCAGAGCGCCCACGCCCGGCGGCCCTTCTGCTCCACGGTCTTCCGGGCCACGAGAAGAACCTCGACCTCGCCATCGACCTGCGCGAGCGAGGCGTCCACGCCCTGTACTTTCACTACCGTGGTTCCTGGGGATCTTCCGGGACCTTCTCCATCGCCGGTCTCCTTGCCGACGCGTCCGCCGCTCTGGCCTATCTTGCCGACCGCCCGGAAGTGGATCCGCGGAGGCTTGCCGTCATCGGATTCAGCCTCGGAGGCTGGGCGGCGTTGGCGCTCGCAGCCAGCGAGCCCCGCGTCGCCGCGTGCGTGGCCGTTGCCCCCTTGGTGGACCCACGTGACGTTCCGCTTCCGGCCGACCTGGCCGACGAATCGGCGGCGACCCTCGCTGGGACCTCCGCCGCCCGACTTCGCGACGAGTGGATCAGCCTGCCCGCGGCCTTATCCTTCGCCGAGGGCCTGCGCCGGGTCCCATTGCTTCTCGTGACCGCCGATCACGATGAGCTCTTCCCACCGGCACACTACCGAGATCTCCCGGCGAACCTTCCCCAGATGTCCTGGGTGCGTTTCCCGCGCGCCCGGCATCTCTTCGGCGGCGTCCGCCCGGGTTTGCGGCACACAATCACCGACTGGCTCTCCCAGCGCCTCGATTGAACAGCGCCCGTGCCCTCCGGCGGGTATACTCGCTGGCGAAGCATGGAATCGCCTGACCTGCGCGCCTTCATCTCGGTCGACGTTGAGGCCTCGGGCCCCACGCCGGGACTGTATTCCATGCTCTCGATCGGCGCCTGCCGCGTCGATGCCCTGGAGCAGACCTTCTACGCCGAGCTCAGACCGCGCTCTCGCCGCGCCGATCCGCAGGCGATGGCGATCCACGGGCTGGACCTGGACACCCTCGAACGCACCGGCCTGGACCCCGCCGAGGCGATGGCCCGGTTCGAGGCCTGGCTCCTGGCTCAGGTTCCGCCCGAGACGGCCCCGGTATTTGTCTCCTACAATGCACCGTTCGATTGGATGTTCATCCACGACGCCTTCCATCAAAGCCTGGGACGGAACCCCTTCGGTCACTTCCCCCTCGATATCCGCGCCCTATTCATGGGGATGAGCGGTCGGGCCTGGAGCGCGATACGCTTCGATGATCTCGCCGACCGCTATCTCGGTCGGCGCCGCTTGAATCACAACGCCCTGGAAGACGCCCAGGCCCAGGGGGAGCTGTTCCGCAAGTTGATGGACGAGTGGAGCCATGCGGCCACGCCCTGAACGCCCACCCGCCCGTCTCGGAGGATGGTCATGAAGCTTGAAGGAACGGTCACGATCGCTGCGCCGCGCTCCAAGGTGTGGGATTTCCTCACCGATGCCGAAGCGGTGTCGCGGTGCACGCCGGGGCTGGAGTCTCTGGAGGTGGTCGACCCCGGCCGCAAGTTCCGGGCGGTGGCCTCGCTCGGGCTCGGCTCCGTGAAGACGCGCTTCCAAGTCGACGTCGAGTGGGTCGAGATGGCGAAACCGGAGCGGGCCCGCGCCCGCGCACACGGCACCGCCGCCGGAAGTACCGCCGATGTCGAGGCGGAGATGGTCCTGACGGACGTGGATGCCGCCTCGACCGAGCTTGCCTGGAAGGCCGACGTGACGATCCTGGGAACGATCGCCACCTTGGCGTCTCGCATGATGGGCGGGGTCACGCAGAAGCTGTCAGGTCAGTTCTTCGAGTGCGTCCGCAAGAACATCGAGGGCTAGCACGGGTCGGAAGGCCCGCCCCTCACGCGGGTAGGCTGGTGGCGAGGTCCTCCTCTTTCGCGAACATCAATCTTGTGGTGACGCGGAACCTCGGCGATGATGAGAGTTGCCGAGCGCTCCAGGCTGTCGATCGTCCGGAGGGGTAGCCCCCCGAAGGCCCTACTGCCCAAGAATATGGGTGATCACCGTCGAGGCCGCCCCGCCGATGCTTTGCATCAGGGCGATCTCGGCCTTGCGAACTTGGTTCTTCCCGGCCCGCTCCGTCAGCTGAAGGACGGCCTCCACCGCCTGGTAGATCGGCGTGGCCCCGATGGGATGGCCGCGAGCCTTGAGCCCCCCCATGGTGCAGATCGGGAGCGGTCCGCCGATCCCGATCCTGCGTTCCGTCGCCATCCGCCAGCCCTCCCCGCGCTCGGCGAAACCGGCCGCCTCGAGCTGCAAGCATGTCATGATGCTGAAGGCATCATGTACCTCGAAGAAGCTGACGTCCCGGGGATGTACGTTCGCCTGTAGGAAGGCCTTCTGAGCCGAGAGACGCGCGCCGGCCAGTTCCAGCGGATCGTCGCGATCGCTCACCCGGAAGCGATCGGTTGCCACGCTGGAGGCCAGGATCCGGATCGGATGGTCAGTGTACGCTCGCGCCTGCTCAACCGGCGCCAGGACCACGGCCGCCGCGCCGTCGCAGATTGGGGCGCAGTCGTACAGGCGCAGGGGCGCGTGGACGATTCGTGACGTGCGCGCTTTGCGGTGACTGACCCGCAGATTGTGGAACAGGGCATTGGGATTGTTGCGGGCGTTCTTGTGGGCGTTGACGGCGAACCACAGCATGGCGTGCTCGGGAGCGCGAGTCCGCTCCAGGTAGAGCGCCAGCAGCTCGGCGTTCCGAGTAATCATCGTGGCGCCATTGGCGACCTCGAGCTCGGCATCGAGGGCCTTCGAGAGCGCCGGCATCGCCACGCCTTCGCTCATCTTCTCCACACCGAGGGCGATGGCCAGATCGGCCTGGCCGCACGCCACCGTCAGGAACGCCGTCCGCAGGGCGCCGGCACCCGAGGCGGTCACCGCACCGACGTCGAGCGCCTCGATCGCGTGCAGGCCGGCCTCGTCCGCAATCAGGGCCGCCAAGTGCTTCTGCCCCTGCAGCTCATCGCTCAGCATGTTGCCGCAAAACAGGGCGTCGACCCGCTCGACGCCGGCGTCGGCTATGGCCCGCCGGACCGCCTCGGCGCCCATGTCTCGCAGGCTCAGGCTCGTCGCCGCCTCCACCGGCAGCTGTCCGACGCCGACAATGCTGACCGCCCGCATCTCGCTCTCCTCTTCCCCCGCCGCCTCCCAGAGTAACCGAAAGTCCCCGCCCAGAGGGAGGACGATCGGGGGCGCGTTGGTCGGCGGAGGCTCCTAGATCACGCCTGCGCCATGCAGCTCGGCGATCCCTTTGGCGGAAAGGCCAAGTTCCTCCGACAGGATCGCGTCGGTATGCTGACCCAGGAGCGGCGGCGGCAGCCGAACGGCCGTCGGCGCCGTCGGGATCTGAAGCGGTGACCCCAGAACCGAAATCCGTCCAGCCGACGGGTGATCGATCTCCTGGGTCATGCCTCGCGCCTGGAGCTGCGGATCGGCCAGGACACGGTCGACGGTGAGGATCGGAGCCGAGGGGATGTCGGCCGCATCGCACAGGGCCATCCAGTCGGCCGCCGTGCGCGTGGCGAAGAGCTCCTCCAGGAGCGGCACGAGCAGATCCCGATTCTCGACGCGTCCGCCGTTGCTCGCAAACCGCGGATCGTCGGCCCACTCCGGCCGCCCGGCGGCATCGCAGAAGCGCTTCCACTGCGCATCATTCCCGGCGGCGAAGGCGAAATGCCCATCGCGGGCAGGGAACGACTGGTACGGCACGATGTTCGGATGGCCGTTCCCGTACCGCCGCGGCCGCTCCCCCGAGATCAGGTAGTTGCTGGCGACATACGACAACAACGCCACCTGCGAATCCAGGAGTGCCATGTCGATCCGTTGACCCTCGCCGGTACGCTCGCGAGCGAAGAGCGCCGCCAAGATGGCGCTCGTGGCGAACATCCCCGCCGCCAGGTCGGCGATCGCCACCCCGGCCCGGTAGGGGTCCCCATCGGCCGGGCCGGTCAGGCTCATGAAGCCGCCCATCGCCTGGACCATGAAATCGTACCCGGGGCGATCTCGATACGGCCCGGTCTGGCCATAGCCCGTGATCGAGCACGCGATCAGTCCTGGTCGGATCGCCTGTAGCTGGTCGTAGCCCAGGCCCCACCCGTCGAGCGTCCCGGTCCGGAAGTTGTCGACCAGCACATCGGCCTGTCCGATCATGTGGCGCAGGATCTCGAGGCCGCGCGGGTCCTTCAGATTCAGCGTCAGGCTGCGCTTGTTGCGATTGGCCGCCAGGAAGTAGGCCGACTCACCACCGGATGCAAACGGCGGGCCCCAGCCCCGAGTGTCGTCCCCCTTGCGCGGTTCCTCCACCTTGATGACGTCTGCGCCGAGATCGCCCAGGAGCATTGTGCAGTAGGGCCCGGCGAGGACGCGCGTCAAATCGACGACACGCACGCCGTCCAGCAGGGGTTGCGATCGATGGGTCATCATCCATCTCCTGAGGCACCGGGCCTCCGACCTCGAACTTCATGGATTATACAAACGCGGCACTTCGTTGCCGCATCACCGCCAGCCCGTGCGGGTTATACTGGGCATATTCCCGTTCTGCGACTCCTCCCCATCGCCGGAGGCCCAGATGAAGCCACCCCCGTTCGAGTACTTCGCCCCGGACTCGGTCGATGAGGCTCTCGGCGCGATCCAGAGAGGCGGACCCGACGCCAAGTTCCTGGCCGGAGGCCAAAGCCTCGTTCCGGCCATGAACTTCCGCATCGCCCAGCCGACCCTCCTGGTCGATCTCAATCGGATCCGAGACCTCGATTTCATCCGGTCGGCGGACGACGGCCTCCGCTTCGGCGCCATGACGCGGCAGCATTCACTCGAGACGGATCCTCAGGTCGCCAAGCAGGCCCCGCTTCTGGCCGAAGCCGTGCCATTCATCGCGCATCCCCAGATCCGCAACCGGGGTACGTTCGGCGGCAGCCTGGTCCATGCCGACCCGGCCAGCGAGCTGCCGGTCGTGGCTCTGGCCCTGCAAGCCCGCATGCGCCTCGCCGCCGGAGGCGGAGAACGATGGATCTCCGCCGAGGACTTCTTCCAGGGAATGTTCACGACGGCGCTCGCGCCGGATGAGATGCTCGTGGAGATCGCGTTGCCCCCCTGGCCCGCCGACGCCGGCGGGGCCTTCGTCGAGTTCTCGCGTCGCAGCGGGGACTACGCGCTGATGGGCGTCGCAGCGGTGCTCCGAGTCGACGGCGACAGGGCTTGCACCGAAGCCCGCCTGGTCTTCCTGAACGCCGGCGACGGCCCGGTGGCCGCGCCGGAGGCGGCGGCGATGCTCGTCGGCCGGCCGGTTGACGAAATGTCTGCCGGAGACGCCGCCGACCATGCCGCCGAGAAGGAGATCGACCCGATGGGGAACCTGCACGCGACCCCTGCCTTCCAGCGCCACCTGGCGCGCGTCCTGGTGCGCCGAGCAATCCTGACCGCTGCGGCGCGCGCCTCCGACCGTCATGGCTCCAATGGGAGGCGCGATGACTGACAACCGGAAGTCCATCTCGGTGACGGTCAACGGCAAGGCCTACGCCTCCATCGTCGAACCCCGCCTCCTACTCAGCGACTACCTGCGCCATGAGCTGGGTCTAACGGGGACGCACGTCGGCTGTGAACATGGCGTGTGCGGCGCGTGCACGGTTCAGCTCGACGGTCAGCCGGTCCGATCGTGCTTGATCTTCGCCGTCCAGGCCGATGGGGCCGAGATTCGTACGGTCGAAGGCATCGCCCCGGGGCCGGAAGCGCTCCATCCGCTCCAGGAAGCCTTCTGGACGACTCACGCCCTGCAGTGCGGGTTCTGCACGCCGGGGATCTTGATGACCCTGCTCCCCTGGCTGGAGGAGCACCCCGACCCCACGGCGGACGAAGTCCGGCACGCCCTCTCGGGAAACCTGTGCCGGTGCACCGGCTATCAGCACATCGTCGAAGCGGTTCTGGCGGCCGCGGACCGCATGCGCGCCGGCGCCACGGCGACACGCTGAATTGGCGCCTCCAACGAGCGGACTGCGGTGACCCCCTCGACGTCCCTGCCAGAGTTGCTGGAGGAGCTACGCACCGGTACGATCTCGGTGGGGGAACACGTCACCGCGATCCTCGGCCGCGTCGATCAGTTCGAACCTGAAATCCGCAGTCTGCTCCCCGAAGACGGCCGCGCCGAACGCCTGCGGACGGAAGCGCAAGATCTCCAGGAACGCCAGGCCGGGCCCGATTCGCCTGCTCTCCTGGGCGCGGTCGTCGGTATCAAGGACATCTTCCACGTCGACGGGTTCCCCACCCGAGCCGGCTCCCAGCTTCCTCCAGAAGCCCTGGCGGGCCGGCAGGCATCGGTCGCATCCGCCGTGCTCGACAAGGGTGCGATCGTCCTGGGGAAGACTGTCTCGACGGAATTCGCCTACTTCGCCCCGGGTCCCACCCGCAACCCGCGCCATCTCGCCCATACCCCGGGCGGATCGAGCAGCGGATCGGCCGCCGCCGTCGCGGCGGGGCTTTGCGACTTCGCTCTCGGATCCCAGACGATCGGGTCGGTCATTCGGCCGGCATCCTTCTGCGGCGTCGTCGGGTGCAAGCCCTCCTTCGGCCGGGTACCGATCGACGGGGTCATCCCTCTCGCCCCATCGTTCGACCATGTAGGCTGGTTCACCACGGACGCCGCCGGCGCGCGTTTGGTGGCCGGACAGCTGATCGAGGCGTGGCAGGAGGCCTCGACCGTGGGGGACCCCCACCTTGCGATCCCGGCCGGACCGTACCTGTCACGCGCCGGCGAGCTGGCCCGGCGTCAGGCGGACCGCGCCATCAGCCTGCTTGCCTCGAGTGGCCTGCAGGTGCAAACCGTCGCCGTGATGACCGATTTCGACGACATCGCGACCCGCCACCAGTTGGTCCTGGCTGCGGAGGCCGCCCAGGTTCATCAGGAGTGGTTCCGCCGCTTTGGCGGGGAGTACCACGAGCGAACCGCCCAACTGATCCGCGACGGCCAGAAGATCAACCCTTCCGAGTTGGCCGATGCCCGGCGCGGTCAGGCTCGATTGCGCGACCAACTCCACGCCGCGATGGACCGCGCCAAGGTCGACCTGTGGGTTGCGCCCTCCACAGTCGGCCCGGCGCCGCGCGGTCTCGAGAGCACGGGCGATCCAGTGATGAACCTGCCATGGACCCAAGCGGGGATGCCTGTGCTCACCCTGCCCATCGGCGTTGACGCCGATGGGCTCCCTCTGGGCCTGCAACTCATCGCCCGCGCCGGTGACGATGAACGTTTGCTGGCATGGGCAGAACGGCTGGAGGCCCTATTGCTTCCGATGAAGGATCCGCACGTCACCGGGGTGGCAACCCTATGAGCGTCACCCTCAGCCAGGTCCGGAAAGGCGCCTACTACGACTCGGTCGTCCTGATGCAGCTGCAGCGGGCGCTCTTGGCGCTCCCGGGCATCTCCGACGCGGGCGCTGTTATGGCGACTCCGGTCAATCTGGAACTCCTGGAGGCCAGCGAGTTGCGCCCGGGAGAACAGCCCGGCCCCGACGACCTGCTGATTGTCGTCCGAGCAGACGATCAGGAAGCCGCCCAGAACGCGCTCGCACAGGTGGATGAGCTTCTATCCCGGAGGAGGACAGCGCCTCAGGGGACCTTCCGGCCCAAGAGCCTCGAGGCCGCCGTTCGCCAACTGCCCGACGCCGCTTGGGTCCTGGTCTCTGTACCCGGTCGGTTCGCCGCGGGTGTTGCCCAGGAGGCCCTGCGCCTAGGCAAGAACGTCTTCCTCTATAGCGACAATGTGTCCGTTCAAGATGAGGTCGACCTCAAGCGCCGGGCCGCCGATCTCGGCCGGCTGATAATGGGCCCCGACTGCGGAACGGCGATCATCGGCGGGGTCGGGTTTGGCTTCGCCAACAGGGTCCGCCGCGGTCCCATCGGCCTCGTCGGCGCCTCCGGGACCGGCCTGCAGGCCGTGACCAGCTCGATCGACACTCTCGGCTCGGGGATCTCGCAGGCGATCGGCACCGGGGGCCGCGATCTCCACACGGAAATCGCTGCGGGGACGACCCTCCAGGCGATCGACCTCTTGCGGAGAGACCCGGACACCAGGGTCATCGTGATCGTCTCGAAGCCGCCCAGCCCCGAGGTGGTCGGGCCGGTCGTCGCCGCGGCGATGGCCACGGGCAAGCCGACCGTCGTCAACCTGATCGGGCTCCCGGCGGGCGGGCATGTTCGCAACCTGCACTTCGCAGCCACGCTCGAGGACGCTGCCGCCCTGGCCGTCCGGCTTTCAGAAGACCCACCGACCCTCGAACCGGCGCAGGTGGCCAGCGGCGGACGCCGCTTCCTGCGTGGGCTGTTCTCCGGCGGCACGCTCGCGTACGAGACCGTCCTTCGCCTCCAGTACGTGCTTCAACCGCTCTTCTCCAATGTGGCGATCCACCCATGGCAAGCGCTGACCGACCCACTCCGCAGCCAGGCGCACACGGTGCTCGACCTGGGCGCCGACACCTTCACGGTCGGGCGCCTGCATCCGATGATGGACAACGATTTGCGGGTCCGCCGGCTCCGCCAGGAAGCGGAGGATCCGGAGACGAGCGTGATCCTGCTCGACCTCGTCCTGGGCGAAGGAGCCCACCCGGATCCGGCTTCCGAATTGGCTCCGGCCATTCGGCAGGCTGGCGGCCATGGGATTCAGACAGTGGTCGCCGTCATCGGTACCGAGTCCGACCCGCAGACGCTCGCCGAGCAAGTCGCCACGCTGGAAAGATCCGGTGCGACGGTCAAGATCGGTCTGGAGGCCGCCCTGGAGACGGTTGTCGCCGCCCTTCCGTTGGAAGCCCGATCCATCCCGGTGGAGGTCCCGCTTTCCGTCCTGGACGAGACGCCGGCCACGATCAACGTCGGACTCGAGGGTTTTGCCGAGAGCCTGGCGGCCCAGAACGCCCACGTGGTGCATGTCGACTGGCGGCCGCCGGCCGGCGGCGATGAGCGACTGATGGGGATCCTGGCCCGGATGAAGGGGACCCAGGGCTGAACGGCCCGCCGGTCTCGACGATGGGAGAGATCCATGGATATTGACAAGGCCAACCAGACCGCCGCCGAACGGATGATGGAGTCACGGCCCATGCTGCGCGGGGTCGCCCCGGCCAAGGACGTAATCCCCGGGATGGATGGTCGGTTGCTGCTGCACGCCGGACCCCCGATCGCCTGGGACCGGATGTCCGGCCCACTGCGCGGCGCCATCATCGGGGCCCTGATCTTCGAAGGGCTGGCGAAGGACGATGTTTCCGCCAGCGCCCTGGCGGCCAGCGGCGAGATCCGCTTCGAACCATGCCACCATCACGGTGCCGCCGGTCCGATGGCCGGCGTCATCTCCGCCTCGATGATGGTCTACGTCCTGGAAGACGTCACCCACGACCGCAAGACGTTTTCGAACTTGAACGAGGGCTACGGCAAGGTTCTGCGCTACGGCGCCTACAGCGACGAGGTCCTCCAGCGGCTGCGCTGGATGAACGAGACCCTCGGCCCGGCGATCGACGCGGCGCTCGCCGGCACCGATGGTCTCGACATGCGGGCGACGATCGCCGAGGCGCTCCACATGGGCGACGAGGGCCACAACCGCAACAAGGCCGGTTCCCTGTTGTTCTTGAGATTCCTGGCGCCCCGCGTGGCCGCCGCCAAGCTTCCGGAGGCGACGAAGACGGAGATCCTGCAGTTCATCGGCGACAATCCGCTCAGCATCCTCAATCCGGTGATGGCGGCCTGCAAGGCGATGACGGCCGCCGGCCATGGGGTCGAGGGCAGCACCGTCGTCACCACGCTCGCCCGCAACGGGACCGATTTCGGCATCCGCGTGAGCGGGCTGGGCGATCGCTGGTTCACCGCCCCGGCCGCCGTTCCGGTCGGGCTGTACTTCCCCGGCTTCACCGAAGCCGACGCCAACCCCGACATCGGCGATAGCGCCATCACCGAGACCGCCGGGATCGGCGGGTTCGCCATGGCGACCGCGCCGGCGATCGTCACCTTCGTCGGAGGCTCGCCGGCCGACGCGATGAACGCCACCCTGGAGATGTACGAGATCACCGTCGCCGAGCACAAGATCTTCAACATGCCGCCGCTCGACTTCCGCGGCACGCCGACCGGGATCGATATCCGCAAGGTCGTCGAGCTGGGGACCACGCCGCGCATCAACACCGGGATCGCCCACCGCGAGCCCGGAGTCGGCCAGGTCGGCGCGGGGCTGGTTCGACCGCCGATGGCGATCTTCGAAGAAGCGCTGGTGGCGTTTGCAGAGAAGTACGGAATGGCCGAGTAGCATGCGAGCGTGGGAGATTCGCACAGGTTGGGGCAGGATCCTGTACTCCGCCTTCTCGACGGGCGTCGTCTCCCCGCGAGTCCACAGTCGTTGGTGCCGCGTCGGCCTTGGTCCTGAGGGGCGTCGGTTCCTACACCAACGACCTGGAACCTCCGCAAGAGCAACGCTCGCCGAGAAGGCGGAGTTCATGATGGTGTTCCTCGATAACGCCCGCACTCCGGAGAAGGAGCGCGGCGCGATCCAACATCCCAGGAGGCTCCGATGAAGATCTACGATCTCTCTCAACCGCTCAACCAAGACTGTTCGTTCTGGCCGTTCTATCCGCCGTTTGAAGTCAAGTACATCAAGCGCAAGGCAGAACAGGGCGTGAACGCCCAGTACATCCAGACCTCGAATCACATGGGCACCCACCTCGACGCCCCGCGCCATTTTGTCACGAAGGGCAAGACGATCGACCAGATCCCGATCGAGTGGTGCTGGGGGCCGGGCGTGATCGTCGACCTGAGCGACATGCTCGATGATCTGGATGTCTTTCGCCCAGAGGATATCGAGAAGCGGGCCGAGGTGCGCGATGGCGACATCCTCTTCCTGCACACCGGCTGGCATAAGTACTCCTTCCTCAGCCCGGACGGCGACGAAGAACGCTACATCCATCGCCATCCCGGTCCTCACTACAGTCTTTGTGACTGGCTGCTCGACAAGAAGATTCACATCTGGGGGGTCGACATGATTTCGACCGATCACCCGATGAACCTCCCGATCGGACGGTTCCTTGGAAAGGGCGGGCTCGAACATTGGCAGAAGGTCCGCGCCCGGGTCGAGCAGAAGTTTGGCGCCGACAAAATCGACGAGTTGTTCCCCGATTCGGCCTATCAGCTGACCCACAACGCGCTGTTCCCGCACGATTGCATCCACGTCGAGAACCTCGGCGGGGACATCGGGTTGAAGGAACTACACAACAAGCGCATCACCCTGGGGGTCTTCCCCTGGAAATTTAAGGGCGGCGAAGCGGCGTTCTGCCGGGCGGTCGCCTGGCTGTAGACCGGCCGGGGCCGAAAGGGAATGGACAAGCCACAGATCTTGGAGCAACTCCACCGCGCCCGGGCGCACCTGCTCGACGCCATCGATGGACTCACCCCGGCGCAAATGACCGCTCCGGGCGCCGTCGGGGAATGGTCCGTGCGCGACGTGGTCCAGCATCTCAGCCTATGGGAGGCTGAGCTGGTGCGCTTGCTGCTCCATCTCGACCGCGGCCGCAAACCCGTCGGCGGGAGTTTCGTGCCCAACCCTGATTTCGACGCGATCAACGCCCGCTGGCACTCCGAAACGAAGGATCGGCCCCTGGATCGGGTCCTGGAGGACCTGCACGCTGTCCGGCGTCAGACCGTCCGCTGGGTCACTGAGATGTCGCCGGAGGATCTCACCCGCAAGCGCCCCGAGGCCTGGCTGCGCGGCCGCCCGGTCTGGAAATGGATCGCCGAGTACAGCTTCGATCACGAGAAGGAACACACCGAACAGATCCAAGTCTATCGCTCGGAGATCGGATGGACGTGAATCCCACCAATCCCAATATGCGATTCGCTCGCGGGGCACCGTGGACCTTGCCCTGATCGCCCTTCGCCTCTTGGCCTTCCTGGTCGGCGTGGTTCTCATCGGCCTGGCGGTGCTCTCTGCGCTGCGGACCTTTGTGCTGCCTCGCGGCGCGCGCGATCCCATCACGCGGCGCGTCTTCCAGGGACTTCGGGGGCTCCTTGACCTTCGGCTGCGTTCCGTGCACGACTACAAGATCCGCGACAACGTCTTGGCCCTCTATGTTCCGATCGGTCTGCTCGTCCTCCCGCTGGTTTGGCTGGCGCTCGTCACCCTCGGGTTTGCCGGGGTCTACTGGGCCCTCGGCGTCCGCACGCCGGTGGAGGCATTCCTGCTCAGCGGCTCATCCCTGCTGACCTTGGGCTTCGTGCCGGCCGACGGCGTGCTGTTCTCCGCCCTGGCCTTCCTCGAAGCGGCGATCGGCCTGATCCTGGTGGCGCTCTTGATCGCCTACCTTCCGACGATGTATGCCGCGTTCTCGCGTCGGGAGCGAGCCGTCAACCTGCTCGAGGTGCGTGCCGGCACCCCGCCCTCCGCCGTCGAGTTGCTCCTGCGCTTCAACCGGTTGGGGCGATTAGACCAGCTTACCGACCTGTGGATCGACTGGGAAGCCTGGTTCGCCGAGGTCGAGGAGAGTCACACCTCGCTGGCGATGCTGGTGTTCTTCCGATCGCCCAACCCGAACCGATCGTGGGTCACGGCTTCCGGCGCGGTTCTGGACGCCGCATCGTTGACCGCCGCATTCCTCGACATTCCGCGCAACGCCCAGGTCGACCTGTGTATCCGGGCCGGCTACCTGGCGCTGCGTGAAGTGGCGGCCTACTTCCAGATCCCCTTCCCGACCGATCCGCGCCCGGACGACCCGATCAGCATCCGCCGGGAGGAATTCGACGCCGCGTGTGATCGGCTCGCCGAACACGGATTGCCCGTCAAGCCTGATCGCGACCAGGCCTGGAAGGACTTCGCCGGCTGGCGGGTCAACTACGACTCGGTTCTGATCGATCTGGCGCGCATGACCACCGCCCCTCCGGATGTACCCTGGTCGACCGACGCAGCCCGCCGCACCTACCATCCGCCTCGGCCGTCGCCCGAATCCCGGCGGGCCGCCTCGCCCGCAGGAGGTCTCCTATGACGCTGACCGATCTCGGCAAACCGCGCAGACGGAACGAGGATCCCCGCCTGCTGACCGGGCAGGCCTTGTTCACCGACGACGTTCACCTCGAAGGTCTCCTCCACGCCGCCTTCCTGCGCAGCCCGTACGCCCACGCCCGCCTCAAGCGCGTCGACGTCGAGCGGGCCCGGCAACGAGACGGCGTGATCGCCGTCTACACGGCCTCCGACCTCGGCGACTACTGGAGCCCCGGGCCCCTGCTGGTCTCGCCGCCCCCGATCGAACGGCTCGTCTTCAACGAACGAACCCAGGTCCCGCTGGCCCGCGACAAGGTCCGTCACGTCGGCGAAGTGATCGCCCTGATCGTTGCGGAGAGTCGCTACGTGGCCGAGGATGCCCTGGCCGACATCGAAGTCGATTACGAACCGCTGCCGGTGGTGGTCGACCTCGACGAGGCCCTGACGCCGGGTTCGGCGCGCGTCCACGACGACCTCGATTCGAATCTGGCGGCCCACGTCATCCAGGAGAAGGGCGACTACGAGGCCATCCGGGAACAGGCGCACCTGACCGTCCGCCGGCGCCTGACCTACGATCACGGTGCCGCCGCGGCCCTGGAGAATCGCGGCGTCGTGGCGGCCTGGGACCCGCGCCAGGCTCGCCTGACCGTCTGGGACACCACCCAGGCCCCGATCCCAATCCGCAACGGTCTGGCCGCAAGGCTCGGGCTGGCTGAACACCAGGTGCGGGTGATCGCGCCGTTCGTCGGTGGAGGGTTCGGGCCGAAGATCATGATGTTCTATCCCGAGGAGCTCGTCATCCCGTGGGCGGCGATGCAGCTCAGCCGGCCCGTGAAGTGGATCGAGGACAGGGCGGAGAACTTCGTCGGCACGACGCACGAGCGCAGCCAGATCCACGACGCCGAACTCGCCCTGACGAAGGACGGCAAGATCCTGGGCGTCCACGACGTCTTTCTGCACGATACCGGCGCCTACGACCCCTATGGCCTCACGGTGCCGATCAACAGCCAGTGCACCCTGTTGGGGCCGTACGACATCCCCAACTACTACTCCGACTTCAAGGCCGTCTTCACCAACAAGATGATCGTCACCCCCTATCGCGGCGCCGGCCGTCAGCACGGGGTATTCGTGATCGAGCGCCTGCTCGACGTCGCCGCGCGGGAGCTCGGGATCGATCCGGTCGAGATCCGCCGGCGCAACTTCATCGCGCCCACCTCGTTCCCCTACGAGAACAAGATCATCTACCAGGATTTCACCCCTCTGGTTTATGACAGCGGCAACTACGGGCCGGTGATGGACCACGCCCTGCGCAAGATCGGCTACGACGAGTTCGTGCGCAAGGAGCAGCCGGCGGCGCGCAAGGCCGGCCGCCGGGTCGGCATTGGCGTCGTGGCATACGTCGAAGGTACGGGTATCGGGCCGTATGAAGGCGCGCGGGTCCAGGTCGAGGCTACCGGGAAGATCAGCGTCGCCACCGGCGTCGGCACCCAGGGTCAGGGCCACTTCACCTCCTTTGCCCAGATCGTCGCCGAGCAGCTCGGCGTGGATACCTCCGACGTCGAGATCGTCACCGGCGACACCGACCAGTTCCACTGGGGGACCGGAACCTTCGCCAGCCGCGGCGCGGTCGTCGCCGGGAATGCCGTCCACGCTGCCGCCCAGGCCGTGCGCACCAAGGTGCTGCGCAAGGCGAGCGATGAACTCGGCGTCCCGGAGGCCCAGATCGAGCTTGTTGCTGGCATGGCTCGAGTAAGGGGCGAACCGAAGCGCGCTGTCACCTTGAAGGATCTGGCGGCCAAGGCCAACCCGCTGCGCGGCGCCGTCCGGCCGGGAACCGAGCCGGGCCTGGAAGCGACCGAGTACTTCGGCCCGGAGCGCGGGGCGACGTCCAGCGGAGTACATGCCGTCATCCTCGAGGTCGACCCGGAGACAATGGGCGTCGCCATTCGGAAGTACGTCGTCGTCCACGACTGCGGCAAGGTCCTCAACCCCCTGATCCTCGAGGGCCAGGTCCACGGTGGTGTGGCCCAGGGCATCGCCAACGCCTACTATGAAAAGCTGATGTACGACGACAACGGGCAGCTGCTGAACGCCACGTTTATGGACTATCTGATGCCGACATCGTTGGAGGTGCCGGAGATCGTCGTCGGACACGAGGAGACGCCGTCACCGGACAACCCGCTGGGCGTGAAGGGCGCCGGCGAAGCCGGGGCGATCCCGGCCGGTCCGGCGTTCGCCCAGGCGATTGAAGACGCCTTCCATGATCTCCCGCTGGAGATCGACGAAATCCCGCTCTCGCCGAATCGACTATGGGAACTCGTCCGGCAGGCGCAGGATCTGGCCTCGTCGAAATCGTGAACCCCGGGGGCCAACTGTCGTCGCACGGCCATTGGCGGGCGTCTACCGGCTCGACACTCGCCTTGGCACAGTGCGCTTCGGCCACCACCGGGGAAGTCTTGGCCGTGTTCCCGAACGTCGTCTACCTTCGCACGGAGGCCGGCGTCGTTTTGGCTCTATCCGGGCGCACGATTCCGCTCGGGCCACTCTCCATCTCCCTGGAGATGCCCTCCCCCGCCTTCCGGGAGTGGCTTCCGCGGAACGCGAGAGTCCGTCTCCAACCAGGTCGGATCATCCTCGACAACACCGTCGTCAGCCTGGAAGGCTCGACCCCATGGGACCCCTGCCTTCCGGCCGAAGCCTTCGCTGGCGCCTCGGTGGAAATGCCGAGAAGCCTGGAGGTTCTGCGAGAAACGCTCCACCATGCAGCCCCTCGGGGGAGCCTAGCGTTCCTCCTCGAAGGCGACGAATCGCCGATGGCCAGCGAGACCGAAGCTCTCGTTCTGCGCCGTGCGGCGCTCGCGGCGCGCCCGATGTTGGCAGGCCTGGCGAGTGCGGTCGCTACCGGCGACCACGAATCGTTCCGCCTCGCCGCGGCGAGTCTGGCCGGCCTTGGAGGCGGCTTCACGCCGGCGGGGGATGACTTCCTGATGGGGATGGCGCTGGCGGTGTGGGTCTCCCTGCCGCGAGGCCGGGCCCGGTCTCTCGCCCGAGCGATCGCCGAGGCGGCGGCGCCGCGCACCGCAACCGTTTCGGCGGCCTACCTGAGGGCCGCTTCAGAAGGAGCGGCCTCGGTGCCATGGCACGAGCTCGTGCAGGCGGTCCTCGACGACGACATGCCGGGCGTCCGATCGCGGGTCGAGATGCTGTGCACCGTCGGGCACACTTCAGGCGCCGATTCCCTCGCAGGGTTCGTCTCGGCCCTGCAGACCCTCCCCGTAGCCTCCCCGACCGTCTGACCGTGCCATCCGCAACAAGATTTCGGGGCGGCCGGTCCCAGATAGTGGACCGGCCGCCCCGACGGATACAAGTACAGGAGTCTGGGGCTACTCGATGGCCATCTGGGTCTTCCGGGTGGGAACAAGCAAGAAGACCAGATTCAGCAGGATCCCGAGCACGGCTGCGGTCGCGATCGCCGGGAGGCCGTTCGGGAAGACACCCGGGATCGTCACCGGGATGAAGCCACCTTCGAAGCCGATATTGCCGCCGATCCCGACGACCATGATCGTCGCTCCGATCGCCAGATTCCGGGCGTCGAACATGCTGACCTTGTGCTCCTGCATCAAGGCGATGCCCTGCATCCCGATCACGCCGAACAAGTAGATCGCCAGTCCGCCGGTGACCGCCAGCGGCACCGAGGCGACGAGTGCCTGCAGCTTGCCGACGAAGGCCAGCAGAACGGCGATGACGCCGGCGCCGATCAACACCGGACCGGAGTAGTTGCGGGTGATCGCCATCAGCGAGTTGTTCTCGCCATAGTTCGTTCCGGCAGTGGCCCCCACGATGCCGTGGAGGAAGTCGCCGACGCCGTCAAAGACCAGGTTCCACCCGATATTCTGGTCGAGGTTGTAGCGCTCCTTGCCGATCTCATCGGCGAAACGGTCGACGTACAGGCTGATCTGGTACAGGTGTGCCGTCGATTCGGGGATCGTGGCGATCGCCATGATTGCGACGCTGACGATGGCCGTGACGGCAAACGCCCCGGTGAACATCGGGAAGGTCACATGCGGCACCTGGAACCACGGCGCGGCGGCCATTCCCTCCAAGGCCACGGACCCGGGCGCGAGGACGGCCGAGAGGAAATACCCTGCAACCGCCCCGAGTAGAACCGGGAGCATCCCCAGGAAGCCCCGGAGATAGACCGAGAACACGATCGTCAGGACCAGAGTGATCAGCGCCACCAGCCAGTTGGCGGCCGCCATGCCGAGGGCGGCGTAGGCGAGTCCGAAGCCGATGATCGCCGCCACCGAGCCGGTGACGACTGGCGGAAGGACTTTGTCAATGGCGCTCTTACCAACAGCCCGGATCAGGAAGCCGACACCGATGTTCAGAATTCCGGTGACGATGATCCCGGCCTGGATCGTGCGGATAACCTCGTCCGGGAGCGGCACACCGAAGGCCGGCGTCGTCCCCGTCATCAACTGAGCGACCCCCAGGTAGGCCGCCATATAGCTGAAACTCGAGCCGTAGTACAGGGGGATGAACTTGCCGATCGCCTGCTTCGACAGGATCAATGCAACGATCGTCGATATCCCGGATCCGAGGAGCACGGTCCCGACATGAAAACCACAGAACGCGGCGACAAAGACCGTCGCGGGGAACATCGTCAGGACGTGCTGGAATCCGAGCAAAACCAGTCGGCCCCAGGCCGGCCGATCGTTGGGCAGGTACCCGCTCACACTCTTGGCGGGCGTCGCGGTAGCCATGCTCGCAGTCTCCTCAGGCTGGATTCGGGCCGGAGGCCCGATGAGGCGGATCCTCGAGAACGGGGAAACCGTCGGCTCTCGCCAGGCGCCTCCTTTCCGTGCGGTGCGGCAACCTGTGACGGACGGAACGATCGGGTGGAGCTACCCTGCCAACTTCGGGCGGCAAGTCCGGGCGCGACCATCGTCCTCGCGCGGGAGCCGCCACGCCCCTGCAGGCAAGCACGCACCGGGTCTCACCCATTAACCCCGCCGGCGGGCCCAGGGCGCGCTTTCACCAAGAGAAGCTTCGGGGAGGTAGAATGACCGCACCTGGATGATGTCTCTCGCCAAGAAGGAAACCCTGATCGAACTATCTGAGTACGCTCGCGCCGTTGAAGCAGAGTTCGTGCGCGACTTGAGCCCGGCCGAGCGGGATGCCTCGGGCGCGCCGGATGCCTGGGCGGCCAAGGACATCCTTGCGCACGTGACCTCCTGGCGGCGGCGCGGGGTCGAATGGATCCGTGGAGCCGAACGAGGTGAACTCCCGGAGGACATCCAAGAGTTCGAGGAAGCCAATCAGAAGATCTTCCTGGAGAACCGGGGCTTGAGTTGGGATGAGGCGCTTGCCCAGTCGGCCGACGTCTGGGACGCCTTCCTCACGGCCCTCTCCAACCTTCCGGAGGTGCTGCTGTCGCCGCCGGAGCCCCCGCCGGCGGAGGCCGGCCCGCCTCTGTGGCGCCGGCTCACGATCGACGCCGCCAATCATCCGGTCCTGCATTTCGCCGAGCACGCCTCCCGCAACGGCAGGTCGGAGACGGCCGCCCGGTGGGTCGAAGGCCTAACCCCCACGCTTCTTGCTCTGGATGGCTCGGCGGATTGGCATGGGGTGGTGCACTACAACTTGGCCTGCCACTATGCCTTGGCTGGCCGGGGCGATGATTCGCTGGATAGACTGGCCATCGCGTTCCGTCTGCGCCCTAGCTTGAAAGACTGGGCTCCCCAGGATTCGGATCTCAAGACCCTCCACGAAGACCCCAGGTTCAAGGCCCTAGCAGGCATCCATCCGTAGCGCCCTCCGAGATCCCCGAGCCGGCGCTCCCCACCCCCCTCCTCCAGACTACCCCTAGTACGCAAGTACCGGGCCCACCTGGCCCCGGCATGACGTCGATCATACGTAATTAGGTCCGAAATCCTTAGTATGTGAACGTGGCAACAAACACTGCCCGGGACTCTTCGGGCCTCCGCCCGACCCACTCAGCGAGGTGAAAACATGAGACTCCGTCTGCTTCCATTGCTCGTGATCCCCGCCCTTCTGCTTGGCGCATGCGGCGGGCGGGCCACGGAAGCCCCTTCTGCCAGTGGCCTCCCGGCCGACGCCGCGGCCCTTGCCTCTGAGCGCGGCCTGACCGCCGACGACGTCTACGCCGCCCTCAAGACCTACATGCCGACAGGAGAACTTGATCCGTACATCATGTTCTCGTCGGGCGGCCAGTCCGGGCAGGTCTTGGTGATCGGGGTTCCCTCGATGCGCATTCTGCGCGTCCTGGCGGTCTTCACTCCCGAGTCGTGGCAGGGCTACGGCTTTGGCGGGGCCTCGATGGAGACCCTGGCCGGCGGCGAAGTCCGAGGCAATCCGGTTCTTTGGGGCGACACCCATCATCCGTCGATTTCCGAGACCGCCGGCGAGTACGACGGCCAGTTCCTGTTCATCAACGACAAGGCCAACGCCCGGGTCGCCGTGATCGACCTCAAGGACTTCGAAACCAAGCAGATCCTGCGCAACCCCAACGCCATCAACGACCACGGCGGCGCCTTCGTCACACCCAACACCGAGTACGTCATTGAGGGCCCGCAGTACGCCGCCCCGATCGGGTTCGAGTACGCCCCGCTGGAGGAGTACGCCGAACGGTACCGCGGCATGATGACCTTCTGGAAGTTCGACCGTGCCGCTGGTCGCATCGACCCGGCCGACTCGTGGCAGATCGAACTGCCCCCCTACTGGCAGGACCTGTGCGACGCCGGCCGGGGTCCGAGTGAGGGCTGGATCTTCTGCAACTCCTTCAACAGCGAAATGGCCACCGGCGCCACCGAAGACGGCGACCCGCCGTTCGAGGCCGGCGCCTCGATGAACGACACCGACTACCTGCACATCATCGACTGGCACAAGGCCGAGGAGATCGTCGCCGCGGGCAAGGTCGAGCGGATCAACGGGATCGATGTGATCCGACTGCAGACGGCCATCGACGAGGGTTTGCTCTACCTGTCGCCGGAGCCGAAGAGCCCTCACGGCTCCGACGTCACTCCTGGCGGCGAGTACATCGTCGTCGGCGGCAAGCTCGACCCACACGTCACGATCTACTCCTTCGAGAAGATAATGGCCTCGATCGCCGCCGGCGGTCATGATACCGACGCCTTCGGCATCCCCGTCCTCCCGCTCGACGATGTCATGGAGGCCCAGGTCGAGGTCGGGCTCGGCCCGCTGCACACCGTCTTCGACGACAAGGGCTATGCCTACACCTCGCTGTTCCTCGACTCGGCAGTCGGCCGCTGGACCCTCGGCGGGCCGTACGACGCCCTGAACGATGACGAGCCCTGGACTTTGGTCCAGAAGCTGCCGGTCCACTACAACATCGGCCACATCACCGCCGCCGAAGGCGATACCGCCTCCCCCGACGGCCTGTATGTCGTCGCCCTCAACAAGTGGAGCATCGATCGGTTCGCCAATGTCGGCCCGCTCCTCCCGCAAAACTTCCAGCTCGTCGACGTCTCTCAACCCGGCGACCAGATGCGCCTGCTCTATGACATGCCGATCGGCATGGCCGAGCCGCACTACGCGCAAATCATCAAGGCCGACAAGCTCCAGCCGTTCGAGGTCTACCCCGAGATTGGATGGAATCCGCACACCAACCGGGTTGATCCGAACGCGGTGACTGATGCCTCCCAGGCCCGGGTTGAGCGCAACGGCACGAACGTTGAGATCTGGATGACCGTCGCCCGGTCCCACTACACCCCGGAGCGAATCGAGATCCAGGAAGGCGACCACGTCATCTGGCACCTGACCAACGTCGAGACCACCCGCGACGCGACCCACGGCTTCGCCCTCTCCGGCTACAACATCAACCTGAGCCTCGAGCCCGGCGAATCCGACACGATCGAGTTCGACGCGACGATGGACGGGACGTTCACCTACTACTGCACCGAGTTTTGCTCGGCCCTCCATCTGGAGATGATCGGCTACTTCCTCGTCGAACCCGGCGAGTAGTCCGCCCGGGAAACTGCCTCCCCGCCCGGCCGATATGGCCGGGCGGGGAACTCCCGAAAGGTTGTGTGCCATGCGACGGATCGGCGGCATCAGTTCAGACGTCAGGGTCTTGCTCCCCGACGGATCGACCAAGGCCCTCATGGATTACCTGATCCCGAGCGCGCTTCTCATGTTGGCCGCACTGCTCCTGATGACTTCGATGTTCCTGCCCTACTGGAGCATGACGCTGTTCGCGCCGCAGTATCCGGAAGGCCTCCAGGTCAATGTCTACGTCAATCAGCTCGAGGGCGACGTTCGCGAGATCGACTCCCTCAACCACTATCTGGGGATGCCCCCCCTCGACGAAGGTGGCCAATTCGAGCGTTCGATCTCGATGTACGCCATCACCGCCCTGGGGTTGCTCCTGATCGGTTCGGTCTTCGTCCACAACGCCTGGGCGGCGGTGCTGGCGCTTCCAGCCCTGGCGTACCCGTTCATCTTCCTGGGGGATCTCTTCTACATCCTGTACGCGTATGGCCACAGTATCGATCCCAAATCAGCCCTGGGCGGGGCCGTGGAACCTTTCACACCTCCGCTCTTGGGCCTTGGAAAGGTCGGGCAATTCGAGACGATCGCTCAAGCTGAGGCCGGGTTGATCCTGGCGTTCCTCGCGACCGGTGTCATCCTGCTCGGCCTATGGTTCCACCGGGCTGCCTACAAACCCATTGCTGACGCCCGCAAGAACGTCCGCGAGGCAGCTTCGGCATGAGTCTGCGCCGAGCCTTCTTTCCTGGTGTCCTGGCGGCCGGGCTACTCCTCGTCACCGTCGGCGCCAGGGCCGCCCCGGACGAGCCGATGCGGTTTCAGGACCTGGTCGACCGGGCCGCTCCCGGGGCGCGCATCGAGGTCCCTCCGGGGCTCTACGCCGGCCCGGTCGTCATTGACAAGCCTCTGACGCTCGAAGGGATCGGCCGACCGGTGATCGACGGCGGAGGCGAGGGCACCGTGATGGCGCTGGTGGCGCCCGGCATTGTCCTGCGGGGCTTTGAGGTTCGGAATAGTGGGGTGCAGCCGGATCACAACGATGCCGGCATTCTTATCCAAGCACCGGATATCACCGTCGAGGACAACGTGCTGCGAGAGGTCCTGGTCGGTGTCTTCGTCGCCGGCGCCGATCGGGCCGTCGTCCGCGGGAACAATGTCAGCGGAATCGCAGAATTCGAACAGGCCCGCAAGGGGGACGGGATCCGCCTGTGGTACAGCAACGACGTCGCCGTGGAGGACAATGTTGTTCAACAGGTGCGAGACATCGTCGTCTGGTACTCGGAGCGACCCCGGATCCACGGCAACTCGATCGCCAGCAGCCGCTACGGGATTCACTTGATGTACTCCGACGACGCCCGGATCGAGGGCAACCGGCTGCGCAGCAACTCGGTGGGGATCTACATCATGTACTCGAGCGGCACCCGGCTCTTCGACAACCTGATCCAGGGACAGCGCGGACCCAGCGGCTATGGGGTCGCGTTCAAAGACTCCGACGACATTGCGGTCCGCGGGAATGTCCTCGCCGACGATCGGGTCGGGATCTTCCTCGACGGAACGCCGTTTTCCGAGCCGAGTTCGACCGAGTTCCAGGACAACATTCTGGCGTTCAACGACATCGGGGTCCTGCTCCAGCCGGCGGTCGAGGGCAACGTCTTCCGCGGCAATACCTTCTGGGAGAACACCGAGCAAGTCGCCTTCCACGGCGGCGGGATCTCCGAGAACACCTGGGAGGGAAACGCCTGGAGCGACTATCCCGGTTTCGACGCCGACCAGGATGGCGTGGGGGATCTGGCCTATCGCCCGGAACGTCTCTTCGACCGCCTGACCGATACGGAGCCGCGCCTGCAGATGATCCAGCATAGCCCGGCGGCGCAGGCGATGGAGTTCGCCGCATCGGCCTTTCCCCTGGTCCGACCGCAGGGGAAGCTGATCGATTCCTCCCCGCGCATGGAGATCGCCCCCTTGCCGGACTTTGCCGTCCCGCCTCCGTCAGCCCCCGCGCCTCTGATCCTGGCAGGCCTCGTCCTCGCTGGTATCGGCTTGGCCGGCGGCGGGCTGGCTTACGCCCGACAGGGGTCCGGCCCTCAACCCGACCGTCCGGCGCCCGTCGGCGCGGTCTCACGGCCGGTCCTGACCGTCGTCGGCGTGCGAAAGACCTTCGGGAAGGTGGTCGCGTTGGACGCCGTTTCCCTCGAGGCCGCGCCGGGCGAGGCCCTTGCCCTATGGGGCCCCAACGGCGCCGGGAAGACGACCCTGCTCAAGGCAATCCTCGGCCTGACCTCCTTTGCGGGCGAGATTCGCGTCCTCGGCGATGACGCCCGGCGCCAAGGGAAGCGCGCTCGACGGCACATGGGCTATGTCCCCCAGGCGACCTCCTTCTACGAGGGGCGCGTCTCCGAGACGATGCGGTACTTCGCCCGCTTGCGCGGTGCGGACTATGGCCGGGCGGCAGCCCTGCTCGATCAGTTGGGCCTGGGCCCTCACGGCAGCAAGCCCGTCTCGGCGCTCTCCGGGGGGATGCGGCAGCGACTGGCCCTTGCGATCGCCCTCGTCGGCGATCCGCCCTTGCTCCTCCTGGACGAGCCGACCGCCAATCTCGATCTTCGGGCTCGCCGGGACCATCTCGCGATCCTGGCAGCCCTCCGCGACGAGGGACGGGCGCTCATCTTTGCCACGCATCGCCTCGAGGAGGTGGATGCCCTCGCCGACCGTATCGCCGTTCTCGAGGACGGCCGTCTGTCCGGGGTGCTCACCCTGTCGGAATTCCACCAGACTTTCGCTCCCGAGATCGAGATGACTCTGCAGGTCCGCGCCGAGCAGGTCTCCGAAGCCTTCCGCGATCTCGAGTTGGCCGGATTTCATCCCCGGCTCAATGGGCACAGTTCGCTTGTCGTCTCGGTCCGGGCGGACCAGAAGGTGACGCCCATCGACGCCCTGCACAAGGCCGGTGTCGATCTGCTGGACTTTTCCGTCGAGGAGCCCCGCCCATGGAGCTGAGAGTGGTCTGGACACTCGCCCAGCGGGAGCTGCGCGAGGCCCTGCGCAACCGCTGGTTGTGGTTCTTCGCTGGCGGCTTCGCCGTCCTGGCGCTGGCCCTGTCGCGTGCCAGCCTGGCGTCTGCCGGCTATTCCGGGCTTGGCGGATTCGGCCGGACCACCGCCAGCCTCGTGAATGCCCTCCTTCTGTTCGTCCCGCTTCTGGGACTGACCGTCGGCGCAGGGATCATCGCCGGCGATCGCGAGCGAGGCACCCTAACCTACCTGATGGCCCAGCCCCTGACCCGCGCCGAGATCTTCGCCGGCAAGGCCCTTGGCGCGAGCATCGCCCTGGCAGCCTCGCTCGCGCTCGGATTCGGCCTGGCAGCGCTCGGACTGGCCTCCGCTGGCGGCGGGAACCCCGAGGCCTTCCTTTCGCTGGCCGGCTTCACCTTCCTGCTGGCGGTCGCCCTCCTGGGCCTCGGCCTGGCCATCAGCGCCATTTCCCGCCGGGCGGGTACCGCCTCCGGCGCCGCGTTGGTCGCCTGGCTGGGTCTGGTCTTCCTGAGCGACCTGGGCCTGGTGGGCACGACGATCGCGTTCCGGCCCGCACCGTCGTCTCTGCTGGCGATGCTTCTCGTCAATCCGCTCCAGACGTTCAAGGTCGCGGCGATCTACAGCCTCCGCTCGACGCTGGACGCCCTGGGGCCGGTGGGCCAGTACGCGATGCACCGTTTCGGAGAATCGCTCCCGCTTCTCTTCGTCGGCGTCCTGACGATCTGGATCCTTCTTGCTTTTGGGCTTGCCTACGTGCTCTTCCGGAGACTCGAGTCATGAATCCCCGGGTTCTCGCGTTCACCATCCTTCTCCTGGCGAGTGCCGCAGCTGCGTGCGGTCCCTCATCGGGCGCGCCGGCTCCGCCCGAGATTGCCTACGGCCTGGACGTCTGCGAGGCCTGCGGCATGATCGTCAGTGACGCTCGGTTCGCCGCCGCGACCGCTCTGGAGGATGGATCGGCCCTCAAGTTTGATGATATCGGGGATATGATGAGATACCACGCCAGCCGGCCCAACCTCCGAGTTCAGGCCTGGTTCGTCCACGACCACCCCAGTGAAGCCTGGCTGGAGGCACAGAACGCCGCGTTTGCCCTATCGCCGGGTATCGCCTCGCCCATGGGCCACGGACTAGCAGCCTTCGCCGATCCCGCAGCGGCCGCAGACTACGCCACCGATATCGGCGGGGAGGTGCTGACCTTCAACGAGCTCCGTTCGCGCTACGCAGCGCCCTGACACATGGATTTGTGCTTGAACCCAATCTACAAGGAGTCGATGATGAAACGATCCCCACTCGTCCTTGCCCTCGCAGTTCTGACCCCACTTGCCCTGGCGGCCTGCGGCGGCGGAGGCGCCCCACCACAACCCTTCGGCGACGCGGACGCAGGGCGGGGAGCCTACACCAGTACGTGCGTCTCTTGCCACGGGCAAGACGCCAAGGGTGTCCCCGGGCTCGGCAAGGATCTCACGGCCAGCACCTGGATCCTCGAGCAGACCGACGAGGAACTGCTTGCCTTCCTCCAGACCGGACGACCCTCCAGCGATCCCCTCAACACGACCGGGGTGGACATGCCTCCGAAGGGCGGGAACCCGGTGCTCTCCGAGGACGATCTCAGGAACATCGTCGCCTACCTGCGGACGATTCACGAGTAGGCAGGCTCAGACACAGGCCGTCCACCCATGGCCGAGCCGCCTGTGGATCCCGAGCCGGGCGAACCTCTGCCGCTGCCCTTGCCGGATCCTTTCCCCGAGTACCTCACCTGCCCTCACTGCGGGGAGCCGGAAGTGGAGGTCTGGTGCTACGAGGATGGGACTCGCTGCCACGCCTGTCGGGGCTGGATCCCGCACCCACCCGGAGATTGCCAGGCTCCGGAGTAGTTCGCCATCCCGGGAGCGAAGAGCTCCCGGGATGGCTCATGTTCGGTACTCGCCTTTGAGGATGGCGTAGACCGCAGCGTCCTCGAAGGATCCCCAGCGCAAGATCGAGCCCCGCTGGGTTCCCTCGTAGGTCATCCCGAGTTTCTGCAGCACCTGCCCGGAGGCGGGATTCTTCGTCATGTGCCGGGCCATGATCCGATGGAGGTCCAGAGCCTCAAAGCCGAAGGCCAACACCGCCTTTCCGGCTTCGGTGCAGTAGCCGCGATTCCAGTAGGGCACCCCGATCCAGTAGCCCAGCTCCGCCGCCCGGTTGGTCGGATCGAGGCCCAAACCGATGGCCCCGATCAGCGTCAGGTCCGGCTTGAGCACGATCGCGAACGTCGCCGCTTCCTGCTGGGCGAAGGCTTGTCGATGGGTCGCGATCCAGGCCTCGGCGGCGCCGTCTTGATAGGGATGCGGGATGTTCGCCGTCGTCGCGGCGATCTCCCATGCCCCCGCCAACCGCTGAACCTGCGGGGCATCGCCCGGGACGAACGCCCGCAGGCGCAATCGCTCCGTTTCGAGCGTCGGTAACTTCGAAAGGGGGTCCGCCACGTTCGACTAGCCGGCGATCCGACCGACCTGAGCCGCCGCGGCAACAAAGAGACACAGCCCGACCAGGCCCAGGAGGATTCCAACGACCGCCGTGCCGCGCCAGCGAGGCGACCCGAAGAGGCCGGCCGCTCCGATGCCGACTGCCAAGATCCCGAGAAACGCACTGCTCGCCCCGCAGACGTACAGCGGCGTCGCGCCGATCCCGATCCAGCCTTGTCGGGCAGCCGTCAGGGCACAGATGCCGATCCCAAAGACCAGGGAAGCCGAAGCGATGCCCAGTGCCAGACTGGCGTTCCCCAGCGGGTTCGCTCGACTTGAGTCGTCGGCCATGTCCCAGCCCTCCTGCGTCGCCGAGAATCGTCAGGCGCGGGCGATGCGCTGCAGATTCTCTTCGTCAACCAGTACCAAGTACCCTCCCCGCCGAGTCTTCACCATCCCCTCGGCGCGAAACCGCGACATGATCCGGATCGCCGTCTCGATCGTCGTACCCGACATGTCGGCCAGGTCCTGGCGTGAGAGTGGGATCGACAACAACGTACCTTCCGGATCCGGTCGGCCGCAGATGTGGGCCATCTTGAGCAGAATGTACGCGAGCCGCCTCTCGACTCGTTCGCCGGCGAGCAGATTCATCCGGATCATCGAGTGCAGTCGTAGGCCCAGCATCCGGATGATCTTGAGCGCCGTCGCCGGACTGGACAGCATGACTCCGGCATACGCCTCGCTCGAGAAGCTGACCGTTTCGACCGTCTCAGTCAGGGGCCGAGCCGTTGCCGGGTGCTCCGGCAGGAAGATGACCGCGCCGCCAAAGGCCTGGCCCTGAGAAATCACCTCCAGGATGACCTCACGGCCGCCCTCATCGTGGCGAACGATCTTCACCTCGCCTTCGCTCACAATCCACACCCGATCGGCGGCATCCCCTTGCTGAAAGATGTCCACCTCTCCGGCATAGGTATCCAGTCGGCAAAGGGGACTGAGCGAGGCGAGCGCCTCGGCCGGCATCTCTTCCAAGAGCGGCACCCGACCAATGAAGGATGTCAGGGCCTCGGGGGTGGCCAGATGGGGGGACGGCATCCGATGGATTGGTCATTATAGCCTTGCGAGCGCCTCGGGTATGATTCGGAACTGGCCGAGCACGAGGACCCTCATGGCATCGACCCCCCAAGAGCCCCGCGCGCAACTGCAGCAAATCCTTGAGTCCGCCCGTCGTCTCGGCGTCGAGATGGACGAGGCCGAGGCTCTTCAGTGGCTCGGTGCCATGGCCGCCGGCACCGGCGGTGACATCGTCGTCGACTCTCGAACCGGCGTCTTCGGCCACAAGGTCAGCATGCTCGACTTCTCGCCCGCCGACCTGGAGCGGTTCCGGGAGATGGGGCGCTTGGTCGAGATCCTCGACGAGCCGGGGGTCGTCGAGACCGCTCTGGCCCTCTCCGGATCGGCCGCCCAATCCAAGATCCAGACGTATCCGGGCGACTGTGACTTCTTCGAGCGCGTCAATCTGCGCGCCTCCACGCGCGAAGAGGCCTGCTTGATCCTGGCCCGGGTCATGCGCGACAAGGCTATCGCCTCCGAGAAGGGACCGGCCCACCAGCTGATCGAGGTCAAGTTCGGCAACTTCCCGGAGGATCTGGTGCGCAACGGCGTCCCGGTCAAGGCCGGGGCGCCGATCTCATGGACCCCGGCGGAGATCCGCAATGGCCGGATCCTGGCCTTCCGACCCGATGGGACCGCTGCGGAGGTCAGGTGGGAGGCGGCCGCCCTGGACCCAGGGTGGTGCAAGTTCGACTGGGTCGTGGCCGATGCCGAACGCGGCGCATTGGCCAACGCCAGCAACATGCTCGATGTCACCTGGGAAGCGCCGGACGGGACGATCACCCCCCTCGATGGATACCTCGACCCCTACTTCCAGGAAGTGTATCTCGAGGCCGAATCGATCCCGATCTTCTCCAAGCTCGCCCGGCACGTTTCCGCCGACGCCCTCGAGGACTACGTCACGCAGTTGGAGCGCGAGGTCCAGAAGTACGTCACCAAGGACATCAACTACGGCAAGGCCGCCAAGCGAATGTACAACATCTTCCGCCTGACCGGCCGATACGAAGAGGCGGCCTATATCCGCGAGCTGTTCGACGAGCCCGCCACGGTCCTGTACCAGGTGTGGACCCTGATCCGGACGATCGACGACGCCGCCCTACCCGACTCGGGGATCCCGACGAAGGCCATGGTGGAACAGACCGACCGCCTGATCCTTGAGGTCATCAAGGCCCTGGAGGACGACCGCGAGGCCGAGATCGTCAAGGAGCTGTTGCGCCTGCGGGACGGGCTGACCGAGACCGGCGACGCGCAGAGCCAGCCGGTCGAAGCGGCCCGGGATCACATCATCAATCTCGTCAACAACTTCTTCCACGAGCGCCTGACGGCGGTGCCGACGATCCAGGCCTACCTCGAACAGCAGCAGGCCTGAGAATGGCCGGCCTGACGGACCACGCCTCGGGGATCCCTCCCGGCCCGGAGCGGGCGCTGGAAGAGGCCCGGCAGCGCTGGGAGGCATCGATGCTTGCCGAGATCGAGCGGCTGCGCGACCCCCTGCGCGAGCTGAGCATCGATCACGTCGGCGAGAACATCGGCGCGATGGTCGTCGAGGCTGAGCTTCGGTTCTGCTACTGGGATCGGGACGTCGTGGTTTCCTGGTCGGAGCTGCAGCCGCGCTGGAGTGGGGGAGAGCCTCTCAACCCATTCGACTCGGCGATGGTGCTCCACCACCTGTCGACGAGCGATGGATCCCCGACCGAGGGGCGGTGGGTCGGCTTCCGCGACCTACCCGGCGGCGAGTTCTACCACCAGGCCTACCTCGGGTACACCGGGAGGCGCCTGGCCGCAGCTTTCGGCTCCGATCCAGCCCCGTTCAATGATGCGGCGGAACGCGTGGGCGGTTATCGCCTGGAGGGGCCGTCACCCCACGCCTGGTCCTTCACGCCCCTGCCCCGGATCCCACTTGCGGCCTGCTTGTGGCCCGGGGACGAAGACCTGGCGGGGCAGGCGGCCGTTCTCTTCGACGCTGGCGCCGCCCGGCACCTGCCGGTCGACGGGCTGGCGCTCCTGGGTGCGGGGCTGACCGGGCGTCTCCTTCGCGCCTCGGAAAGGCCCGCTCCGGCCTGAACCCGGCGCCGCGCTCGAAGGCCCAAGCCTCCCGGTTATACTTCGCCATTCTCATGGCCGAATCCTCGACTCGTACAACGACGCACCTCAGGCCCCTACTGACTGTCCTGGGCACCTTGGCGATCGCGGCCCTTGCCGGATGTGCTCGCCCGACCCCGACCCCCGCCGGGCGCGAGCCAAGCCCCTCCTCGCTCCCCTCCGCGACCACGCGACCCCCGGCCACGCCGTCGGCCACGGAGTTGGCATCGACGGCCACAGCCACCAGCGCCGTTCCAACCGCAACACCCACTCAGCTCGTTCCCTTCGGCCCGGGACCGGTCGACATCCCGATCCTGCTCTACCACCACATCACACCCGGCGGGGACGGACCTCGCTACACGGTCTCGGCCGAGTCCTTTGAGGTCCAGATGGCGTTTCTTGCGGAGGCCGGCTACCAGACCATCACGATTGCCGACGTCGTTGCCGCGATCCGCAACGGCGCCGAGCTCCCTCCCCGCCCGATCGTCCTGACCTTCGACGACGGCAACCTCGATACCTACACCGAGGCCTGGCCGCGCATGCGCGCCTACGGCTTCGTCGGCGTTGCCTACATCGTCGCCAACCGGGTCGGGGCCGAAGGGTTCGTCTCGGCTGACCAGCTCGCCGAGCTCGCCGCCGCCGGCTGGGAGATCGGCTCCCACAGCCGGACGCACGCCAACCTCGTCGAAATCGGCCGCGCCCAGTGGCGGGACGAGATCATCGGATCGAAACTTGAACTGCAGCGGGTCCTCGGACTCCCTATCGAGAGCTTTGCCTACCCCTTTGGCGTCGGCGATGCCGAGATCTTCCGCAAGACTGCCGAGTACGGGTACGACTCGGGCGTCGGCCTGGGCAAGGGGATGATCCACGACCGCGGCGACCTGTACTACCTGAACCGACGCGAAGTGCTCGGCAACTGGGATCTGGCCGCCTTCGAGGCCATCTTCCAAGGCGAATAGCCCCCCGGCACCGCCAGCTGTATCCCCACGGACGCGCAGGGTATACTCGCCTCGACCGCGATGCCGCGAGCGGCGCCACGGATCCCCACCCATGCCCAAACTGACCACCCTTCACGACGCCATCCAAACCCACGTCCGCGACGGCGACCTGATCTACGCCGCCGGTTTTACCCACCTGATCCCCTTCGCCGCCGGCCACGAGATCATCCGTCAAGGGCGGCGCGACCTCACGCTGGCCCGAGCCACACCCGACCTGATCTACGACCAGATGATCGCCGCAGGGTGCGCCCGCAAGGTGATCTTCTCGTACGCCGGGAACCCGGGGATCGGCTCGCTCCGGATCCTTCGCCGGGCGATCGAGTCCGGCCAGCTCGAGTGGGAGGAATACTCCCACTTCGCCATGATCACCCGCTTGACCGCTGGCGCCTCGGGCGTGCCTTTCCTCCCGATGAACCCGACCGGCGCCGACGACCTGGCGAACGCCAACCCCGCGTACCGAACCGTCGTCGACCCCTACTCGGGCACTGACGTCGTCACCGTCCCGGCCCTTCGTCCGGACGTCGCTATCGTCCATGTCCAGCGGGCCGACCCCGACGGCAATTGCCATTTGTGGGGGATCTTGGGCGAGCAGCGGGAGGCCGCCTTCGCTGCAACACGGGTCATCATTACCGCCGAGGAGATCGTTGATCCCGAGGTGATCCGATCGGATCCGAACCGAACCCTGATCCCAACCCTCGTCGTCGACGCCGTCTGCCAGGTACCCTACTGCGCTCATCCGTCGTACACGCAGGGGTATTACGATCGGGACAACGCTTTTTATCTTGAATGGGACGGACTCTCATCCGATCCGGCGAGGACGGCAGCCTGGCTCGATGCATGGGTGTACGGCGTCAGAGACCGCGCCGAGTACTGGCAAAAGCTGGGCGAGGAAACCCACCGGCGGCTTCAGGTCGAGCCCCGCTGGAGCGAACCGGTGAACTACGGCCGGTACTGAGGACCTGCATCCCATCGTGACTCCTGATCTCAACCCGGTACGCGACGCGCTCTCCATCCTCTACGGGCCATCCGCGCTTGACGACCTTACCGAACGCCTTCAAGCGCTCATCCGTAAGCACCAAGCCAATCTCAAGCCCCCTCCCACCGCCGGGGATTGGTCTCAGCGAGATGCCTTCCTGATTGCGTACCCGGATCAGGTGCGGGACTCCCCCACACCCCCGCTCCAGTCCCTGCTGGCCTTCTGCCGTCGCCAGGTGGCGAATCGATTCTCCGGGCTCCACATCCTGCCGTTCTACCCGTCCTCGTCCGATGACGGCTTCTCCGTCACGGACTACCGCGCCGTCGATCCGGCCTTCGGCGACTGGCAGGACCTCTCCGCCTTCGCCGATTCGTTCCGCTTGATGGTCGATCTCGTCCTCAATCACGCCTCCGCGCAAGGAGCTTGGTTCGACGCCTTTCGGCGCGGGGAGGAACCCTTCCGTCGCTTCTTCCTCACGCCGGACCCCTCCGCGGACTGGAGCCGCGTGGTCCGGCCGCGCACCTCGCCGCTGTTCACGAGCTATCCCACCGCCGGCGGGGAACGTCTCTTGTGGACCACGTTCGGGCCGGATCAGGTCGACCTCGACTACCGCACGCCGGAGCTCTTGCTCGAGATGATCGATGTCCTGCTGGAGTACGCCGCCCGGGGCGCCCAGATGATCCGACTCGACGCCGTCACGTACATCTGGAAGCAGGCTGGGACCGGATGCGTCCACCTCCCCCAGGGGCATGCGCTGGTGCGTTTGCTCCGCGCCGTTCTCGACCTCGCCGCCCCGTGGGTGCGCTTGGTGACGGAGACCAATGTCCCTCACCACGACAACATTGCCTACTTCGGTGACGGACGTGAGGCCGATCTGGTCTATCAATTCCCGCTGCCTCCGCTGCTAACGCTCGCTTTGCTGACCGGCGACGCCAGCCGCCTTTCGGAATGGATGTCCGGCCTGGAGAGGCCGCCCGGCGATGCAACCTTCTTCAACTTCCTTGCGTCGCACGACGGGATCGGCTTGTACCCTGTCCACGGGATCTTGACCGACAACGAACTCCACCTTCTCGAGTCTGAGACCGTCGCGCGCGGCGGCGCCGTCTCGAGTCGATCGGCCGATGCCGGGCGCGAGCTCCCATACGAACTGAACATCAACCTGCTCGACCTGCTCACCGAGCCCGAACGGCCGGGAGGCGCCGTCGACCGGTTCCTCGTCGCCCACGCGATCCTCCTCTCGCTGGCTGGAATCCCCGCCGTCTACTTCCACAGCCTGGTCGGTTCCAGGGGAGATCTCCGCGCCGTCCGGCAAACCGGGATCCCGCGCCGGATCAACCGCGAGAAACTCTCGGCGACAACCCTCCTGACCGCGCTCGAGACGCCCGGCACGGAGCGGCACAGAGTTCACGCCGGCCTCGTCAGACTCTTGCAGGCACGCGCCTCGCACGAGGCTTTCGCTCCTTCGAGTGAGCAGGAAGTGCTCGACATGGGACCCTCGCTCTTCGCCATCCGGCGCGGGCCCATCGCGTGTATCCACAACGTCAGTGGGACAAGCCAGGGGATCGATCCTCCGCCGGGATTCCGCCAGGGTCGCGATTTGCTGGCTGGAACCGCGCTCACAGGCCCGCGCTGGAGACTGCAGCCCTATCAGAGTTTGTGGGTTTCGGCGGAACCATGATAGCGTAGGGTGATGCGCGTCGGAATCTTGCACTACACCGCTCCTCCAATCATCGGCGGCGTCGAGTCGACCGTCCGATTCCAGGCCACCTTCCTCCAGGACGCCGGTCACACGGTGACCACCCTGGCCGGGGCCGGCGACTCTTTCGATCCGCGGATCGGCGTCGAGATCGTCCCCGCCATGAACTCCCGCCATCCGGAGGTCTTGGCCGTCAAGTCGGAACTGGATCGCGGCCGACTCTCGCCGGCCTTCGAACGGGTCACCGCCGACCTCGAGACCGAACTCATCCCGCGGCTCGCCGCCCTCGACGTTCTCATCGTCCACAACGCCCTGTCCCTCCACAAGAACCTGCCTCTCACCGCAGCGCTGTGGCGACTTTCCGCGGATTCGGCCGGTCCCCGCTGGATTGCGTGGCACCACGACCTCGCTTGGGATCGTCCCGATTACGCCGCGGAGCTCCACGACGGCGAACCCTGGGACCTCTTGCGTCGACCACTCCCGGTCGCAAAGCACGTCGCCGTCTCCGAGTCCCTGCGCCAGCGTGTCATCCGCGTCTTCGACCTGCCGCCGGACGCCGTGACCGTAATCCCGCCCGGCGTCGACGAGGCTTCTTTCCATCGGTGGGGCCGGGCAACCCGGCGGATCGTCGAACAGCTGCGCCTCGCCGACGCCGATCTCCTGCTGCTCCTTCCCAGCCGGCTGACCCGGCGGAAGAACATCGCCCTGGCCCTTCGGGTCATCGCGGAACTTCGACGGATCCAACCGGGCGAGGTACGGTTGCTGATCACCGGTCCTCCGGGCCCGCACAATCCGGCGAACATCGCCTACTTCGAGGAACTCCGGTCCATGGTGCGAGAGCTGGACCTACACGACACTGTCCACTTCCTTTATCTGCTCGATCCCGACTCCCCGGGCGGCCTGGACGACGCCACCGTCAGCGACCTGTACCGCATCTGTGACGCCGTGCTGTTCCCGAGCCTCGATGAAGGCTTCGGGATTCCGGTCCTCGAAGCCGGCCTGGCCCGGATCCCGGTCTTCTGCAGCGACATCCCGCCATTCCGCGAAAGCGGAGGCGAATGGGTGACGCGATTCCCTCTCGATATCCCGCCGGAAGCCATCGCCCAGGGGATCCTCGGCCAAATGGACCGCGATCGGGCGTACCAGCTCCGTCGACGGGTACGACGCGGGTTCTCGTGGACCGCCCTTCTCACCCAGCGACTGCTCCCCCTCTTGGAAGAAGGCCTGGATGCCTGAGCGCACCGAGAACGCCCGCCGTCCAACCAATCGCCGGAACCGAGGACCCCGCGCCATGGTGTTGGTCTTTGCCGGGATGGAGACCAGCATGGGGGATCAGCTTGCGGTGGCCGAAGCCTATCAGGGAGCCCGCCCGCCCGTGATCGCCGGCGTCGTGCATGTACCCGATGGGCTCTCCCTCAGCAGGGCCGCGGCAACAACCCAAGCGCTTCGAACGGCATTGAGGAAACT
The DNA here is from genome assembly GCA_035471625.1 of Anaerolineales bacterium. Taxonomy (GTDB): domain Bacteria; phylum Chloroflexota; class Anaerolineae; order Anaerolineales; family E44-bin32; genus DATEVL01. The sequence continues at coordinate 38,223 of DATIPT010000088.1, forward strand.
CGCGCGCGACTCAGGCGCGCGCCTGGCGCCCCGCGTCGTTGTCAGCCATCTGGCCGCTCAGGAAATCCTCGAGCTGGCCAGAGAGAGCGGATCGGATCTGCTCGTTCTCCCGTGGCCCGACCCTCAAGGCGAGTCATCAGCCGAGATCGTACGACTCCTGGAGGACGCCCAGGCCTCCTGGGCCATCGTCCGCGGGCCGTTGCCGGCCCAGGGCGGCCGCCTGCTCGCCTGCCTTCGACCGTCTCCGGAAAGCGAACTGACCCTTCGGCTGTCCCTGGGTCTGGCAAGAGTCCTCGGATCCCGGATGACGGCTTGGCGGCCTCTCGAGGGTTTGGAGGGCGACGATGCGGGTGTTGCGTTGGACCAAGTCCTGGAACACCTGGGCGGGGTCGAGGAAGGCGTCGAGCTTGTCGAGGATCGTTCCGACGCCCTTGATCCTCTTGTCGCCACACACGACCTGATTGTGGGCGGATTCGACGGTGATCCCTTGGCCACCCTGGAAGACATCGCATCGGGAGCGCAGGTGCGGGTCCGGGTACCGGCCCCAGCCGGTGCCGAGGCCGGGTCGCCACCGGGCCTCGAGACGATCTCGATCCTGGTCGACAAATGGTTCGCCGAGAACACGTTCCACGCCGCGGAATTCGAACACCTCGATCGCCTGCTGGCGCGGAAGCAGGCTTCCGGTTTGACCATCAGCGTTGCGCTCCCGGCCCTCAACGAGGAAGCCACCATCGGCAGAGTCATCACGACCTTGAAGTCCTCCTTGATGGACGACGTTCCGCTCGTTGACGAAATGGTCCTGATCGACTCCCGCTCGACCGACTCGACTCGCTCGATCGCCGCCGATCTGGGCATCCCGGTCCACATCCATCAGGAGATCCTTCCCCAATACGGCGCCCGTCGGGGGAAAGGCGAAGCGCTGTGGAAGTCGCTGTATGTCACCCACGGCGATCTGATCCTGTGGGTCGACACCGACATCGTCAACATCCACAGCCGGTTTGTGTACGGGCTCATCGGTCCGATGCTCTTGCGGCGCGAGATCATGCTCGTCAAGGGGTTCTACCGGAGACCCATGCGTGTCGGGGACCGAATGCAGGCCGGCGGCGGCGGGCGGGTGACCGAGCTGACGGCGCGACCGATGTTGAACCTGTTCTACCCGGCCCTGTCCGGCTTGATCCAGCCGCTCTCCGGCGAATACGGAGGTCGGCGCACGGCCCTAGAGCAACTTCCCTTCTCCTCGGGTTACGGGGTCGAGATCGGACTGTTGATCGACACGCTCGAGCGCTTTGGCCTCGGCGCCCTGGCCCAGGTCGATCTGCTCCAACGCATTCACCACAATCAGCCGCTGCCGGCGCTCAGCCAGATGTCGTTTGCCATCATCCAGTCGGTCATCCGACGAATCGACCGTCGATACCACCTCGAGCTGTTGAAGGACGTCAACCGCAGCATGAAACTGATCCAGTATCAGCGCGACCGCTACTTCCTCGAAGTCAGCGAGATCGCCGAACACGACCGCCCGCCGATGGCCAGTCTGCCCGAGTACCTGGCCCGGCCGGAGCGGTCCGCGTGACTCGACTCGTGCTCGTCCGCCACGGCGAGACCGACTGGAATCGTCAGGGACGATGGCAGGGGCAGTCGGACACACCGTTGAACGACACGGGCCGTGCCCAGGCGGCGGCGATGGCCGAGAGCCAGCGCGGTCTACCCTTGGCGGCGATCTACTCGAGTGATCTGCGTCGGGCGACCGAAACCGCAGCTGCCCTGGCGGCGGTCAGCGGAGCCCCGATCCACCGGGATCCGCGGCTGCGCGAGATCAGCCTCGGGGCGTGGGAGGGGATGCTGTTCGACGACATTCGGCGGCGTGACGGCGATCAGCTGGATCGCCTGCGGCGCGAGCCGGCACGCGGCCGCGCCCCCGGAGGGGAGAGCCCGGCCGAAGTCCTGAACCGGGTGCGCGCCGTGCTCGCCGACATCGCCCGCGATCACCCGGCCGACCGAGTCGCCGTCGTCTCCCACGGACTGGCCCTGGCCGCGCTCAAGGTCCACCTGCTCGGCCTCCCGCTGGACGTCGTGTGGGACCACGAGCCTGCCAATGCGACGCCGGAAGAGTATGATCTGGAGGCACGATGAGAGACGGTCCGCCCCACGTCGGTTTCATTTCAACCCGCCTGGCCGGGACAGATGGCGTTTCGCTCGAAGCCGAGAAGTGGTGCAACACTCTGTCCAACTTGGGACTGGAATGCTTCTACTTCGCCGGGGAATGCGACACGCCCCCGGAGCGATCGGTCGTCATCCCGGAGGCCCACTTCACCCACCCGAAGATCCTCGAACTCACTACGGCGCTCTTCGCCGGGCCGCGCCGCAACCACGCCACCACGCTTGAGGTCGCTCGCCTCAAGGATCACCTCAAGACCCACCTCGAGGCCTTCATCGAACGCTTCCAGATCGACCTGCTGCTGGTCGAGAATGCCCTGTCGCTCCCGGTCAACATCCCCCTCGGCCTGGCCCTGACCGAGACCATCGCCGAGACCGGTTTGCCCACGATCGCCCATCACCACGACTTCACGTGGGAGCGCAAGCGCTTCGCCATCACCGCCGCCGGCGACTACTTGCGTACCGCCTTCCCTCCCAACCTGCCCTCGGTCCGCCACGTCGTCATCAATTCCTTCGCCGCCCGCCAGCTGGCGCTCCGCACCGGCGCCAGCGCCATCCTGATCCCCAACGTCATGGATTTCGAATCGCCGCCACCCAAGGTCGGCGACGGGCCGCTCCGGCTGCGCGAGGCTTTGGAGATCCCCGACTATGAGGTGGTGTTGCTGCAACCGACGCGCGTCGTCCCTCGGAAACGGATCGAGCTCGCCCTCGAGCTCGCCCGGCGCATGGAACTCCCATGCTCGCTGGTGATCTCCCATGCTTCAGGTGACGAAGGCAGCGCCTATCAGCACTACCTGCGCAGCTTCGCCGACCTGATCAACATCAAGGCGATCTTCGCCGGCGATGTGATCGGCCCCGAGCGGGGAACCCTCCCCGACGGACGCGCCACCTACAGCCTGGCGGACGCCTACGCCATGGCCCACCTGATTACCTACCCGTCCACCGTTGAGGGCTTTGGCAACGCCTTCCTGGAGACCATCTACCACCGCCGTCCGATCGTGATGAGCACGTACGAGATCTTCCGCACCGACATCCAGCCCAAGGGGTTTCGCGTCATCGGCTTCGATGATTTCATCACCGACGAGACCGTCTCCCAGGCCCGGGAGGTGGTCAATGACCCGTCCATGGCCGCCGTGATGGCAGCACAGAACTACGAACTGGGCCGCCGCTTCTACTCGTACCAGACCCTCGAACGCCGGCTGGCCTTGCTGCTGCAAGATATCCTCGGCGCCGAACCGGGCGCCAGTCTGTTCTCATCCTCCTGAGGAGCGCCTGCGATGGCCGATCCGACCCCGACCCGAGCCGAAGTGATGACCGTCAACGCCGCCCGACTGCTGCGCGACGGCGATGTTGTCTTCGTCGGCGTCGGCCTGCCGAATCTCGCGTGCAACCTCGCCCGCCGGACCCACGCACCGAATCTCGTTATGGTCTACGAGGCCGGGGTCATCGGCGCCCAACCCAGCCGGCTGCCCCTTTCGATCGGCGATCCGACGCTGGTCTCAGGCGCCCTGAGCGTCTGCTCGATGTACGAGGTCTTTGCCTTCTATCTCCAGCGGGGTTTCGTTTCCGTGGGCTTCATGGGTGGTGCCCAGATCGACCGATTCGGCAACGTCAACGCCACCGTGATTGGGCCCTACGACCACCCCAAGGTCCGGTTGCCAGGATCCGGGGGCAGCATGGAGATCGCCGCCTGGGCCGATCGCTGCTACTTCATCACACCGCACGAGAAGCGCCGCTTCCCGGAGCGGGTGGACTTCATGACCTCGGCCGGTTTCCTTGATGGGCGCCCGAGTCGCGAAGCGGCTAGATTGCATGGCGGCGGACCGGCGGCAGTCGTCACCGATCTCGGCATCCTCGAGCCGGACGCCACCGGCGAACTCACCCTGACGGCCCTCCATCCCGGCGCTGATGCCGAACAAGCGCGCCTCCAGACCGGGTGGGAACTCCAATGCGCGGCGGCGCCCCCGACCACTGAGCCCATCACGGAACGGGAACTCTCGCTGCTGCGCGATCTCGACCCGGAGCGGATCTACCTCGGATGACCCCAGCCAGCGGCGATCCCTATCTCGCCCAGGTCGAGGCCTGGCGCGGCGAGATGGACGAGCGTCTGCGCCGACCGAACGGCTGGCTCGCACTGGCCGGCCTGCATTGGCTCCGCGAGGGATCCAACATGATCGGATCCGGCGCGGCAGCCGATGTGCGTTTGCCGCCGGCCGCGCCCCCACAGCTCGGCGCGCTCGAACTCAGGCAAGGCAGTGTCTTCTTTGCGCCTGCAGCGGAGATCCCTCGCGTTGAGGGCGCACCGCCGGCGAGTGAACCGCTGAGACCCGATACGAGCGGCGATCCGCATCGTCTCCGATGGGGGGATGTCGAACTGGTTGTGATCGAGCGAGGCGGGCGACTGGGCCTGCGAGTGTGGGACAACGGCCGCCGAGAGCGCATCCAGTTCGCCGGACGGCGGTGGTACCCGGTCGATCCTCTGGCGCGCATCATGGCCCACTTCGAGCCGGCGGATTCGGAGGCGCGGATCCCCGTGCCCAACCAGCTCGGCGGCATTGACGACGAACCCCTTCTCGGGACGGCCTTCTTCGATTGGCGCGGCGAAGAAGGTCGCCTCCGGGCCGTGCCCACCGGGGACGGAGGATTGTGGTTCCTGTTCGGCGATCACACCAACGGGGAGACGACCTATCCGGCCGGGCGCTTTCTCGTTGCGGAAGCGCTCAAGAGCGGCGGGATTGTCCTCGATTTCAACCGCGCCTACAATCCTCCGTGTGCCTTCACCGCCTTCGCCACGTGCCCCCTGCCCCCGGAGCCCAACCATCTGCCATTCCCGATCGAAGCCGGAGAGCGCTTCGCCCCTGATTCGGCACGGCACGACCCGGCTCCCGCGTAGCCGGATGCGAGCCGTCTCCAACCTCGGTGTCCGACAGCCGTCCCCCCAGGGCATTTGTCGAAGGAGCGTTGCGCGTGGCTGATCCCCGGCCCATCTACGAACGGGTCTTCGTCTCTGCGGACGAGTCGCGCCTCCGCGCGGGTTGGAGGGTGGCGCTGCAAGGAGCGATGGCATTTGGGCTTGTGGTCTGCTTCTCCGTGCCGATCGTGTTCGTACCGGGGGCCCTGGCCGGAGGGGCGATCTCGATGCCAGCGATGTTCGCCTCGGCCGTCGCCAGCGCCGTGGCGATCACGGCCTCGGTGGCCGTCGCCCGCCGAGTCTTCGACCGGCGCTCGTTCCTCTCCCTGGGCCTGGCCACCGACCGACACAGCTTGCCCGACCTCCTGATCGGCTTTCTGATCCCGGCCTCCCAAATGGGCCTGGTCTTTGCCCTGGAATGGTCGTTGGGCTGGATCCGGTGGGAAGGCTGGGCCTGGGAGATGGCCGCGCCTTCGGCGGTCCTGACCGGGGTTGCGCTGGGTTTGACCACCTTCATTCTCGTGGGCTACCAGGAGGAACTCCTCAGCCGCGGCTATCAACTGCAGAATCTGCGCGACGGATCCGGCCTCGCCTGGGGTGTCGTCATCTCTTCGACGATCTTCTCCCTTCTTCACCTCTCCAATCCGGGAACGGGCATCGCCTCGACCGTCGGGTTGTTCCTCGCCGGCGTCTTCCTCGCCTTCGGTTGGATCCGCACCCGCAGCCTGTGGCTCAGCATTGGGCTGCACATCGGATGGAACTTCTTCGAGGGTACCTTCTTCGGCTTTGCCGTGAGTGGCCTCGATCTCGAAACCCTGATGCGCCATACCGTAGTCGGCCCCTCCTGGGCCACCGGCGGCAGTTTCGGCCCCGAAGCCGGCCTGATCATGATCCCGGCGTACATCCTTGGGGTCCTACTGATCCTGCTCTACACCCGCAACCGCCCGAAGATTGCCTCTTGACAAGGTAGAACATCCGTTCTATTGTGGTGGCCAAACCCGTGTGACTTTCACGGAAGGAGGTCACCCATGTCCGCCTACCCCTCTCAGGTTCAGCGTCTCAGCCTGGCCACTGGTGCCATCCAGGGCCTCACCCGACGCCTTTCCGGCCAGACCCTACGGAAGGGCTTCGTCTTCGGCGCCATCATGCTCGCGGCGCTTGTCGCTTTCGAGACCTTCAACTATGGGACGACGGAGTTCGCCCTCACAGACCTCCTCGGCGATCTAGCCTTCGCCGGGGTCCGCTGGGCGACGATCCTGGCCCTGGCCTTCTGCGCCATGGACTTCGCCGGCCTGGCCCGATTGCTGACCCCAGGCCGTCCGGGCCAGAGCCTTGAAGCCTGGTACCTGCTGGCGGCATGGTTCATCACCGCCGCGATGAACGCCGCCCTCACGTGGTGGGCCGTCTCGGTCGCCCTCGTCGGGCACGCCGCTGTGGGGACCCCGGTCCTCGGCCGTGAGACGCTCGTCCGCGTCGTACCGATCTTCGTCGCTGTGCTCGTCTGGTTGATCCGGGTCCTGATGATCGGATCCTTCACCCTCGGCGGCGACCGTCTCTTCTCGCAGGACAACAAAGCGCAAACCCTGTACTTGCGTCCGATGGGCGCTCGCCGCAGAAACCAGGACGGTAATCCACCACCGCAGAGCACCGTCTCCGCACGCCCACAGCCAGGGCGCTGAACGATGGCGATCACGTGGCTGCCCTATGCCAGTTCGGGCAGGCCCGGGTCTCTACCCCGACGACCGTCGGCCCCCTCCCTCCGGCCGGCGGTCGTCATCCCCCTGGCGGTCGCCTCGGTCTTCATGACCTCGGTCGTCGTCGGGCTTTTTTCTCCACGGTCCGTGGGGGTGCCCCCACTGACGGAGTCCGCCCCTGACCCGGCTCCTTCAACCCAGCTTCCGACGATCTTTGCCCCATCGGTCCGGGCTTGGTCCCCAGAAATCAATCGCTGGTCTCAGGAGTACGACCTTCCGCCCGACTTCGTCGCGGTCGTCATGACGCTCGAGTCCTGCGGCAATCCAGGAGCGCGATCGAGCGCAGGCGCCTTGGGCTTGTTCCAGGTTATGCCGTTTCATTTTGACGATGGAGAAGACCCCCTGGACCCGGAAGTCAACGCCCGCCGAGGGTTGTCCTATCTGCGACGCGCCTTGGACCTTGCCCAGGGGGACTTCGGCCGCGCCATGGCCGGCTACAACGGCGGCCATGGCGTCATCGACCGCGACGCGTCGACGTGGGCAGCCGAGACGAGACGCTATCAGGCCTGGGGGGCAGGGATCATGGAAGACCTGGACGCCGGCCGCGTACCGAGCCCGACGCTAGAGGCCTGGCTCGACGCCGGCGGTCGGAGCCTGTGCCACAGAGCGGAGTCCTGACTAGCCGCGCACAAACCCACCCGGAGGGGACTCCCGGGACACCCGGTCGGCCAGCGGCAACCAGACCGAGAACGTCGTGCCCAGCCCTTCCTCCGACGCCACCTCGATCCTTCCCCCGTGCATCCGGGTGATCCAGTAGGCGATCGACAGGCCCAGCCCGGCGCCTCCCGATGATCGACTTCGTGACCGGTCTACCCGATAGAACCGCTCGAAGATGTGCGGCAGCTCGTCCTTCGGGATCCCTCGTCCGGTATCGCTGACCGTCAGGCGTGCCCACTCATCCACGCACGCCAATCCCATCGTCACCACGCCTCCCGCAGGCGTGTGCTCGACGGCATTTGCCATGAGGTTCAGAATCACTTGCTTCAGCCGATCACGGTCCCCGACGACGCGAGCCTGATCCTCCTGTCCCAATCGGATCTCCTGCCGGCCCTGAGAGAGCAGCTTGGCCTGCTGGAAACCTTCCAGCAGCAGCGTATCCAATTCGACGATCTCGCGCGCCAAGGGAAGCTTGCCGCTCTCAGCCTGAGAGAGGGCCAGGATATCCTGGACGAGTCGGGTCATCCGGTCGACTTCCGAGACGACTGCCTCGAGCGACTCGGCATCGGCAGTTCCGGTCCTCCGGATCAGGTCCACATTGCCGCGGATCACAGTCAGGGGCGTCCGAAGTTCATGTGAGACGTCGGCCATGAAGCGCCGCTGCGTCTCAAACACTTGCTCCAGGCGTTCAAGGGTCTCATTGAAGGCCGCCGTCAGACGGCCGACCTCATCCCGCGGCGGACCGCGCAGGGGAATCCGCCGGGAGAGGTCGTCGGCGCGAGTAATCTGCAGTGCCGTCTCGGTCACGGTGTCCAGCGGCCGAAGCGCGGCCGCCGCCGTCGACCATCCGACCAGCGCTGCAAATCCCACGGCCAGCACTCCCCCGACCATCAGGACTGTCACGACCAACTGCCGCGCGGCCTCTACGGTCTGCAGCGACGCTGCCAGCTGCAGGTGCCCGAGAAGCTCTCCTTCCGGGGTCGTCACCAGCGGGTACGTCAGCACCCGCAGCGGGACCTGTCCAAGGCGAACGGTCGAGTACCTGGATGTCGTTCCTTCCAGGCGGATCGGGTCGAATGGCTCCTCCAGCAGCGGGACATTCCGCGCCACAAGAT
>DATIPT010000089.1:0-22197 GCA_035471625.1 Anaerolineales bacterium
CGAGGGGTTGACTCGCAGGAGGTGAGCCGGATCCCTGAGCGCTATCCAGAGGTCCTTCCCATCGAAAGCGATGGCCGAAGGTTCCCCATCCAGCGGAACGCGGTCCAGAACGCCCAGCCTCTCCGGGTCCATCCGGAGGAGGCTCCGGTCGCTCTTGAGAAGGATCCAGAGCGACGCCCCGTCGTAGGTCAGGGCGATCGGGCCTCCGCCGACGTCGATGTCGGCGAGGAGTTCGCCACTTGCCGAGACCTTGGAAACGGTTCCGGCGAAGTCGTTGGCGGTCCACAGGTACGAGGCGGCCGAGAGGAGTCCGGCAGGGACGTGGCTCAGCTGATACTTGGCATCGACGGCGCCGGAGACCGGGTCGAGAGCCGAGAGGGTCTGATCCAACGAGCTGGTCACCCACAATCGATCGCCGTCAAAGGCCATGGCCGACGGAAGGCTGTCGACTGGGAACGTGCCCAGGGTCAGGCCGCAGTCCTGCGACGAGGTTGCACAGGCTGAGGCATTCAACTTGGTGAGTGTGTTGTCGAAGTAGTTGGCCACCCAGATCGCCTGGCCATCAAAGAGCAAGGCGCGTGGCTGGTCGCCGACGGGGTAGGAGGTCAGGCTGGGCGCGCCGAGGCGTGTGCTGGCGAGGTAGAGCCCGCCGGCCACAAGGGTGCCCAAGATCAGGAGCCCCAGGCCGCCGATGGCGACGACGATAGGAAGACGCCGGGAGCGCGGGCGAGCCGGCGAGCGAATCGACGGGGCGGCCGGGGAGACGAGTGTGCCGCTGACGCCCGAGGCTACCGAGGCGGGTGCAGCGGCCTGGCTGACCGGCAACTTCGTAGACACGTCCGTGGCGCCGGACAGCGCGGCCTGCACGGCGGCCATCAAGTCTGAGGCGCGCTCCGGCCGGTCGGCAGGATCCTTGGCCAGTCCGGCCCTTAGGACGGGGTCGAGCCCGGTCGGGAGATCGGGGGCGAACGTCCGAATGGACGGGGGCTCTTCCGTGATGTGCTTCGTAATGTAGCCCCACGCGTCGTCGGCCTCGAATGGAAGGTGCCCAGACAGGGTTCGGAAGATCAGGATGGCGAAGGCATAGACGTCGCTGCGGCGGTCGAGCTTCGCGCCCCGAGCCTGCTCGGGCGACATGTAGGTCGGCGAGCCGAGGAGAGTCCCGGTGGCGGTGAGGTCGTGGGTGCCGCCGACCGTCTTTGCCAAGCCGAAATCGGCCAAGTAGGCATTCCCGGCCTCATCCAGCAGGATATTGGCGGGCTTGAGGTCGCGGTGGATGATGCCTCGATCATGGGCGAAGTCCAGGGCATCGGCCACCTGGTCGAGCACCCGCAGGATGTCGCCCCGCCCCAGCGTCCCGGCCTGGAGCCGGTCCTGGAGCGACCCGCCGGTCATGTAGCGCATGACGATGTACGGGCTGCCGCCGACTTCACCGTAGTCATAGACTGGCAGGATGTGGGGATGTTCCAGCCGGGCAATCATCTTCAACTCGCGCTGGAAGCGATCGGCGGCGTCGGCGTGCTCGGTGAAGGAGGCCGAAAGAACTTTAATGACGACGGCACGAGGGACCGATGGCTGGTCGGCCTTGTAGACCGCGCCCATGCCGCCTTCTCCGATCTTCTGAGCTATCCGGTACTGGCCGAGGATCTGATTCGGTTGGAGGTCCATGGGGGCGTCAGGAATGGTCCCGTAGTATACCGCACGGGTTCAATGGGATCGCCCTCAGAAGGCCGAGCGGGCGGGCGACGAGCGGGAAACTGGCTGAGACGAGGCGGTGGGCTTGGTGCGACTCCGGGAGGCGCACACGAGAGCCGGGCAAGAAGGCCACGGGGCCACCCGGCTGGTCGAGCTCCGGGATTGCACGCCGTCCCGGTCTCAGCCGGGACCGGCCGTCTCGCTCTTCTGTCGGCTCAGCGGGAGCCCCTGAGCCGAGGATCGATGATGTCGCGGAAAGCGTCTCCCAGGAGGTTCCAGGCCAGGACGAACAGCAGGATCGCCATTCCCGGGTAGAGGACGATGTGCGGGTATGTTGCCAAGCTGGGAATCCAGTTGCGGGCGAAGCTGATCATCTGTCCCCAGTCCGCGTAGCCGACATCCGCCCCCAATCCCAGAAAGGATAGAGCGGCGAAGCTCAACACGTACGACCCGATATCCATCGAGGCATAGACCAACGTCGGGAAGATGGCGTTGGGCAGAATGTGGCGGGTCAGGATCCGGCCGTCCTTGGCGCCGACGGCGCGGGCCGCGAGATTGAAATCGCGAGCGCGGACGGAGAGAATATCGCCCCGGATGAGCCGACTGTAGGCCGGCCAGCCGAAGGCGATCAGAGCCGCGATGCCGGCGGTGAGCCCAGAGCCCATCCGGCCGCGCAGGACGGCGGCCAGGGTCAGGGTAGCCAGCAGGAACGGAAAGGCCTGAACGATTTCCACCAGGCGCATCAGGAGGTTGTCCACCCAGCCACCGTAGTAGGCGGCCAGGGAGCCGACGACCAGCCCAATCGCCAGAGCAGCGCCGGTGATGATCAACCCAACGCGGAACGCCGTCCGCGTACCCCACACCACTCCGTAGAAGACATCGTATTGTCGCTCCGTCGTTCCGAAGGGATGCTCGGCGCTGGGGGCGCTGGGCTCAGGTCGGTAGCCCGTGTGGGGGATCGAGTACGGATCCTTGCCGTTCTCGGGTGGGGCCAGTACGGGTGCAAAGATGGCGATGAGGATGAAGGCAAGCAGCAACACGATGCCGGCGATCGAGGTTGGACGTCGCATGAGCTGGCGGACGACGTAGCCGAAGCGCTCGGTGTTCATGAGTACCTCACGCGCGGGTCGAGATAGGCGTACAGGATGTCGGCCCCGAGATTGCCTATCACCACGAGGACGGCGTAGAACAGCGTGAACCCGAGCACGGAGATCACGTCCAGGTGCGTTGCCGAGTCGGCGAAGAACCAGCCCAGCCCATGGATGTTGAAGACCGTCTCGGTGATCACGACGCCGCCCATCAGGCCGATCAGGGTCAGGCTACCGATGGTCACCACCGGGATCATGGCGTTGCGCTGAACGTGATGGCCAATGACGACCGACTCGGGCAGCCCCTTGGCCCGTGCCGTGGTTACGTAGTCCTGCCGCAACGCCTCGAGCATCGACGATCGAGTGACGCGCAGGATCAGCGCCCAGCTCAGGTACGAGAGCGAGATCACCGGAAGGACGAGGTGGCGTACCGCATCCAGGAAGATGTCCAATCGAGCATTGATCAGAGAGTCGATCGTGTTCATGTAAGTCACGTGCACGTAGGTGGGAGCTTCCGTGGCGCGCAGCGCCCATTCCGAGAGCCGTCCGGCCGGGAACCAGTCCAACTTGGCGTAGAAGATCATGAGGACCAGGAGTCCGAAGACGTAGATGGGAAACGACCAGCCGATGATGCTGAAGATGCGAGCGGCGTGATCGATGGGCTTGTTCTGGTTCACGGCGGCCAGGACGCCGAGACGGATACCGACGAACATGATCGGGATGATGCTCCAGAGCGCCAGCTCGAGCGTGGACGGCAGGTGCTGCATCAGGGCGTCGGCCCCCGGCGGGTGGCCGCGGTAGGAGAAACCCAGGTCCCCCTGCACGATCCTGCCCAGCCAGCGCACATACTGCACCGGGATGGGGTCGTCCAAGCCGTACAGCTCGACCAGGGCATTGACGTCCGACGTCCGCTCCGGCTGGTCGGCCACGTGAAGCGCGAGGCGCTCGTAGGGGGTGACCAGCGTCATCATGGCGAAGATCAAGATGGTGACGCCGAACAGGATGATCGGCAACTGGAGCAGGCGTCGGGCGCTGTAGGTTAGCATCGTTCGGTCTCCACCTTGGCTCCCCCCGCCGAGGGCGGTGGTTGGGCAGCCACCGCCCTCTGCGGTAAGGAGGGGGGAAGAAAGCTTACTGTGGCGGAGCCTTGCTCAGGCTCGCGAAGTACCCATCGTCCCCGAAGAGCGGGTTGTAGTAGTAGCCGTCGATCCAGGTCTGCACGTAGCGGCGCAGGGATTGCTGGGCGATGAAGATGTCGATCGCCTGATCGATCGCCTCCTGCTGCAGGCCTCGGTACATCTCTTCGGCCTTGGCCGGATCGGTCTCGCGGACGGCAGCTCCGATCTCCTCATCCCAGGCCCCGCACATCTCTTCCGGGAAGTACTGGCGGCCCGAGTAGTCGCCGCTGCATGACATGTAGGGCACCACCCAGTTGTGCGGGTGATGGAAGTCCTCGATCCACCCTGTCTGGTGCAGGGGCAGGCGGCCGCTGCGGCGGGCGGCCATGTAGGTCGCCCACGGCAGGTTGGTGATGCCGATCGAGACGTTGTCCATGGCGGCCGTCAGGCCTTCGGCCAGGATCTCGCTGGCGATGCGGCGGCTGTCGTTGCCGGTGTTGTACAGGAACGACATGGTGAAGCCGTTCTCCCACAGCTGGCCGTCCCAGGCGAGCTTCAGCTCCTCGGCGCACTTCTCGAGGTCAAAGTCGTAGATGGGCGAGTCGGCCTGGTATCCCACCATGCCCTCGATGATCGGGCCCCGGTGGGGGAAGGCCTCGTTCTGACGCACTTCGGCGATGTAGATCTCGCGGTCGAAGCAGTAGTTGAACGCCTTGCGGACGTGGACGTCGGAGAAGAAGTCGGGCGGAATGCCCAGGCCGTCCAGCTGCCCCGATCCGATGTACGGGTTGCCGCCCTCGGTGGGGATGTCGAAGTTCAGGAAGATGTCGTCCGTCTGGGTGCCGGGCATGTCGGTGTACAGGGTGAGGATGCCCTCCGGATTGACCTCTTCCTCCACCCATTCCCCGTTCTGGTACGAGTACTTGGTCTTGATCATCGGGTCGATCTGGGAGGCGAAGGCGATCTCGTGATCCAGCGTGTCGGCGTCACCCGCCTCCATCATCGCCAGGCGCGTGCCCCATTCCTCCACGAGCTTGATGACCACGGTCCCGATCTCCGGCACGCCGTCGACCGTGCTGCCTTCCCAGAGTGGCTCCTTCAGCCAGTAGTCCGGGAATGCCTTGAGGACGATCTCCTGGCCGGGCGTCCAGTGATCCAGCATGTATGGGCCGGCCCCGTTCTCCTGGTTGTACAGCGCGGTGGCGGAGACTTCGGGCAGATACCAGGTGCGCCAGGTGGCGCAGTCATCATCCCAGTTGCCCTGCTCGATCATCCACTCCTTGTCCATGATCCCGGCCCAGGGCTGGGCCAGCAGCTGCGGGAAGTAGGCGGCCGGGTAGGCCAACTTGATCGTCACCATGCCGGTGGCGTCATCGGCCACGACGGTGTCGCGGATGGCCTCGCAGACCTTGAGGTCATCGCCCCCAACGACATCGAGCAGCCCGCCGTCCCCCTCGGCGCCAATCCCGGCGACCTCAAGCATCGGGTCGAAGAACAGGCCCATCGGCCCGCCGGCGCCCAGGAAGTCCCACCCGAGCAGCATGTTGCGGTGGAGGGTGTAGGCCACGTCGTGCGCTTCGAGCGTGCCGCCCTGGTGGAACTTGACCCCGTCGCGGATGTGGAAGGTGTAGGTCAAGCCATCGTCCGAGATGCTCCACTCGTCGGCCAACATGGGCACGAACTCATCGATCGCCGAGCCCTTGAGGAACAAGAGCCCATCGTAGACTTCCCGGGCGACGTTAATGCCCGGAGCGTCGTACATGATGGCGGTGTCGAGCGACTCGGGTTCGCCGATCCACAGAGCGGTGAAGGTATCCGGGTTCTTGAAGTCGGCCGAGTAGCTCTCGTAGGCCGGCTGGTTGGCGGCCGCCTGGGCTTCCTCCAACTGCGCCTGCAGGGCGGCGATCTCCTCGTCGCTGAAGGTGTCGCCCGCCTGCGCCGTGGCGAGCGCCGATTGCAGTTCGGCGACGCGCGGATCCTGGGTTTGGGCACAAGCCATCAGGATCATGCTGGCAACGATCAGTACTCCAAGGGTGGACATCCATTTCTTCGCAGTCATTGCAATCCTCCTTCTTCTCCACCTAGGGTTGGACCAAGAAGCAACTGACGGAATGACCTTGGGACACCTCCTGGGGACGAGGCGACTCGGACCGGCAGCGCTCTTCGGCCACCGGGCAGCGCGTGTGGAACGCGCATCCGGGTGGCGGCTGCGCTGGGTTGGGGACATCGCCTGTCAGAATGATGCGCCGGCGGCGCACTTCGACCGCCGGGTCGGGCACCGGAATGGCGGACAGTAGCGCCTGGCTGTAGGGGTGGGCGGGCCGGGTGTACAGCTCCTCCACAGGCGCCATCTCGACCACGCGGCCCAGGTACATCACCGCCACGCGGTCGCACAGATAGCGCACCATGCTCAAGTCGTGTGTGATGAACAGGTACGTCAACCCGTATTCGGCCTGCAGATCCTGGAGCAGGTTGACGACCTGGGCCTGGATTGAGACGTCGAGGGATGTGATGGGCTCGTCGGCAACGATGAAGGAGGGCGTGAGCGTCAATGCCCGAGCGATCCCGATCCGTTGCCGTTGTCCGCCGGAGAACTCGTGCGGATAGCGATCGGCGAAGGAGGCCTTCAATCCGACGCGCTCCAGGAGGCGGGCGATGAACGCCTTCTCCCCACCGTCGGGATGCAGCCCGTGAACCTCAAGCGGCTCCTTCAAGGCAGCGCCGATGGTCATCCGCGGGTTGAGCGAGGAGAACGGATCCTGGAAGACAACCTGCATGCGGCGCCGAGTACGGCGTAGGTCTTCTGAGCTGAGGGCCGCCAAGTCCTGACCTTCGAACTCTATCCGGCCAGCCGTGGGACGGTACAGATGCAGGATGGCACGACCGAGGGTCGTCTTGCCGCAGCCGCTCTCGCCTACCAGACCGAGCGTTTCCCTCTGCAGGATCTCGAAGGAGACTCCGTCGACCGCCCGCACATGCCCGACGACCCGCCGCAAGACGCCGGCCTGGATCGGGAAGTGCAGCTTGACGTCGTCCACCCGAACGAGGGCCTCGGCGGAAGCAGAGATCATGCTGCGGACCCCATCGGCCGGACGTGCCGGATATCCACCCAACAGGCGACTTGGTGTCCACGTTCGACCGTTCGAAGGCCGGGGTTCTCCTTCTCGCACAAGTCCACTGCATGTCGGCAGCGCGGCAGGAACGGGCATCCGGGTGGGAGATGGAGCAGATCGGGAGGGGCCCCCGGGATGGGGACCAATCGGCGGCCGGGGTGAGGACGATCGACGCGCGGCAGGGAGCCGAGCAGGCCGAGGGTATACGGATGACGCGGATCAGCGTACAGGTCTGCTACGCGCGCCTCCTCGACGACATATCCGGCGTACATCACAATCACGCGGTGCGCCAACCCGGCAACCACGCCCAGGTCGTGGGTGATCCAGATCATGGACATCTTGATCTGCTCGCGGAGGCGGTTGACGAGGTCGAGGATCTGCGCCTGAATCGTGACGTCGAGGGCTGTGGTCGGTTCGTCAGCGATCAGCAGCCGAGGATCGCAGGCCAGGGCCATCGCGATCATGGCGCGCTGGCGCATGCCCCCAGAGAACTCGTGGGGGTAGGCACTCAATCGGGATGCCGCTTCGGGGATTCCGACCAGATCGAGCAGCTCGGCCGCTCGTTGGCGGGCCTCCTTCTTTCCCATACCCAGGTGCCAGTGGAGCGGCTCCATGATCTGCTCACCGACGGTAAGAACCGGGTTCAGCGATGTCATCGGGTCCTGGAAGATCATGGCGATCTCGTGCCCGCGCACTTGCCGCATGTCCTCATCCGGGAGTTGCAGCAGATCGGTTCCCTGGTAGATCACCCGGCCAGCGACGATGCGGCCGGCCGGCGGGGGGACGAGGCGTAGGACCGATAGCGCGTGGACCGTCTTGCCGCAGCCGCTCTCGCCCACGATGCCAAGCGTCTCGCCCTCTCTCAGCGTGTAGCTGATGCCATTGACGGCATGCACGACGCCTTCTTCCGTGGCAAATTCCGTGGTCAGGCCCTGGACGTCCAACACGATCGTGGGTTCGGGCTCGCCGTACAAGCCCAGGCCGCGAGGTCTGTTCTCCAGGTCGAGCATTGCCGGGTGCGTGCGGCCTCCTCCGCCTTCGCTCGCCATCCTAGTAGACGGACCGGTGCCTGGCATCCGGCCATTGGGGCATCTCTGGGGGGCCAGATGGGCCATCTTGGGTTAGTCCGGGCGGACGGGGCTTTGCCGGCGGGCCAAGGTGACTGCCTGCATCGGGGTGCTGGCCCCCAGGCGCTGCAGGATGTGCCGGACATGCAGGCGGACGGTGGCGGGGGTAATCCCAAGCCGCAGCGCGATCTCGGCGTTGTTCAGCCTCCGGTCGAGGAGGTCCAGCACCTGCCGCTGGCGCGGCGTCAGTTCCGCGCTGCCTCGCGGCTCGAGCCCTTTGAGGAGGATCGCGGCCGTCGCCCCGGTCAACAGGCTACGCCCCGAAGTCGCAGCACGGATTGCCTCGTAGAAGACCTCGGCGCCGGCGCCTTCCTCCACCACGCTCGCCGCGCCGAAGCGCAGCGCCTCGGACACCGCCGCCAGTCCGAGAGTCGCTACCATCGCTACCAGACGGACCTCGGGGCTGGCGCGTTGCAGGGCACGCAGGAGGGGCTCACCCGAGTTCGTCACCAGTCGACTCGAGACGAGGGCGACGTCCGGGTGGAGCTCCTGTGCCCAGTTGAGAGCCTTCTCCGGGTCCGCCGTGACACCGATCACGCATGCCCTGTGGCCCATGAGCAAGACATCCTCGCTCCAGGCCTGGGCCGGGCCCGGATCGCGGGCCACAAGGACTCGCGGAAGAGCTGGAGGTGATGGAGAGTGACCGGGCATCAAGAGGCTTCCCTCCCTGCGAGGCTCCGCATCCATCCTAAGAAGACGACGGCCCCGCCTGCATGCGGCAGGTGGGGCATCTTGACGTCGGCCGAATGGGATGGGGGTGTGCTAGTCCAACTGGATTAGGCGGCGCTTGAGGGCCAGCGTTGCCGCCTCTGTCCGGCTGCTTGCACCCAGCTTGGAGAGGATGCTGCTGACGTGGTTTTTGACGGTGAAGCGACTTACGTGGAGCTGTTTGGCCATTTCCGGATTAGAGAGCCCGCGCGCCATGAGCTGCAGGACCTCGATCTCACGTTCGGTCAGCTCCTCCTCGGGTTGGAGCAGACCGGAGGCCGACTCGACCAGTGCCATGGCCGCCTCACCCGACAGAGTCGGACGGCCGGCGTTGGCCGCTCGGATGGCCTGCGCCAGGTCGGAGGCTGAGACGTTCTTGAGCAGATAGCCGATAGCTCCTGCCTGGAGCTCGGCCCTCACGAGGTCTTCTTCCCCGAAGCTGGTCAGCGCCACGATCTTGAGCTGCGGGTGGCGCGCCAAGATCTGGCGCGTCGCCTGGACGCCGTCCATCTCGGGCATCTTGAGGTCGATCAAGACGACGTCGGCCTGCACCTCGTCGCAAATCCGGATGGCTTCCGCACCGCTGGAGGCCTGCCCGGCCAGCTCGAGATCGGGATAGGCGGCAAGGAAGGACGCCAGCCCCTCCCGGAGCAGGTCGTGGTCATCGACGATCAAGACTCGAATGCGATCCGATTCAGCCATTCGCTGCCGCCTCCGTCGGGGCCGGCCAGGCGACCTCCACGCGCAAGCCCCCTTCGCGGCCGCGCTCGACGGTCAACCGCGCGCCCATGGACTCGGCCCGTTCCCGCATGATGTCCATCCCGAGGCCGCAGCCGTCGGAGCTTCCTTCCGCCGCCTCGGGGGCGGACCCATCATCCTCAATTCGCAATCGCACAACGCCTCCCTGAGTCTCCAACGCCAGCGTCACGTGCGTGGCGCGTGCATGCTTCACAACATTGCTCATGGCTTCCTGGGCGATCCGATAGAGCCCGATCTTGACGTCGACTGGCAACTCCACCTCCCGACCACGGACCGAGACGTTCATTGCCAGGTGCTTGCGGCTGCTGTTGCCATCGGCCAGCTGCCGGAGGAGTGAGCCCAGATCCGCGCTCGCAAGCGCAGCCGGCCGGAGCTCGAGCAGCAGCATTCGCAGTTCGGCCAACGCGCCGCGCGTAAGCCGTTGTAGCTGACGGAGACTTCGCATGCCCTCGGCGCGGCTGGAATCCCACTGGTCCGGCAGGACATCGGCGATCAAGCCCGCCGTCCACAGGGTCTGGCTGACGGCATCGTGCAGATCGCGGGCGATCCTGGTCCGTTCCTCCAGCACCGCCATTTCGTGGGACCGCTCGGCCAGCCTGGCGTTCTCGATGGCGATCGCCGCCTGCGCCGCGAGCGACTCGAGCACGGTCTGGTCAACTTCGGTGAAGGGATGCTGGGATGTGCTGTGCACGTCGAGCACGCCAAGCACGGCTTTGCCGGCGCGCAGGGGAACCACGAGTTCGGAGCAGGCCGGCTTCGAGCCGGCGAGGGGGACGAAATGTGGATCGCGAACGACGTCCGGGACAAGGAGTGAGCGGCCGGTGGCGGCCACCCAAGCGATCGGATCCTGCCTGCCAAGAGCGCGGTTCGGTTGGGGTAGGGAGGTGTGATCCCACTCGTCTCCCGCGCCAGCCTTCATCACCACATACCCATCCTCAACCAAGCCGATCGCGACACGTTCGTATCCAAGCCGGCCGTGGATCGACTCAACAATGGCGCCCACGAGCTCGGGCAGAGAGAGGATCGCCGTGATGTGCCCGCCGACATCGGAGATCAGTCGGAAGAGGTCCGCCCGCCGGCCGGCATCATCGAACAGTCGGTGGCTTTCGAGCGCCAGACCGATCTGCTGACCGATGGTCGTCAGCAGGTGTAGCTCTTCGGCGTCCGGTGCCTGACGCGGATGAAGGGCAACGCCCAAGATCCCAAGGAGGCATCCGCGGACCATGATCGGCACACCGACCAGAGTCGAGTTGTCAGGTCTCAGGCTCACGAGGCTGAAGTCCGGGGGCGCATCCACGAGCCGGGTGCGGAGTTCGTCTGCGCCCGGGGAAGATGTCAGGGACTGCAGGCACTTCGGATTTCCATGGCTGGCGGCCAGCGTCAGTTGATCGGAGGTCGGGTCCATCGTCCAGATCGCAGCGGCCTCGAACCCGGGGATCCCGCCAAGGGCGGCCAGCGAAGATTGCAGGACGAGGGGAACCTTGCGCTCCAGACTGCTGGCAACGGTCACGGCGTTCAGCATGGCAAGTTCGCGCTCACGACGCACGGCGCGGTCTTCCAGGGCCCGATAGGATTCCCGCAAGCGGGCGGTCATTCGGTTGAACTGCACCGCGAGGGCTTCGATCTCATCCCCGGTTGTTGCCGTAACCCGCGCCTCGAAATCGCCGTCCGAGACCGCTCGGGTAGCTGAGGCGAGCGCACGCAGCGGCCGGATCGTCCGCCCCACGCCGAAGAGCACCAGCCCCGCCAGCAGCACCAAGGAGCCCGTCGTGAGAGCCAGGATCGCGTTTTGGTAGCCTGTGATCGAGGCGGTCAGGGAAGACCAAGGTTGTTCAATCACGAGTCCCCAGGTTGTCCCCGGGACCGGTGCGTAGCTCGTTAGGGTATCGTTCCCGCGATCATCGTACAGGCGCTGCGAGCCGATCTCGCCCGCCAGCACAGCGGCGACTGCTGGAGAATCCTGGAGCGAGTCCCCGACTCGGGTGCGGTCGGAATGCAGGATGGCGATACCGTCCGCGTTCACCAGATATGCGATGCCCTCCTGGCCGGTGCGAGGGCGGATGCTGATGACCAGTCTGCGGAAGAGCGACCGCTCTGTAACGATCTCCTGCTCAAAGACCCCTTCGACGCGGCTGAGGTTCTGCGGCGTGCCGGCGGAGTCGGCGAGTTGCGACCCGAGCTGCTCAGCCAGGAGACGCGTCAGTTCGCGGTCGCGCTCCAGCACCAGGTCGCGCGCCATGGTCTGGTAGGCAAAGTGCGAAACCAGCGCGATCGCGGCCAGGGCCAGCACCGTCGGAACGAGCGACCAGGAGAGGATCTTCGTGCGCAGGGAACGGGAACGAACAATCGTCGGCATGGGAGCGGTCACCGATGAGCTTCGAGGCAAGTATACATTCGGCCCCGGAGGGAGCTCGCCCGCGATCGTAGGGGGTGCGGCGTCGGGTTGGACCGCTCGTCTCGGGGCCGCTTGATCCGGGAAGACGGAAGGAGCCGAGAGCCGACGGTGCCGTATCAGCCGGAGGACGGGAAGCCCTCCGTGGCACCCCAGCCCTTTGCTGGAATTGAAGAAGGCGCACCGGGGCTCCTCCTTTCGGATACCCTTGCGCGCCCTCGAGCGATGCCCTGATTCAGGAGGCGACGGCGGGATTTGAACCCGCGTATCGGGGTTTTGCAGACCCCTGCCTTACCACTTGGCTACGTCGCCAAAGAAGCTGTCAGCCTTCAGCGCTCAGCGGTCAGCCTTCTCGCTTGTCCGGCTGAGAGCTGAAAGCTGAGAGCTGACAGCTTCTCCAGAGCGGGCGATGGGATTCGAACCCACGACCTTCTCCTTGGCAAGGAGACGTTCTACCACTGAACCACGCCCGCTGGCGGGAGAAGGATACCCTGCGCCTTGGCATCCGTCAAGGAAGGTTGCTCGAATGGCGACCGTGGTACACGCGAACCAGCGGTCGGCCCGGGGGAATGGGGTACACTGGTGTGGTTCGGTCTTGGCGGAGCGCCCCATCTTCCACCGAGTACAAGGAATGGAGTCGTCCATGAGAGAACGAGCTCTAGCGAAGCTTGCGTTTGTGGGAGCCCTCGGGGTCTTGGCTCTGGCCTGCTCTCTCCTCCCCGGCAGTTCTGGCCCGGGGGCCGGCTCCGGAGGGGATCCGTCGGCCGAGGTGCTGTTCGCCGACGATTTCTCGGATCCGAACAGCGGCTGGGATCGGATCCAGGCAGACGAGGGCATCACGGACTACGCCGATGGCCGGTACCGGATCTTCGTCAACCAGCCTCAACACGACTACTGGGCGAATCCCGGGCGGTCGTTTGAAGATGTCCGCGTGGAGGTCGATGCAACCAAGGCCGGAGGGCCCGACGACAACGACTTCGGCCTGATCTGCCGCTACCAGGATACGGAGAACTTCTACGCCTTCCTGATCAGCAGCGACGGGTATTTTGGCGTCATGAAGGTCGCGCAGGGAAGCTCCGAGATGCTGGGGACGGACGGGCTCCAGTCAACCGACGCCATTCGTCAGGGCGCCACCACGAACCATATCCGCGGGGATTGCGTCGGAAGCCAGCTCACCCTGTATGTCAATGGGGAGAAGGTGTACTCGGCCACGGACTCGGCTTTCTCGTCGGGCGATGTCGGCCTGCTGGCCGGTACCTACGATATTTCCGGAACCGACATCCACTTCGACAACTTCTTCGTCTACAAGCCCTGACCGCCCAGACCCTGGATTGTCCTTGGGCCGCCGCTCCGTCGGCGGCCCTTTTGTTGTCCCGTTGCGCTGGCGTTGTGGCCTCAAGAGAACTTGCGTACACTGGGGGTCAGATCCATGAGTCGCCAGCCTTCTTCCTCATCTTCCTCCGAACCCGCCGACGACCGGCTGCCCTTCTCGCCGGCCGTCGGGTGTGTGTTGGCGATTGTCACCGGGGCGGTCTGTGCGGGTGCGTTCTTCCTGATCCTCGGTTTCAATCAGCGAGGCGACTTCGCCTATGCCCCGGAACCCTACCGCGCCTTTCGATTGTGGATCGTACGCGACGGGCAAGGGCGAGGGCTCGGTCTGTCGACGACTCTCCCCTTGCCCGGCGCGACCGAAGAGCGCGTCTGCGCCGAAACCTCGGTTCGGTTCCTGCTGACAGGGGAAGGCACCGCGCCTGCGGATGTCCGCTATTGTGAGTGCTTTGAGCGCGTGATGGGTGCGTGGTCGGGCGTGGGCGCCTGCCCGGAGTAGGCCTTGTCTACCAACGTGCCACGCCGGAAGACCGAAGATCCCCGTGCTCAGGCGGCTCCTGCCCTTGATCAGATCTTGCAGGGGGATTGCGTGGACGTCCTGTCGACGGTCCCCGACTCGTGTGTCGATCTGATCTTCGCCGATCCGCCCTACAACTTGCAGCTGTCCCAGGATCTGTGGCGGCCGAACCAGACCAAGGTCGAAGCCGTTGCGGAGGACTGGGACCGGTTCGACAGCTTCGCCGATTACGACGCGTTCAGCCGGGCCTGGCTGACAGGCTGCCGAAGGGTCCTCAAGCCGACCGGCTCGCTGTGGGTCATCGGCACGTACCACAACATCTACCGCCTGGGAACGATTCTGCAGGACCTTGGGTTCTGGATCTTGAACGATATCGTCTGGATCAAGACCAATCCCATGCCGAACTTCCGCGGTGTACGCTTCACCAATGCTCACGAGACCCTGATTTGGGCTGCGGCGTCGCGTCGGGCGAAATACACGTTCGATCATCCGGCCATGCGGGCGCTCAACGACGACCTCCAGATGCGGAGCGACTGGCTGCTGCCCGTCTGCGGGGGAAAGGAGCGCGTTCGGACCCGGGGCAAGAAGGCGCATCCGACTCAGAAACCGGAAGCACTCCTCCATCGAGTGCTCCTGGCGGCCTCGCGACCCGGAGACGTGGTGCTGGATCCGTTCTTCGGCACTGGAACCACCGGGGTCGTCGCCAAGAGACTTCGGCGGCGCTGGATCGGAATCGAGAAGGAACCGTCCTACATCGCCATCGCGCGACGCCGCCTGGCGGCGGTCGAACCGGTCGACGGCGACCTGTCGCTGTGGGCTCCTGCCGACTCTCGCCGAAACGCGCCGCGCGTTTCGGTCGGGGATCTCGTCGGGCAGGGTTGGCTCAGGATCGGCCAGCGACTCTACTTCCGGCGGGACCGAAGGCGCGCCGGCCGCATCCGGGCCGACGGGCTGTTGATCCTGGACGGGGAGGTCGGGTCGATCCACCAGCTCGGTCGGCGGCTCTCAGCGGGTTCCCCGTGCAATGGTTGGGAGCACTGGTACTACCGGGATGCTGCCGGCGACCTGCAACCGATCGGCAACCTGCGTCGGCGCCTTCAAGATCAGCTCCTTCGGCCCACCGGTTCCGAGGGATCGCAAGGGCAGCCTTGAGGAAAGGCGATCCTCACCTGACGGAAGGAGCTTCCTGCCCATGAAGAGATCCGGACCCCGAAGAATCGAGGTGCCGAGCCGGACCGCGACCTTCGCGGCCGCCGCCCTGGCCTGGGGGCTGACGCTCGCCTGCGGGCTTGCGGCTCCGGTGACGGACGCGCCCTCCTCGATCCCCACGCCTACTGCTGATCAGGCGGTCGAACTCCCCTTTGAAGGCGTCTGGTGGAGTGACGCCGGCAAGGTGCTCGTGCTGACGCCGACGACCTTCTACACACACGAGAACGAGCAGGACTACGACCGCCAAGTCTTCGGTGAGATCCTTGCCTTCGATCTCGAACAGGCGTCGATTGAATATCGGATGCGGGCGATCTACATCAATGGGGAGCCGGCCGGGTTTGATTCGCCAATGCGCCACCTCCGCTACGGGCGCGAGGGGGACATGCTCCGGGTCTCGTTCGGGAGTGAGGGATTGCCGACCGTGTTCGACGAGACGTTCACCCGCCGCTAGGCCTGCACCGCCCGAGAATCGAGAACACCCCGTCCGGGGTGTTCTGCGTCTTGGCTTCGAGTGCCGAGAGCCAGAATCGAACTGGCGACACCGCGATTTTCAGTCGCGTGCTCTACCAACTGAGCTATCTCGGCGCAGACTGCCATTCTACCGAGGCGGATTCGCAGTGTCAAGCATCCGGTCGGCGGGACGAATCGAAGAGAAACGCCGACCTTGACTCCGCCTCAGGCCGCCTCGCGTGCGTCGCCCAGGATCGACATCGCCGCCTGGGCCGCGGCAGGGTCGGATCCGACCCGCTGCTTCTGGAGGGCATGCTTCGCCGCCTCAAGGGGATGTTCCCGACCGCCGTGCGCCCACTGGACGGTCCTCAGGACTCACTGGATACCGGGGAAGGGGAGTCCGTGGACCGGGCGAGCTGGAATGGGCGGCTGTTGGGGGAGCACCCACTCGGGGTCCACATGGCAATCGGAGAGGCACAACAGGGCCACGCAGATGGCACAAGAATCCCACTCAGCTGTGAGACCAGTCGTTTCATATCGCTCGATTTCTTCTTCCTTCAGGGTCTGATCGCCGAAGCCCGACCCCACAGCCGGCTGCCGAACGCCCTCCTGCTGGGCAAGATGGTTCCCGCCCGAAGCGAGCAGGACCCCGTCGAGGTCGAAGGGCAGAGGGAGTGGGGAGTGTCAGGAGGCACGCGAAGGCCCTTCGACAAGCTGGCCGTTCAATCGGAGATTGCGGATTTCCATCCATGTCGGGTGGTCGGACGGAGAGACGCCGAAGCGAAGGCCGCGCTCCATCGAGAACGTAGCCCATTGGTTGTCGATCCAGATGACGAGGCCCATGGGCCCCTTCGGTGGGCTGGCGGTTCGCAGGATCATGAGGCCGTCGACGAAGAACTCGGCACAGTCTTCGTTCCAGTCGATCTCGTAGCGCCGCCAAGTGTCCTGTTCGCCTTGCAGGTCTTCCTGTCTGGAAGGAGTGTGTCGGTAGAAGAAACGCGTGGCCGCTCGGCGAAGCGGAGGCAGGAGCATAGCCAGCGTCGCCGCGCCGGCCAAGCCGGCCACGGCCAGCCCGGGAAGGTCTGGCGCGTCCAGACAGGCTGCGCACCATCCGATTCCGCGCGCCCCGGGCGCGAAAGGGAGGTCCGAAGGAGGCCAGCGTCCAAAGAACCAGAGGGCTCGGGGGCCGGCGGGCCAGAGGCGAGAGGAGCCAGCGGCGCCCCCGAAGGATGGAAACGGATCGTTCCAGAACCCGAATCCCAGCGTCCCGACAAGCGGCAATCCGGAGGTTCTGGCCTCGAGGCTCAAGTGGGTTGGGGGCCGGTGGAGGAATTCGGCCCGCCGCCTGCCGGCCGTATCGTCGATTTGGGCATCGGCGTACCCGGAGCGGCCGGCGGGAATCGTCAGGCTCCACCCGTCAGGAGCCTCCTGGACGCGCCCCCCGCCGATCTCGAGTCTGGAAAGCTGATCCCTCATGCGCCCGCCCATTGTATCGTCGGCTGCGCGGGGCCAATCATGTATAATCCCGGCCGCACCGGAGGGCCGAAGTGGAGATTACCTGGTACGGAATGTCCTGCTTTCGCCTGGTGGAGCGCGGCCTGGCGACCGTGGTTACCGATCCGTTCGATTCGAGCGTCGGGCTCGCCGTGCCGAAGCTGCGGGCCGATGTCATCACGATCAGCCACGACGCCCCCGGCCACAACAACACAGCGGCCGTCAAAGGGGAGCGCCGCGTGGTCCAGGGGCCAGGGGAGTTTGAGATCGGCGGTGTGTTCATCACCGGCATCGCCATGAACGCCCCTTCGACCAAGAAAGGCAACGGCCGCCCGAATACCCTGTATGTTCTTGACTATGAGGGCCTGACGATCGCCCACCTCGGCGACCTGGCGTACGTGCCCACCCAGCCGGAGATTGAGGGCCTTGGCTCCGTCGACATCGCTTTGGTGCCTGTCGGAGGCGGGGGCGCGTTGAACCCCTCCCAGGCTGTCGAAGTCGTCAGTCTGATCGAGCCCAAGCTCGTCATCCCGATGCACTACAAGACCGGCAAGGAGACGGCCAAACTTGGTCCGGTTGCTCGGTTCTTGAGCGAAATGGGCACTGGTGAGAGCCAGGCGCTCGACTCCCTCAAGGCGACCAAGTCGTCCTTGTCGGACGAGACTCAAGTGATCTTGCTGGAGCGGGCGGCCGCCTCGGGCGGGTGAAGCCGATCGAGAGGGCATGACACTGGCGATCAAGCTCCTGATGACCTGGGATATTCTCCCCGGACGTGAGCAAGAGTACTTTGAGTTCGTCGTGCGGGAGTTCGTCCCCGGGATGCAGCGTCTGGGGATCCAACCGACCGAGGCCTGGTACACGACGTTCGGCCGAAGACCGCAGATCCTGACCGGCGGCGTCACCCCGGACTTGTCTTCGATGCGCCTTGCCCTGGATTCGGAGGAGTGGGAGACGCTCAAGGACAAACTCGGGGAGTACGTATCGAACTTCGAGTGGAAGATCATCCGGGCGACCGGCGGTTTCCAGATGTAGACGGGCCAGGCCGCAAAGCGAAGGGCACGCCGTACGGCGTGCCCTTTTTTGTTCAGCGGTCGGCCTGGAGCTAGGCGGTCTCGGACGAGGTGTCCTTCTTCGTGTCGGCGTCAGATTTCGCCGCCGTCGCCTCGGACTTGTCCTCGGACTTGCGGGCGGCCCCTTGGCCGGAGGGGGAGCGATGGTCGGTCGAGTAGAAGCCGGAGCCCTTGAAGACGATGCCAACAGGCTGATACAGCTTCCGGAGAGTCGGCTCGCCGCACTCGGGACATTCGGTCAGGGGTGGAGCATCGAAGCTCTGATAGCGGTCGAACCGCACTCCGCAGTTATCGCAACCGTAAGCGTACGTGGGCATCCCGACTTCCTCGCAGGCGCCGATTATACGAGACCGACCTGGCGCCTGACAAGGTCAGGCAAGGCCCGGGCGGCGCCAACGGATAGAATACCCTACGATTGTCTGAAGAAGATAAGCGGCCGGTTTGTGCGGCACCGGACCCCGTTTGCTACGGTATACCGCTGCCCGGCAGGGGGCCGCTGGTTTCGTTGACGGGCCAGCCTCGGGGGGCTATGATGGGTTTGACCGGTGGGTTGGCCGGGCGATCGCGGCCCCGAGCGAACGCGAGGGGTCGAGGAAAGTCCGCGCTCCACAGGGCAGGGTGCCGGGTAACTCCCGGGCGGGGAAACCCGCGGATCGGGCCACAGAAACAGACGGCCTCGGGCCTCGGCCTGGGGCGATGGTGAAACGGTGGTGTAAGAGACCACCGGCGGTTCCAGCAATGGACCGGCCAGGCAACCCCCACCCGGAGCAAGGCCAAGCAGGGGCAAGGAGCGGCCCGCTCCGTTTGAGCCCCGGGTAGGCTGCTTGAGCCCGGCGGCAACGCCGGAGCCCAGACAGATGGTCGCCCAGACGTCGGGGGACGGGATGAAGGCCCACGGGCCGTAAACCGCTCCCGGCGCCGGACAGAACGCGGCTTACAGGCCGACCCCCGGTCCCGCTTGGGTCCCTGCCTATCCCGGACCCACTCCGAGGCTGATCAGGATCTCGGCCCCGGCAATCGCAACGCCGCCAACGATCGACTCCAGGAAGACCAGGGCGACCACAGCCGTCACGACGTAGAGCAGCGGCAGGATGGCTGTGCGCCAGCCGCGCAAGCCGTGAGCGGTTGACGTGCCGACCCAGATCCCGAAGAAGGCCAGCAACACCGCCAGGAATCGCGCCAGCGGTGCGATGACAGGGACGAATCCCAGGAGCTCCAGAGCGTGGGCGATCTGGGCAAACCCGACAACCCGCAGGGTCGCCGGGAAGCCGGCCCTTCCCCGCAGGATGCGCGTCGTGAGGTGGAGGAGAATGACGGCACCGATCCAGGTCAGCGACCGAAGCAGGATGTTCGCCAGGTCGAACCGTTCGAGCGCCTGGTACGACTGAAGCACTTGTGCCGAGAATGCGATCAGCAATGCTGCGCCGGTCATCGCCGGATCCCTTGCGATCTCGCGGAACGCATCGCGACCAAGGCCCAGGGCCCTACCGGCAAGCCCAAGCCAGTGACCGGGGCGCGCCAGACCGCCGGCCCACACCCCGACCGATTCGGCCTGCGCCGACGGCCAAGCCTGCTGTCTTGGTGGAGCAACCGGTAAGCCGCGGCGCGAATCTAGGATGGCCTTGACCTCGTAGGAATTCCGGGTCTGCGGTACGACCATGTCGGCCGGGTGGAAGATGTAGGCGTCCGTCTGCTCTCCGCCAAGGCCGCCATGGTTGCCGACCAGTTCCTCCATCGCCGCCACCGACCCGTCCGGATAGAGCGTGCTGTTCAGAATCAGGTCGCCGGCGGTATCGAAGTCCGCGATGCGGCGCAATTGCCATGCGCGCAGGTCGACGTCGCCGAAGGGGATCAGGGGATCGTCGCCGACGATCACTCCGGAGTGGAGATTCCGGGCGCCGCCCTTGCCGAAGACGACCGGCGTAAGGTCGTCTTCAAAGGCGACGACAAGCCCGATCCCTTCATGGGCGACCAGCTTGTCGACCATGCCGGGGTAGGCCTGGTTCAACTCGTTGAGCGTGATCTTGCGCGGGAACAAGTCGAAGTAGACCTGGGCGGCGTTCCCGCCGTACGCCACGGTGACGTTCGACGGCCTGACCTCTTGAAAGGCCTCCTGCCGTGAGAGGTTGTTGTCGATCGCCTTCTGGGCTTGTTTGACGGCCGCCTTGCCGATCCGTCCGCCTTGCTCCGTCTTCTCGATGTTCTCAAGTTCGCGCATCATCGCCGATACGCCGATCGTCCCGTCGTCGCCCCCGCCCGACCCGGCGACACTGGTGCCCTCCGGCATGAGTTGCTGGATGAGTTCCGGGACCGTCACGCCATAGCGCTGTTTGAAGGTCGCTCCGGAGGATTGGCCATGGTCGCTCAGGGCGATGATCTCGTATGGTCGCGTCGATCGCTCCTCCACCAACTTCTTGATGCGAGCGACCTGCCGGTCGAAGCGCCGCAGTTCTCCGTCCGAATCGCGCGTGTAGGGGCCCGAGTGGTGAGCCACTTCATCGAATCCGGCGTACAGAATGTACATCGCCGGGACGCGCCGCAGGATCGATAGGCTCGCCAGGTAGGTGTTGACATCCCGCAGGAAGACGCCGACGCCGGCGCGGATCAGCGGATAGGCGTTGTGGAGTCGGTTGATGCGCGGCTGGACGTCCTTGCGTTTCTGCTGCCAGGCCTGCCAGAGTTCGAGCACGATCTCGGCGAAGAACACGACCAGGACGCGGACGAAGAAGTAGGGGTTGCGCATCAGCAGGTAGATATCCCGGGCCCGCTGCTTCTTGTCTTCCTCGCTTCCGGCCTTCATCTTGGAGAACGTCAGGAGCGATGTGGTGGCATCTCCGCTGAACATGTTTCCAACGGAGGTGCCGCCGCGCAGCAAGCCCTGACCGTCGGAAAGCTCAGGCTCGATCTCCATCGCGGCTTGGCCGCCGGCCATCATCTTCCCGCGTTTCTTGTCCATCCAGCGGAAGGCCGGGATGTCGGTGTTGTTCCCGTGAAGGATCCCGGCTTGGCAGGCCGGAGTTGAGGAGGGAAGGCCTGAATCCACTCGGCTCAGGCGATACTCCTCTTCGTCCATCATCCGCTTGAGGGTTGGCATGTGGCCATCGGCGATCCCTTTGCCGATGCGCTGGAAGCTCAGGCCGTCGGTCTCCATCAGGATCACGCCGCGTCCGTCGGCCGGCTCCCAAGGAAGGGCGTCGCGGATCGCCTGTCGGCGAACGAGGTTCTCGTAGAAGGACTCGTCATCGTCGATCGCCAGGATCGTCACGAGGACCGCATTGACGAAAGCGAGAACAAGAGATCCCAGGAACGCCGGCCAAAGGCCGGCGACCTCCAGCCCGGGCATGAGTGACCCCGCCAGCAAGAGCACACCGGCGTTCAGGAAGAGCCCGACGAGGAAGATGACCAACCATCCGAGAGGGAATGCGATCAACAGAATGAGGGGGCGGATCAGGAGGTTGATGATCCCCAGCAGGAACGCCGCCGCCGTCGCAATGACAAGACGCGAAGCGCCCGTAGGGCCCTGGATCTCAATCCCCGAGACGAGCCCGGCGGTGAGAAGAAGAGATAGGGTATCGACGAACCAGACAACAAGGAGTCGGACCGATGACCGGGCAAGATTCCAGATCGTTTTCAACGAAGCCTCCAGATCCGGCCGCGCGCCGCGCGCCCCGGGTTCCTAGGGTCAAGGTTCACCGGGTACCCGACCGGGCTGAGGTTCCCGTGGGTGTCCGTCGAAGAACCTCCACATTTCAAGGTTGGCGTCAATGATATCGGTTCCAGGGCCGAGAATTCGCTTGAGGTAGTCGCGCTCAGCGCCCGGCCATACGTGCCCTGCGCCCGTCAGCTTCCACAGGACCACGTCGGCCCCGCTGGAGCATGGGCCGTACTCGAGGCGGATCGCGGAATGTTCTGGGCCTCTCGGGTCGGGTCGAGAGCTGCGGGCGCCCGTTTCGGTAGGAGAGTCCGAGCAACCGTTGTTCTTTGCCCAGGCGGCGAGGACGGCCTCGACCGGATTGTGGTCTACCCGCTGATTCGTGAACGGGAAGGGCGGGCCCAGCCCGCCGCCGTACAGCGCTCGCGGGTCGTCGACGCTGTGAATATGCATCACGGGCACAGGTGGGCTACCTT
>DATIPT010000090.1:0-6433 GCA_035471625.1 Anaerolineales bacterium
AGTTTCGGCACTCTCGATCACCCCGACCGAGACCGGACGCTTCCCCATCCGCTGTGCCGAACTCTGCGGAGCGGGCCATACGGTCATGACCGCTGAAGTTGTGGTCGAGAGCTCGGAGGATTTCCAGGCCTGGCTGACCTCCCGGGCGGGCCTGGCGAATGAGCCGACCCAGGTCTTCGCCGATTTCGGGTGCGGCGGTTGTCACGTGCTGTCGGTGGTCGGGGCGGCGGGGGTCGTCGGCCCGTCGCTCGATGGGATCGGAACGACAGCGGCGACTCGAGTGCCCGGTCTGTCGGCCGGCGACTACTTGGAGCAGTCGATCCTCCAGCCGGACGCCTTCATCGTCCCCGGTTTCCAGCCCGGCCTGATGCCGAAGAACTTCGGGGAACGGATGACGCCGGAACAGTTGCAGTCGCTGGTCGAGTTCCTCGAAGGCCAATCCTAGCGCCAGGAGGCGAGGAGAACGCGCGTATGACAACAGACACCGCGAAACCGACCTGGCGTCGCTACCTGTGGTGGAACACCGACCACAAGGTCATCGGCGTTCAGTACATCGTCACCAGCTTCATCTTCTTCCTGCTGGCAGGCGCCCTGGCGATGTTGATCCGGGCCGAACTGGCGTCCCCCGGGCCGGACTTCCTGAGCGGAGAAGCCTACAACCAGACGATGACGAACCACGGATCCATGATGCTCTTCCTGTGGATCCTGCCGGTGCTCGCCGGTTTTGGGAACTACCTGGTCCCGCTGATGATCGGTGCCCGCGATATGGCGTTCCCGCGCCTCAATGCGCTTTCGTTCTGGCTGATCCCGCCGGCGGGCCTGCTGATGCTGGCGAGCCTGTTCGTCGGCGGTGCCGACGCCGGATGGACGGCCTACGTTCCGCTTTCGATCTCCGGGCCCCCCGGCCAGACTCTGTGGGCCTTGAGCGTGATCATCCTGGGGACCTCGTCGATCCTCGGCGCCATCAACTTCATCACGACGACGATCACGATGCGTGCGCCGGGAATGACGATTTGGCGCCTGCCGCTCTTCGTATGGGGGATGCTGGCGACCTCCGTCCTGGTGCTCTCGGCGACCCCGGTCTTGGCCACCGGCCTGATCCTGGTGGCACTCGATCGCACCGTAGGAACGCATTTCTTTGCCGTCGGGAGCGGCGGCGATCCCGTCCTGTGGCAGAACCTGTTCTGGTTCTACTCCCATCCGGCGGTCTACATCATGGTCCTGCCGGCGATGGGGATCATCTCAGAGGTCTTCCCGGTCTTCTCGCGCAAGCCGATCTTCGGCTACCGCATGATCGCTCTCTCCAGCATGGCGATCGCGGTGTTGGGACTGACGGTCTGGGCCCACCACATGTTCACGAGCGGGATGGATCCGCGCCTGCGCGTCCCGTACATGGTCAGCTCCATGGTCATCGCCGTTCCGACCGGGGTGAAGATCTTTTCGTGGCTGGCGACGATCTGGTACGGCAAGCTTCGCCTGAACGCACCGATGCTCTTCGCCCTCGGGTTTATTTCAATGTTCCTGATCGGCGGACTGACCGGGATCTTCCTGGCATCGATCCCGGTGGATCTGCATGTTCATGACTCGTACTTCGTCGTGGCCCATCTGCATTTCGTCCTCTTCGGGGGGAGCGTCTCGGCCGTCTTCGCCGGCCTGTACTACTGGTTCCCGAAGATCACCGGCCGGATGTACGACGAGCGGGTGGCCCGATTCCAGTTCGCCGTCTACTTCATTGGCGCCAACCTGGCCTACCTGCCGCTGTTCCTTGCTGGCTTGCAGGGAATGCCGCGGCGGGTGGCCGACTACGCCGAGATGTTCACCTCCGTCAACCAGCTCTCAACGATCGGTTCGATGATCCTGGGCTTCGCCGTCCTGCCGTTCCTCTACAACGCCATCGTCAGCATGGCGCGCGGTCCGAAGGCCGACGCCAATCCGTGGAACGCACGAACGCTCGAGTGGAAGACATCCTCACCGCCTCCGACGCACAACTTCGAGCAGATCCCAGTGGTAACCGAAGAGCCGTACGCCTACGGGGAGGATGCCGCAGCCGGCGGCCCCTCGCCGTCACCGGCCGCCGGGTAGAGGCGCGATCATGAGCGAACACACCCTGTCACACACCGACGAATTCAAGGCCGGCCGTGCCCTTGGCCTCGATCATCGCAAGCTCGGGATGTGGCTCTTCATCGCCTCCGAAGTGATGTTCTTCGGAGGCCTGATCGCCACCTTCCTGCACTACAAGTACCAGCTCGGCTTCCCCGAAATCGCGTCGCTCGATGTCTTTCAGGTCGGCCTCAACACGCTGATCCTCCTGACCTCGAGCCTGACGGTCGTGGAGGCCCTTTCGGCAATCCGACACGGTCGCGGCGGTCGGATGGCGATCTTCCTGCTGCTCACCATCCTGCTTGGCGTCGCCTTCCTGAGCGGGCAGGCTTACGAGTTCTACAAGCTGTATGAGGAAGGCATCACCCTGACAAGCGGTGTCTTCGGATCGGCTTTCTTCACCCTGACGGGGTTCCATGGCCTTCACGTCCTGATCGGCGTGGTCTGGGCGATCGTAGTGCTGGCGCGCGGCCTGCGCGGCGCCTACACGGCCGAGCAGAACATGGGCGTTGAGGTCTTCGGCCTGTACTGGCACTTCGTTGACATTGTCTGGATCATCCTGTTTACGATCATCTACTTGATCCCGTAGGAGATGCCCGGATGCAAGAGCCAGCTACTCCATCGACCAAGCGCAGCCCGCGCTACGCGGCGATCTTCCTGGTCCTGATCGCCCTCACTCTGATTGAGCTGTGGGTGGCCACCGCCGGTCTGGCAGGCGGATGGTTGAGCCTGATCCTGCTCAGCCTGGCCTTTGGGAAGGCGGCGTTGGTCGCGGCGTACTACATGCACCTGCATGGAGACAGTCGCCTCTACACGACGATCTTCGTCCTGCCGGTCTTGTTGCTGGTGGTCTTTGTCCTGTTGAGTGTCGTGATCTAGGGATGCGCAAGCCCTCTCCCGGTTCGACATCGGCGACGGCCGAGAGTTCGGCCGTCGTTCCTTCTCAGGGTTCCTGGCGCGACTACCTGGTTCTCGGGAAGCCCCTGATCGTGGCGCTGCTCCTGGCCACAACCTGGGCGGCGATGGTGGTCGCCGGTGGGCGTCTCCCGGATCCGGCGCTGGCCCTGTGGACGCTCCTCGGCGGGGGAATGACCGCCGCCGGGGCGAGCGCGCTCAACCAGTACATCGATCGGGATCTGGACGGTAGGATGGGACGGACGCAGACGCGCCCGCTTCCTTCGGGCCGGATCCCTCCAACCCGTGCCTTCTTGCTCGGCGCGGCCATGGTGCTCGGCGGGGTCGTCACCCTGGCGGCGCTTGTCAATCCCTTGAGCGCGCTGCTGGCTGCTACCGGCGCGGTCTACTATGTCGCCGTGTACTCGATCCTGCTCAAGAGGGCGACCCCCCAGAACATCGTGATCGGGGGAGGGGCGGGGGCGATCCCAGCACTCGTTGGTTGGGCGGCGGTGACCGGTTCGCTGGCGATGCCGGCTCTGGTCCTTTTCGCCATCGTGTTCTTCTGGACCCCGCCGCACTTCTGGGCGCTGGCATTGACGCGCTCGAAGGAGTATCTTGGCGCCGGGCTCCCGATGTTGCCCGTAGTCTATGGCGAAGCGGCGACTCGTCAGGTGATCCTGCTCTACGCCATCCAGCTGGTTGCCGTCACCCTTCTTCTGCCGGGCCTTGGCATGATGGGCCTGTTCTTCTTCCTGGCGGCTGCCGTTCTTGGAAGCCTGTTCGTCTGGCGGGCGTGGACCCTCTTCAAGAGGGGAGGGCGCCGTCATGCCTGGGCCCTGTATCGCTACTCCAGCGTCTACCTGGCGCTGCTCTTCGCCGCCATGGTCGGAGACGTCATCCTGATCGGTGGTCCGCGCGGCTAGTTCGTTTCTCCCCGACGTTGTGCTAAACTTCACAAGTAGTGGAACAGGCCTACCGGTCCCGGCCGGTGCTCTGGCGTGCCACCGGTTTGGAGGTGCAAGCCATGCCCAAGACCGATACTTCTCACGGCGGTGGGATTCCGCGGGTGGTCGTGGCCGGATTGGTCGTCGTGGCTGTTGTGCTAGGAGTCGCCTTGATCGGCATGGCCGTCGGGCTGAGCCGATCCGAGGTGGGGCCAGAGAGGCCGGATGCGCTGGCGCAGAGCACCGATGATTGTGTGACGTGCCATCGGCGGTCGACTCCTGGGATCGTCGAGCAATACGGGATCAGTACGATGGCGTCGGCCGAAGTGAGCTGCCGCGATTGCCATGAGGTCCCGGCCTCCTACCCGGCCGCGACGGAGCATGAAGGCGTCTACGTGCTGGCCCAGCCCACACCAGCGCGATGCGAGCGCTGTCATGCGACCGAAGTGGCCCAGTACTACCAGAGCCGCCATTCCCTTCCGGCGTACGTCGCGATGGTCGGGACCCAGGCGCTCGGCGACGATCACCAGGCGATGTACCAGGCGATTCCCGAAGGCCAATACGCGCCGGACAAGATGCGCAATGCGCTCTTCGCCATCGAAGGGCCGGCGATCACCCGGTTTGCCTGCGAAGGCTGCCACAACGTCGGTCTCCCGCAGCCAGACGGCAGCGTCGGCGAGTGTCAGCAATGCCACCTCCGGCACACCTTCAGCCTGGAGCAGGCCCGCAAACCGGAGACATGCAATGCCTGTCATATTGGACCGGACCATCCGCAATGGGAGATCTACGAGGAGTCGCCTCACGGGATCGCCTACCTGACCGGAGGTGAGGCGTGGAACTGGGGAGCCGACCCAGGGACGCTGACTGTCGAGGATTTCCCGGCGCCGACGTGCGCCACGTGCCACTTCAGCGGTTTCGGGACGACTGGGACGACCCACGACGTCGGAGATCGGCTGACCTGGTTCCTGTTCGCGCCGATCAGCGAACGCCGCCCCGCCTGGCAAGACAACGCCGTTCGGATGCAGGCTGTCTGTCGGGAGTGCCACAACGAGCGATTCATCTCGGCCTTCTACGAGGACGCCGACGCCGCCACTGAATCGGTCAATACCTGGGTCCGCGAGAGCGACGCGCTCGTGGCCCCTCTCAAAGCCAAGGGTCTTCTCTCGGCGGAACCGTTCGATGAGCCGATTGACTTTGTCTACTTTGAGCTTTGGCATCACTGGGGAAGAACGGCCAAGTTCGGCGCATGGATGCAGGGCCCGGACTACACCCAGTGGCACGGGGCATACGAGGTCTTGAGCGACCTGGCCGAGCTCGAAGACCTGTCTGCCGAGATGTTGTCCGCCGGTTCGGACTGACATGTACTACCTGGCGGCGGTCGTTCCCTTCCTGCGTCGTCGCCGGATTCCAGTTTCGCGCGATGAGGTGATGCTGTTGATGGCGGCGTTGAACGAGTTCTTCTTGGCCGTCGACATCCTTCTTGCGCACAGCATCAGCGGAACAATCACGCGGAACGAGTGGATCCCGATCGTCTTTGGCCCTCTGGCCGCCATCGGGTTGGTCGTGGCAGGGCTTGTCGCCCGTCGCCAACGCGACGTTGCGTCGGTTGTCGCCACGTCGATCTTCCTCCTGAGCATCCTGGTCGGTCTGCTGGGAGCCTATTTCCATCTGGTTCGGGCGATCCTTCCCTATGCGCCGATCGGTGAACGAGTCAGCATTCCGCTTCTTGTCTGGGCGCCGCCGATCCTGGGGCCTCTGACCTTCGCCCTTGTAGGATGGTTGGGACTCAGCGCCGTCTGGATCGAGACCCCGCCCGACAGCGGCAGGCTGACTCTGGTCGGTCGTCGAAGCCTCCGGTTGCCGTACAGCAAGACCCGGGCGTACCTCCTGATCGTCGGGCTGGGGATTCTGGCGACGGTGATCAGCTCGGTCCTGGATCACGCTCGCACTGACTTCTCCAACCCGTGGCTGTGGGTTCCAACGATCGTCGGCGCCTTTGCCGTGGGAGTCCCGATCGGATTGGCCTTCCTGGACGAGCCAAAGCCGCGCGAGATCGCTGTCCACGTCTGTACCATGGGAGCTCTGATCCTCGTCGGCATCGCTGGGTCGTGGCTCCACATTCAGGAGAACCTCTCGTCTGGAGGGAGCGTGGTCGCGGAGCGGTTCGTCCGCGGGGCGCCATTCATGGCGCCCCTGCTCTTCGCCAACATGGGAACGCTTGGCCTGATTGCCCTGCTAGACCCCGCCGAACCTGTGCCGGGGGACTGACCGGAACCGGCCGGTCTGGGTCTGCGGAGGGGTGCGTATGGGGCCGCCCATGCCACCGATGGGACGCACCCGCCAGCCTGTCGCCGGCGGGTTCAATCCAGTCTGGGGGATGAAGAGCCGGCGGTTGGGGAGGGCGCCATATGGGAAAACCACAAGAAGACGCTGACCAGGGTGAAGACGGCGGCGTAGGGAAGCCCCGAGACCACCAGGAATACAAATCGTTC
>DATIPT010000091.1:0-6480 GCA_035471625.1 Anaerolineales bacterium
CACCTTCTACGGCTCGGCCTACAACGCCGGAGTCCTGCCCCTGACAACGCGCCAGTTCCAGGATGCCGGACAAACCTGGAAGGCGTACAACGAGGGGCGCGCCGCAAGCGCCGTCGCCCCGCTGAGTGCGTGGATGGCCAAGCCTGGGGAGTCAGCGGCGGTACCGCTCCCGACGCGCGAGGCCGACGGGACCTGCCTGACGACGAGCTGGTCGTGGGCAGTCGTCACCCGCAAGGATCTGGCACAGGAAGCGACCGTGGATCTCGTCGAATGGCTGAGTGATCCCTTCTTCCTCGGCCCCTGGAGTCACGCGCTGGGAATGCTCCCCCCGAATCAGTTTGCGCTTGAAGCCTGGCCGGATGGACCCGGCTCGACCCTCGCCGGCCAGCTGGTGCGCATCGCCCAGCCGATGCCCGTGGACGCCGTGCTCGATGTGGCCGGTCCGGCAATCCAGACCGCCGTCGATGACGTTCTGAGCGGCGCGATGTCACCCCAGGAAGCCGCCCTGCAGGCTGCGACGGAGATCGGCGGCCGCTAGGCGGCAGCCCAGGTTGAGGTTCCATGTCGATCCATTTCGGCACCGACGGTTGGCGCGGGGTCATCTCCGACACCTTCACCTTCTCGAACCTGCGCCAAGTCACCCAGGCCATCGCCGACGCGGTGGCGTCCGACGAGTGGTCCAACGGCCCGACGGAGTCGGCGGCACAGGCCGACCGGATGGTGGTCGGCTTCGACACCCGTTTTCTTTCCGACCGCTACGCCGTCGAGGCGTCGCGGGTCCTGGCCGCCAACGGTTTCAAAGTTCACCTGACCAGCGCCGACGTCTCCACCCCGCTGCTCTCCTTCGCGGTGCGGGACCTCGGCGCCATCGCCGGGCTGATGATCACAGCTTCGCACAACGCCCCGCGCTACAACGGGGTGAAGCTCAAAGCGGCCTATGGCGGATCGGCACTCCCTGAGCAATGCCGCCGGGTCGAGATCTATCTCACCGACAATGAGAACCGCGGCCGCGGCCCGAATCTGATGGACTACGACGTGGCCAAGAAGCAGGGCCTGATCCAGCGCTTCAACCCGACACCTCCCTATGATGCTCACCTGCGCCGGCTGATCGACTTCGACCGGATCGCCGAGCGGCCGTCACGAGTCGTGGTCGATTCAATGTTCGGTTCCGGCCGCGGTATGGTCAAGAACCTTCTGCAGGGAACCGGGTGCGAGGTCTTGGAGATCCGCGGCGAGATGAATCCAGGCTTCGGGGGGATCCACCCCGAACCGATCGCCCGCTACCTCGGGCCCCTGGCCGGCGCGATCGCCTCCGGTCACGGCGAATTTGGCCTGGCGACCGATGGCGACGGTGACCGGATCGCCGCCATGGATGGCCGGGGCCAGTTCGTCGATCCCCACCGGATCCTTTCGCTGGCGTTGCGCTATCTGGTCGAGCAGCGCGGCTGGAAGGGGAAAGTCATCAAGACAGTCTCGACGACACAAATGGTCAACCGGCTGGCCGCCCAGTACGGCCTCGAAGTCGTCGAGACGCCGGTCGGATTCAATCACATCGCCGACTACCTCCTGCGCGGCGAGGCCCTGATCGGCGGCGAAGAGTCCGGCGGGATGGCCTTCCAGGGCCATATCCCGGAGGGGGACGGCGTGTTGATGGCGCTGTTGCTGGTCGAAATCGTCGCCGCCATCGGGGCGCCTTTGGAAGAGTTGGTGGCCGACCTGCTGAAGCAGGCCGGACCCTCCCATTATGAGCGGCTTGATCTGCGGCTGTCGGCGCCGGTCGCCAAGGCGCGCATGGTCGAGCGACTGGTCCAGGACGCCCCGGCCTCGATCGGGGGCATCCCCGTGGCTTCGGTCAACGCTCTCGATGGCGTGAAGTACATCCTCGATGACGAGTCGTGGTTGTTGATCCGGCCTTCAGGGACCGAGCCGGTCCTGCGCGTCTACGCCGAGGCGCGCGAGCCGGAGATGGTCGAGGCGTTGTTGGCCCACGGTCGAGGCCTGGCCGAGGCACGACCGGGGTAGTCCTCTCGCTTCGTCCGACACGCATCCCCCGCTGGCCGTGCGGCCCTCCACTCCCAAGTGCAATGCAGGCCGATTGGCGTGTACCGATCCTGCAGATCGGCGAAACGCTAGTCCTTGAGAAGGTAGACCTGCTGGCCCTCAAGCTCGGCTACCTGCTCAATGCCGGCGGCGGCGAGAGCCAGTTGGACA
This sequence comes from Anaerolineales bacterium, assembly GCA_035471625.1. Lineage (GTDB taxonomy): Bacteria > Chloroflexota > Anaerolineae > Anaerolineales > E44-bin32 > DATEVL01. The sequence goes on from DATIPT010000091.1 coordinate 2,212, forward strand.
TCGTCCAGTGCGTGGATCTCCTGGTACCACGCCATGTCGACAACGATATAGCGGACTCCGAGGCTGCGGAGGAGATCCAGGCTTTCCGGTGAAGGGAACTCGTCCAGGATGGGCTTGACGGCGTTGAATTGCGGCGTTGGAAACGACCCGTACAGCCCGCCGATGTAGGGCTTCTCATGAACGAGGGTCGCGTAGAGCAGCTGTTGTTCGTCGACCTGGACAAACGGGAACTGGGCCACTGCACCGGTTGAGGGCTGTTGGCGAAGCCAGAGATCTACGGCTCGGCCCTCGACCGGGATCATGTTCCAGCGGGGAGGCAAGAAGTCAACCAACACAAGGGCCAGGAGGGCGATACCCAGCAGGGTTCCGATCCGGCGCTTCGCGCGGGAGAGGATCCATGCCACCCCGCAACCGGCAAGCACGCTCAGGAAGAGTTCGAAGTAGACGACGTATCGGGCCGGGACGCGAAGGCTCTCATAGAACGGCAGGAATCTGTAAAGAAGGTACCCGGGCATGAGAATGGAAGTCCCATCTTCCCAGTAGAGCCAGCGGAGAAACGACGGCAAGGGAAACGTGACCGACCAGCCCCCCCAGTGCAGCGTCACGCCCAGGCTCAGCACGAAAGCTACCGCGGAAGTCATGCCAAACGCCCAGGCCCGAGCCCGAAGGATTGGCGAAGATCCTCGAGGGGCCACCAAGGCGACAAGGCCCAAGAGGCAAGCGACAAAGCCGGGATAGAGCGTGTTCTCGATCCATCCGGCGCGATTGAAGTTCGCTCCGACCCACCAGCCCCACAGAGGGTGGCCCGTGAAGGGCAGGACGTAGTCGGTGGGACTGCCCGAGTACGAGATGGCAGCGTTCAGGCTTCGCACCGGGACCAAGCCAGCCCGGGCCGCCGAGATGTAGGGCGCGATGCCCACGAGCACGATCGGGAGGCTTGCCAGGCCGAAGATCGCCAATACCTTGAGGTAGATCCGCCAGGGGGTCCGCTCGCGCCGACTCAGGAGGAGGTCGAAGAGCAGGTAGCAAGCCAGCATGACCAGAGACATGTAGAAGTAGTACATCGAACTCAGCACAACCAGCCCCAAGCTGACTCCGCCGGCGACGGCCCACCTCTTCGAACGATTACCATCGTGCAATGCCAGGTCCAAGCACATGAAGGCTGCAATGACGGCGGGGGTCGCAAGAAGATTGAGGTGTCCCGCCAGGTAGTGGCTGAACCTGTAGGGGAAGAAGGCGAAGATCGTCCCCCCGATCAGGGCTCCCCAGAGGCTGCCTGTCAGGCGATAGATCCACACGAAGATCAAGAATCCGGAGAGCGCGAAGCTCAGCAGGGCCGCGACGTTGTACCCAAGAGTCGGTCCCCCGGCGAGGCTGAATGGCAGGGCCAATCCGATCACCAACGGGCTCATCTCCGTGGATGCCAGCGACCACCCCTCGGGATAGTTCAGGAGATCGGTTACCAGAGGAGATTGATGTAGCTTGAAGACCGCCTCTTGCACCCAGCCGATGAGCCAGATGAAGTAGAGATTGTCGCCGGGCCGACTCACCGTTGCATCCGCCAACCTCGTCACCGCCGGCCAGGTCATGACCACGGTCATCCCAAGGAAATAGGCAGCCCCAAGAACGTAGGGAAACCGTTGCGGTTCACGGACCCAGCGGATCATGCATTCCTCTTGGCGCGCGGCCTTGGATCGAGTGTGTGCCCCGGTTCTATCCGGAGGCCAGCGATCGAGTCACCAACTTGTACCCCCGCCCTCGCTGAGTCAATAGGTAGCGCGGGGCGCTGGGATCGGCTTCGATCTTTGCCCGCAGGCGGCTGACGAGCTTCTCCACGCGGGCGTCATCGACATCCCCCAGATAGTCTTCCCCCCACACCGCAGTCACGATGGCGTACTTGTCCGTGATCTTGTCCCGCCGCTCGTCGAGCAGCCGCAGCAGCCGGAACTCGAGATCGGTCAGCACCGGGATCCGGACCCCGTCGACCCAGACGTCACCCGAGTCGGGGTCGAGGTGGATCCCCTCCTGGACCACGGGGGATCCGCGAAGACGGCGCACGGCGAAACTGGCGATGAGGGGGGATACGATCTCACCATCCCGCGTCACACCAACGGCTTCCAAGCGGGCGAGCGCACCCGGCGCCACACCCTCACTACCCCGATCGGCCAGCGTCGTCAGCGCCTGCTGCTCTTCCCCCGTCAGTTGCCCCCAGATCTTGAGGCACTCCACTCGAACCTGCGGGTGGTGCGCTGTCCGCCGGGAGAGGTCGTCGACACCACCACCGATGGCCGCCTGCGCCGACGCAATCAGCAAGCCCGGATGACCGCCTGCCAGCGCAAGACAGGCTTTTCGCAGGGCGGTCTCAGCCCGGCCGGGGAGGAACCGATCCAGGAGGACCTGGCCTTCTTCCTCCGTCAGCGGCGGCATCAGATAGGTCGACCGGATGAAGAGTTCGGCAAACTCATCTTCATAGTCCCGACCCCGAAGCTCGCGCAGCCCGCGAGTGGTCGCCGTGACGATCGTCAATTGCTCGCTGAACCGATCGTAGAGCGCCCGCAGATTCAGCAGGGCGCGGTCATCCAACGCGGTATAGACCTCATCGAATTCATCCAAGAGAAGCGCAAGGTCCTCCCCAAGCTGATCGCAGAGTTCGTGCAGAGCCAGGTTGAAGGAAAGCGAGGCGGCAAAGGATGAGTCGGCATCGGTGATCCCCTCATGATGCATGCGCAGCGACGCTGGCAGCGGCTCAGCCGAGTCGGGCGGGAAACCCTCGAGAACGGAACGAACCACGACTTCGTAGAAGGCCTGGGCCGACAATGCGACGGCGCGGTTGCAGTCGACCAGGATGATCCGGACCGGCCGGCCGGTTTGTTCCCGGTACCGCTGGGCGGCGTCGGGAGTGGCCAGAGCCCGCATCAAAGTCGACTTGCCGCTGTTGCTCAGGCCATTGACCGCGCAACAACGCCCGGCGGCAAGGTCAGCCAGCAACGGATCGGCGATCGAAGGAAACGGAAGGGAGAGCATCCTCAAGTCGACTCCAGGATTCGCAGATCCAAATTCCGGTCTATCACTTTCCCAGATTGCTCAGGAAAGCCCACAAAGTGGGATTGTAGTCGTCAATCCGTGAGGCAGGCCCGCCAACTCCAAGTAGGATACTTGTGGCAACCGACGCTGCAGCGAGTACAAGGATCAGAACAGCAGAAAGAGGACCGAGAATCGGGCGTCCTCTATTCACGGCGTGAAACTCCCATGCGCCAAGTACGGCCGGAATGATCAGGAATGGCGAGAAGTCCATCATGAACCGATTTGCCACATGTCGATACGCCAGGATCAGCAAACCGGTCATTCCGGCCGCAAGCAGCATGGAAAGAGAGATCCTTTCCAGATCTCTTCGGTCACGGAAGCTCTGGGGCCTGGCGGTCGACCCATTCTGCTCACCCGGCGGGGCACCACAAGCCCGCCGTACTACCCACAACAGCCCGAACAGCGAGAACGGAACAGCCAGAAGAAGACCGTTAATCTCTTCTACGGAGTATGCATCTGGGATTTCGGCGGCTCTCAGGAAAGCCCTGACCGACAGAGATTCTCCCCTCTGCACCTCCAAGAAGGGGAACTCGGCCCCGATCTTGAAGGGCCAGACGCCATAGTAGATCAGATTCGGTGCGACATAGCGGACGCTGAAGATCCCCCCGTCTCTTGCGATCGCCGTGTAGTCCCAGTTCGGCGTCAACTGGAGCTGGAGGCCTGTTTCCGCGGCACGGCCAAAGCGAGCAAAGTTGTAGGCTCCAAGGGAGGTGACGATCAGCACAAATGGGAGGCCAATGGCTACACCAAGGCGGAGTCGACGGGCTGTGGAGGCCTCAGATTTCATGGCACCGACCGCCGTCAATAGAACGCAGACAAGAACCGCAGGCGCGAGCGTGTAGCGTGAGCCTATTGCCAAGGACCAAAGGACCGCCGCCAGAGCCGACCTGCGCCAGTCAATCTCGGTTCCTAGGACAACCGGAAATGCGACGAGCAGGCCGCCAACAAGACAGGCCTGCCCCCAGGCAATGGCAGCTACATAGATGTCAGGATAGCTTAGGTTCCAGAGCACCGGATGGACGACCGCTGCCACGACCAGCCCGACCCCCAACAGCCAAGTGGGCAGTCCTGAGTAGTGCCGATCCCGCAGAGCAACGAGAATGGCCGTCGTGAAAAGCAGGGAAAGCATGTGCCCGACAAACGCTAGTTGCGGGTCTCCCGCTGCACTCCCAGAAACGAGTTCCC
>DATIPT010000092.1:0-27499 GCA_035471625.1 Anaerolineales bacterium
AGATATTGTCGTAGACCGTTCCCGGACCGGTGCGGCAGTTGGTGTTCTCCAGGACCCGGGCGAGGCGTGGGACCTCCGTCGGCGGGATCGTTGGCGTGGGCGTCTCGGTCGGCGTCGGCTCGCGGGTGTCGGTGGCTGGCGGGGTCTCTGGCAGCGGAGACGACGCCGCCCGCTCCGGCGTGACGGTGGCAGGCTCGGGAGGCGGTTCCTGGGACTCCACGCGTGGCCCGCAGGCGAGAAGTGCGGTTGTCAGCGCAAGGAAGACGGCTGCAATCGGGCGGGCGTGGCGCATCGACGGCCTCCAGGAACGGCGAGGCGCCATTCTCGCATCGAGTGGAGCGCGGGGCAAGCGGAGGGGTGCCGGGGCGGGTGCCGCCTGGCGGACTATGGGGCCGCGTGGGGATTCGCTCGGACGTCGGCCTGCGTTCGATAGCCGAGAAGGGCAAGCGGGATGCACATCGCCAGGAAGAGAAGGAGGGATGCGCCGAAGGACACGTCCAACTGTATGTCGGCCAGGCCGAGGACCGAGCTGACCAGGAAGATCAGCGGCCACCACAGACCGGCCAGCAGCGGCAGGACGTTCCCGCGCGGCATCGGTTTTCGCCGAATCGCGACCCACCCGAAAACGAACAGTCCACCGAACATCACCGCCATGGAGGCATTCATCGCCCCGCGTCCGCTGAAGCCGGTGGCCCACAACAAGCCGCTGACAGTCGCCGCAACACCCCCGGCGATGCCGATGTCCAATGATGCTTGACCCGCCCGTCCGGCCCGTGCGCCGTAGCGGACTCGCATCCCAAGTTCACCCAGGGTGGTCAGGAGGATCGCGATCAGAAAAGGGACGGCTGGCGGGAAATCGAAACGCCACGCCGCCGGGAGGAAAGTCGCGAGCAGCGCCGCCGCGGCGAGGCCCATTCCCCATCCACTCAGTCGGAGCCAACGGTGGTCGGTCATGCGTCCCTCCGTCATGCCCGGCGGGCCGGCAAGAGTCGCTTGATCCGCCTCCGCCGACCCGCCGGGAGGGGGCTCAGACGGTCGCAGACACCTGGGCGGCGTCAGCCTGCATGCGGAAGCCGAGCAAGATCAGGCCGATCGCGGTGGTTGAAACCCCGATCGGGAAGGTCCACTCGCCCATCGATCCGCCGTTCGATTCGATCGCAGCGCTGATCCCGACCAGGGCAGGGATCACGATGCCCGCCAGCAACGGCGCGAAGTTCCACCGGGTGAAGACCCTTCGGCGAATGGCTACCACCCCGTAGCCGGCCAGCGCCAGAGTCATCGTCGTCAAGCCGAGGAGCCAGGCGCTCCAGGCGATCTCGGAGATGCTCATGAACAGCATGCCCCCCAGGGAGATGACGCTGCCGACCAGGGAGACGATCAAGAGCGCCGCGCCGATCCCCCCACTGCGGGAGGCGAACCCGGTCCGCAGTCCGATCAACCCGACGACGAACAGGATCTGGCCCAGCACGATCCCGACGATCTGGCTGATCTCGTAGAACGCGTCCACACCGCCGATCGGGTCCTCCCAGGTGGTGTCAAAGCTTCCGAGGATCAGGCCGGCAGAGAAAAGGATCCCCCCGGCCATCAGTGCCCAACCGCTCCAGCGTACGAACTTCTCACGATTCATGTCGAGTCCTCGCTCGATGTGCTCCTCGACCGTGGTCCGGATCAGATCCAGCGACGTGCGCGCCCAAAGCCAGGTCATCGCCGGCAGACCCCCGCGGCGGTAGTCGCGCCGGCAGGCATCGCGGAAGACCTGAACCATGTGGGGCCCGTATTCCGCCCGGAACGGAGCCGGATAGGCGGCCAGGAGCCAGTTGTAGATTCGGACGGAGAGGTCGACGGGCGCGGGCGGCCCGACGTGCTCGCTCATCGCCACCTCCGTCATCCGATCCCGGCCAGAACGTGCTTGCGACGCGCCAGCACCATCAACTCCGCGATCCGCTCGGCCTCTTCCCGCAGCACCCTGCGGCCGAGGCCGGTCTGGCGGTAGTAGCGCCGGCGCTCGTCGTCGAGCGTCGGGTCAGGTCGGTCGTCGCTCTCCTCGATCAGGCCGGCCGCGAGCATGCGCTTGATCGAGCCGTAGAGCGTCCCAGGGCCCATCTGGACCTTGCCCTCGGTCATCACCTCGACTTCCTGCATGATGGCGTAGCCGTGCTTCTCGCCATCGGCGAGCGCCAGCAGGATGTGGAAGACGGCCGGAGTCAGGGGGAGAAAGCCATCCGGAGTTGTCGCTTTCGCCATGGGCCAAGCTCCTCAAACGGTACGGGACCATCTGCGCAGGATGTATCCGTTGCGGATATACTAGGTCGGAAATCGGAGTTGTCAAGTCCCAATTAGGTAGACTCCCCGCGACTCCTGCTTGCGGGGAGTTGGAGCTTGCAGGCCTGCGGGTCTGCTATCCCGAGCGCTCGCTCGAGTGTCCGGGGAAGACCTTGCCGCCAGGCTTGACGACGGTGTAGGCATAGTTGACCGCCACCGTCACCTGGCCGTAGCCGACGACGATCAGGTTTAAGGGGTCATCGCCCTCCCCCAGGGCGACATCGCCGGCGGCGAAAACACCGGGAAGATTGGTCTCCATGTGGGAGTTCACTTTCACGTAGCGGCGGCCGATGGTCTCCAGCCCCCATTCGCGGATCGGCCCGAGATCGGCCTTGAAGCCCAGGGCCAGGATGACCTCGTCGACGTCGAGCGTGGTCTCCTCCTGCGTGCGATTGTCGAAGATGACGGCTTGCTCGACATGCTCGCCGCCGCGCAGCTCGCGGAGTTCGTAGAAGATCCTGACGTCGACCTTGGAGACATTGAGGGCATTGACCGACGAGTCGTGCGCCCGGAAGCCCTCCCTGCGATGGATCAGGGTCACACCGTTGGCGATCGGCTCGAGCGCCAGGGCCCAGTCGACGGCCGAGTCGCCGCCCCCGATGATGAGAACGCGCTTCCCGGCAAATGCCTGCAGATCCTCGACCAGATACGTCACGCCCTTGTCCTCGAAGCGGGTGACGCTCTCGTTGGCGAGCTTGGCCGGCTCGAAGGCGCCGATCCCGGCCGCCAAGATCACCGTCCGGCTGAGGTGCTCGGCCTTGTCGGTGCCGATCTTCCAGCACTGCTCGTCGTCGGCGCCTCCCGGCAGCGGGACGCGTTCCAGCCGCACGGCGCGCTCGCCCAGCACCATCTCCGGGTTCCACTGCGCCGCCTGTTCCACCAGGTTGGCCACCAGTTGTTTCGAACGGATGGCGCGAAACCCCGGGGTATCCAGGATCTGCTTCTCGGGGTACAGGGCGATCAACTGTCCGCCGGCCTGGGGCAAGGCGTCGATGACCTTGACCCGCATCTCGCGCAGTCCAGCGTAGAAGGCGCCAAAAAGGCCGGTCGGCCCGGCCCCGATGAACGTGATGTCAAAAACCTCCGACAACGCTTGCTCTCCTTCGTTTGACCTATGGCAACTCGACGGGGACCGTCGGTATGCGATTATACGGGGCCGGTCGAGGGGGTGTCAATCGAGAATGGCGGAGGCGGGCAGCGGGCGGGAGTTTGGACGGGCCCTAGAGCTGCGCCGCCAGGAACATTGCCGCCAACGCCGACGCCCCGACGGCCACGACGGCGAGGACGACGCGGGGCGCCACCTCGGGCCAGGGGCGGCGGTCGGTGTACGTCGTGACCAACCCGTCGGTCGAGACCGGAATCAGCCGAGGCCCGAACAGCGCCGTACATCCTGCCCCCGCCACCAGCCCCCCGACATGCCCCCACAAATCGATCCCCGGGCTCAGGCTGATCAGCAAGTTGAGCGCCCCGACGAGCAGCAACTGGCGGAGCTGCATCCCACCCCGCGGGCCGAAGAGCCCACGATTGAGGTACAGGAACATCGACAAGGCCCCGAGCAGTCCGAAGATCGCCCCGGAAGCGCCCACCGACGGGTACGGATTGAACGCCAGGCTGAAGACCACGCCGCTGATTCCCGAGAGCAGATAGACGGCCAGCATTCGAGCCGTCCCGAAGAAACGCTCAACCGGCGGACCGAGGGCGAATAGGGAGTACATGTTAACGAAAATGTGGGCAATCCCGGCGTGGATGAACACCGGCGTGACCAGGCGCCAGATCTGCCCGGCCAAGATCAGCTCATTGGCCTTGGCCCCCAGCGCCAGGACGACGTCGTAGCCCAGCGCGGCCTCGCCCAGCAGCTGCAGTAGGAAGACTCCGCCGGTGACGGCCATCATCCCGAAGGTGACCGGTGCTTGCCGTAGGGGCATCAGGGCCGGGACTGGAGCCCTTCGCGCCGGCGTCGCCTGCGGCGGCGGGGCCGGGTTCACAGGTTCACGACCCGCGGCCGGCTGCGATGATGCTCGGCGTGAATGATGGCCACGATCGTGTCGACGGTGGCGTCGAGGGCGAAGTCGCGGTTGACGACGGCGTAGTCGAACAACTCGACCTGATCGAGCTCGCGCCGGGCCGTCTCGAGGCGCAGGGCCAGATCCGCGGGACTTTCGGTGCGCCGCGCCCGCAGTCGGCGTTCGAGCTCGGCTTCGGAGGCGGCGAGCAGGAAGATCAACAGGGCATCCGGGGCCAGCGCCCGGACGGTCGCCGCGCCCTGCACATCGACCCGCATGGCGACGTCGCGCCCGCTGCGCAGGGCTTCGGCCACCTGGGAGCGGGGGATCCCCTTGAAGTCGTTGTAGACCCTGGCGTGTTCGATCAGCTCCCCGTGGTCGATCATCCGCTGAAACTCGTCCGCTGAAACGAAGTGGTAGTCACGGCCATCGATTTCGTTCGGCCGCCGGGTGCGGGTGGTGGCCGTCACGACAAAATGGAACGGGAGTCCCCGCTCCTTCATGCGGCCGAGCACAGCGTCCTTCCCGACGCCGGATGGGCCGGAGATGACAATCAACAGGGGCGCGGCCTGGCGTCGAAGGAGGTCTTCGTCCACGATGCGGGTCAGTATAATCGATGCGGCCCTGGAGCATGCCGAACTACGACTACCGCTGCCTCGATTGCCGCAAGCGCTCGACGGTGTTCCAGATGTACCGCGACTACGGGACCGTCGCCGTCACCTGTCCCCACTGCGGTTCGTCCAACCTGAAGCGCCGGATCGGCCGGGTGCGCGTTCTCCGCTCGGAGGAGTCGCGGCTCGATTCGTTGGCCGACCCTGATGACTGGGGCGACATCGACGAGAACGATCCCCGCTCGATCGCCCGGGCGATGCGCCGGATGGGTGACGAGATGGGCGAAGACCTGCCGGATGAGTTTGACGAGGTCGTCGATCGTCTGGAGGCCGGCGAAGACCCCGAATCGATCGAAAGCAGCCTGCCCGACTTCGGCGGCGGGGGCGGCGGAGACGACGATCTCGATTTCTAGCGCCACAATCCGCCCCCTTCCCAGACGCCGCCAGGTCTGATACCATTGATCGTGGAAGCGCACGGACCCCGGCGCAACGCGGCCGGGGTCTTGCATTGCGCCGCAGAGGGACCTGTGATCGAACGCTCGGATTTGCGCAATATCGCCATCATCGCCCACGTCGACCACGGAAAGACGACCCTGGTCGACGGGATGCTGCGCCAGGCGCGGGTCTTCCGCGAAAACCAGGCCGTGGCCGAACGTGTCATGGACTCGCATGACCTGGAGCGGGAGCGCGGCATCACCATTCTTGCCAAGAACACTTCGATCTTGATTGCCGACCGGGATGCCGGCCGTCCGGTGAAGATCAACATCGTCGACACGCCGGGCCACGCGGATTTCGGCGGCGAGGTCGAGCGGGTCTTGAACATGGTCGACGGCGTCCTGCTGCTCGTCGATGCCGCCGAAGGGCCGATGCCCCAGACCCGATTCGTCCTCAAGAAGGCGCTCGAGATGGATCTCCGCGCCGTCGTCGTGATCAATAAGGTCGACCGCAAAGGCGCCGACCCGACCCAGGCGCTCAACCAGACCTTCGACCTGTTCATCCAGCTCGGCGCCTCCGACCTCCAGGCCGACTTCCCCGTGATCTACGCCAACGCCGTGACCGGCCAGGCCGGCCGGACGCCGGACCTGGGGCCCGATCTCCAGCCCCTGTTCGACGCCATTCTTGGGCAGATCCCTGCACCGCGCGCGGATCCCGAAGCGCCGTTCCAAATGCTTGTGACGACCCTCGGCTACGATGAATACCGAGGTGCGACGGCCACCGGCCGGATCCGGGCCGGTCGTCTTCAGACCGGGGATCCCCTGGCTCGCATCGCCCACGACGGATCGGTCTTCCCGGCTGAGGCACGCTACCTCTATCTGCATCAAGGGCTTGAGAAGACCGAGGTCCAGGAGGCGAGCGCCGGCGATATCGTCGTCATCGCCGGCCTGGAGGACGTCTCGATCGGCGAGACCCTGGCCGATCCGGAGAACCCGATTCCCCTTCCGACCATCCGGGTCGAAGAGCCGACCTTGCGGATGACGTTCGCCGTCAACGATTCGCCGTTTGCCGGTCGGGATGGGCGCTGGAGCACCTCGCGCAAGCTGCGCGAGCGCCTGTTCCAGGAGCTGCGGACGAACGTCTCCCTTCGGGTCGAGGAGACCGATTCGGCCGATCGTTTCGTCGTCTCCGGGCGGGGGGAGCTGCACCTGGCGATCCTGATCGAGACGATGCGCCGGGAAGGATATGAGTTCCAGGTCTCGCGCCCCGAGGTCATCCTGCACGTCGAGGATGGGAAGACGCTCGAGCCCTATGAAGAGGTCTACATCGAGACCGCCTCGGAGGCCCTGGGCGTCGTCGTCGAGATGCTGGGGAGCCGGCGCGGGCAGATGCTCGACATGCAGGACGTCGCTGGCGAGAGCGTGCGCTTGCGCTACTTGGTCCCGACGCGCGGCCTGCTCGGATTTCGCTACCAGTTCCTGACGGCGACGCGCGGGGCCGGCTTCCTCCACAGTGTCTTCCACGGATTCCTGCCGTTCAACGGCGGTACTTTTGCCCGCAGTGGCGGGTCGCTTGTCGCCTGGGAGCCGGGAGTCACGACCACCTACGGCCTGAAGAACGCCGAGGAGCGCGGGATGCTGTTCATCGGCCCCGGGGTGGAGGTCTACGCCGGAATGGTCGTCGGGGAACAGACCCGGCCCGGGGATATCGTCGTCAATGTGTGCAAGAAACGGCATGTCACCAACGTGCGATCGTCCAATAAGGAAATCGACGAGCGCCTGACGCCGCCGCGTCAGATGAGCCTCGATCAATGCATCGAGTATCTGCGCGAGGACGAACTGCTCGAGGTGACGCCGAAGAGCCTGCGCATCCGCAAGCGCATCCTCGACGCCCGCACCCGCGGGCGGGAGGAGAAGCGCGCCAAGGAGGCGGTGGGGGCGTAGTTCGCCGGCAGAATTCGGGCGAGCCTGCCGGGTTCGCCCATGGTTGCGCGTGTTACCCCATGCCGTCCGGGAAAGCCCTCCTGATGGCGAATGCCTCTTGCAACCCCCGCACTTCGTAGGAGAATTACCAGCACAGGGGTGCCCGACCATGCCAATCGAGGACCTGGATAGCCTTCCGCGCGAGTCGGACGCCACACCGGCGTCGCATCCCCGCGGCCGCATCTCTCGCCGTGATTTCCTGAGGGTTGCCGGCGCGGCGGGAGCTGGTGCGGCACTGGCGGCCTGCAGCCCTGCATCGAAGGCGACGGTCGCCAGCGGAGGCAAGATCCAGCTCGTGTACCAGGACTGGCGGACCGATTGGTTCCCCGGCCTGGCCCAGGCGATGCTGGAGGAGTTCCACGAGAGTCACCCCAACATCCAGGTGTTCTTCACGATGGACCCTGAAGATCTCGGCGACGTGATGATCGCCGATTTCCAGGCCGGCACCGCGCCCGACGTGTTTGCCGGATGCTGCGACTTCTTCCCGTCTTGGGCCCAGCAGGGGTACCTGCTCGATCTGCGCCCCTTCGTGCAAGCCGACCTGGACCAGGAAACTCTTGGCGATTGGAGCCCGGCTCAGGTCGAATCCCTTCGGACGGCCGATGGCCAGCAATTCGGCCTGCCCAAGTACCACGGCGCCTTGGCGCTCTACTACAACAAGGACCTGTTCGACGCGCACGCCGTCGAGTACCCCGACGGCACCTGGACCCACGACGACTACCTGGAGGCGATGAAGAGGCTGGGCCGCAGCCTCGCCGGGCAAGGAGTCGCCGACGTGTATCCCGGAATGGTCGATATCGCCTGGGAGCGGATCCAGATGCACGTGAACGGGTGGGGCGGCCATTTGGTCGACCCCGAAGACCCGCATCGCAGCTGGATCGCCCGCCCCGAAGCCCTGGCGGCGATGGAATGGATCCGGGCCCGGATGTGGGACGATCGGGTGATGGCCAGCTTCCTCGACGTGGGCGACTTGGAAACGCGGCGCGCGTTCATCCAAGGCCGGGTGGCCACGGTCGAGGACGGATCGTGGTCCCTAAAGGACATTCTCGCCGGGGCGCCTTTTCGAATCGGCGTGGCGCCCTTCCCGGCCGGGCCGGCCCGCCGCGTCACCCTCGCCACAACCGACGGATTCGGGATCTACGCCGGCACGCGGCACCCCGAGGCGGCCTGGGAACTGGTCAAGTTCCTGATCAGCCAGGAATATGGCCGGGCGATGGCCAAGGCGCACTTCCTTCAACCGGCTCGCCGCTCCCTCATTCCGGAATGGATCGGCTTCATCCGTGACGAGTTCCCGGAGGCGACTCAGGGCCTCGACTTGGAAGCTTTCGCCGATGGTCACGTGCGCGGCTACTCCGTGACGGCCGAGATCTTCGCCAACATGGCCGCCGCTCGCAGCATCGTCGAGCCGGCCTGGCAGCGTATCTTCACTCTGGGGCAAGCCCCGGTGTCGGAGATGGTGAAGGTTTCGGCCGCGATCGAAATGGCACAGTCCGCCGCACCCTAGTCGATGCCGGTCACCTGCGAGAGATCCCGATGATCACCCGACTGCGAGCGTCCCTGGCTCGCAATCTCGGCCTTTGGCTTGTGGGGGCCTTGATCCTGGCATTGGCCATCATCTTCGCCCTCGCCTACCGGGCCTTCCGCTACGAGGCCGCCCAGCAGCTCATCGAGCGAGACGGGCAGCTGGCGGTCCTGTCGGCGGCGCGGCTGCGCGCCGACTTGGAGAACTTCGCCGATCTGCTTGATGCGGTCGCCCGCAACCGCGACCTTCCGAGTGGCACGCTGACGGAGCAGCGGGCTATCCTGGAAGCGGCCGCGCCCCGCCTGCGTGTGTTTGATGGCGGGGTCGTCCTGCTGAACAGCCACGGGACCGTACGAGCCGCGCTGCCGCGCGGCTCCGGCCTGATTGGTGACGACTGGTCGGATCGCGACTTCTTCCGCGAGTTGCTCGGCGAAGCCGGGGTCTTTATCTCGGACGCCCAGCCCGTCGGCCCGCAGGATGAAACGGTCGTCGCCGTCGCCGTGCCGATCCGCGGCGAGGCCAGCGAATTCGACGGGGCTCTTGCCGGGTTGTTCCGCCTCGGGGAGCCGACCCAAAGTGCGTTGTATGCCGGCATCGTCCGCCTGCGCCTAGGCCAGTCGGGCGCGATTTCGATCATCGACGGACAGGGGCGAATCGTATACGACTCCAACGCCGACCGGATCGGCCACTTCATCAGCGGGGCCGAACTGCCCTTGATCTCCAACTCGGAGGTGGCCTCAGCCGAACTGACGCAGAACGCCGAGGGCACCGAAATCCTTGTCGCCCGTGCCCCGGTGCCGCGGACGAATTGGACCCTCGTCAACCAGGCGAATTGGGCCAGCGTGACGGAGGCTACCCGGCGCTATCGAAACATCCTCTTCCTGGCGTTTGGTGCGGCCTTGCTCCTTCCCCCCCTGAGTCTGGCACTCATCACGCGGCAACGGCGCTTTCGCTTCCTCGAGGTCCGTCGTCCCGAACATGACGACGCCTGGGCCCGAGTCGCCCGCGACTACCTGCATCCGAAGCAGTGGCCGGTCCTGCCGGGCTGGAACATCGTCGGGAGAGGGTCGGCGGGCAAGCGCAGCGAGCACGAGTTCATCGACTCGATCCTCCTTCCCGACGGTCGATTGATGTTGTCCATCGGAGTCATCCGCGCTCAGGGCCTCCAGGCGGCCCTGGCGATCACCTCCACCCGCACGGTCCTGCGGGCCTGTGGCCAGCGTCTGGCGCTACCCGACGACTCGCTCCGCCAGTGCGGGACCTCGCTGTGCCTGCAATTCGAGGAACCGGTCGAGGTCCGGTGCACAGTGATGCACCTCGATCCCCGCACCGGGTGGCTCGACTTCGCCTGTGCAGGGACGAGCCCGCTTGAGGCTCACGGAGATCGGATCATCCAGATTCCCGCCACCGTCGGGGACCCCATGGGACTGACCCCGACGGCCTCTTTCGAGGTCGGCCGGGTCCGGATCGAGCCGGGGCATGTGCTCGTCGTGCTCGGCCCCTCGATGGCAGAGACGCGCGACCCCGCTGGAAGGTCGTTCTTGCAGGAGCCGTTGAACCAGGTTCTGGAGGAGGAGCGGCTCGGCCTGGAAGACCTGACCGAGAGGATCTTCCGCAACTTCAAGGTCTTTCGGGCGCGGTCCCCGTTGTTCGATCCCGACCTGACTGTAATCACCCTTGAGCGACCGCTCGCGGAGAAGGACGCGTGATCGCCCGACCTTCGTCCGCCCACCGACAGACGAGGCCTGATGTCTTCGAGCGGTTGAGCCGCCTCGTCACTCTGGGGGCCTTCGGCGTGGCGGCAATCGCCGCCTTCGCCGCCCCCTTGCTGGCGCTGTCGTGGCGACAAACCCCGTTTCCAGGGGTCCTGGTTGAGCACACCCTGGTCGTCAACTCCCGCATCGGGGAGGGATGGACTGGCCGCGAGGCCGGCCTAGAGCCTCCAGTGGTCATCACCCGGCTGGCGGGCGAGTCGGTCTCGACCTCGGCCGCCTACCATCGGGCGCTGCAGGGGTATGCGGTTGGAGACGCGATCCCGATCTTCGCCAGCCTGCCGGACGGCGTGACTCGGCTATTCCCCCGCGTCGAGCTTATTTCGTTTCCGCTGGCCGATTTCGTCTCCTTGTTCTGGCTGCCGTTTGTTGTCGGCCTGGCCTATTTTGGGATCGGTGTGTGGGTGTATGTCGCCCGCGGGCGAGACCGGCCGGGCCGAGCCTTGGCCTTCTTCTGCGCCTGTGTGGCGATAGTTGCTGCTTTGCTCTTCGACGTCCTGACCTCGCACGCCGCGACACCGGCGTGGGCGGCGGCCGTGGCGTTCCTGGGGGGGACGCTCGTCAGCCTGGCGATGCGCTTCCCGGTCGAGTGGGCCGTCGTGCGCCGTCGGGCCGTCGTTCTGCTCCTGCCCTACCTGGTCTCCTTGAGCCTGACGATCTGGATGGTGGCGGGACTCTACAACCCGTCCGATCCGTGGCAGTTCGTCGAGGCCCGCTCGTGGGCCTACCGCTACGCCGCGCTAGCCTGCCTGCTCTTCTTCGGCGTCATGGTGTATCGGGCCCCCCAGGCCCGCGACTCGGCCGTGCGGCGCCAGGCGCGCCTGGTCTTGGTGGGAAGCCTCATTGCCTTCACGCCCGTGGTCATCTGGTTCCTGGCACCGGTCTTCGGGGCCTCGCTGGCCTTTAACAGCCTGGTGATGCTTCCGATCCTGCTGGTCTTCCCGCTTACCGTGGCCCTGGCGATCATGCGCTATCGCTTGCTCGAGATCGACGCCATCGTCAACCGGGCGATCGTCTACGCCATTATGACGGCCGTCCTGGCCGGCGTGTTCACGGCCGTGATTTCCCTCTCCCAGCGCGCCTTCATCGCCATGACCGGGGAGCAATCCGATGCGGCGATTGTCATCACCACGCTGATCGTTGCCTCCGCCATCGCTCCGCTCCGCACCGGGCTCCAGGCGTGGGTGGATCGACAGTTCCGGGAGGTCCCCACCGGCACGCTGCGCACCTTTGAGGCGCGCGTAGCCGACTATCTGGAGATGCAGGATTCGGAGACACTGGCGCGGCGGTTGCTGGCTGAAGCGGTGGGGGCCTTGGGGGCGGAGTGCGGCGCGATCCTGCGCCCGGGGACCGGAGAGACCGGGCCCGCCCTGACGCTGGGTCCGTGGCGGGGCCTGGCACTGATGAGCGTGCCGATTGAGGCTGGCGGCGAGAGCTTCGGGCTCTTGATGATGGGGCCGCGCCGCGGGGGGAAGCGCTATCGGCGCAGCGAGGCCGAATCGCTCGCTCGGACAGCGGGGCAAGTGGCCCAGGCGATGCTGCTGGCGCGGGCACGCCTGCCGCGGGCTGCGGCGGCGCGCTGAGACGCTTCTAGAACGTCCTCGACCAGGACTTCGGCCAACGTTCGATCACGACCTTTGTCTGGGTGAAGAACTCAACGGCATGCCGGCCCTGGCCGTGGAGCGTGCCGAAGAACGACTCCTTCCAGCCGCTGAACGGGAAGAAAGCCATCGGGGCGGCGACGCCCAGGTTGATTCCGATGTTTCCAGCCTGGGCCCGGTGCCGAAACGTGCGGGCGGCCTCGCCATCGCGAGTAAAGAGACACGCCATGTTTCCATAGCGCCCGGAGTTCACGAGATCGATCGCGGCTTCGATGGTACCCACTTGCATCAATCCGAGAACGGGGCCGAAGATCTCCGTCTGCGCGATCGGGGAGCCAGGCTCCAAATGGTCGAGGACTGTCGGGCGCACGAAGTAGCCGTGTTCGTATCCCACCACCTTCGCCCGCCGACCGTCGACGACGGCCCGCACGCCTGCATCGAGTCCGTCCTGGACGATCGCCTCGATCCGCTCACGGGCGCGGGCTGAGATCACCGGCCCCATCTCGACGCCCGCCTCGAGCCCGCTGCCGACGACCCGCCGGGAGGCGGCCTCGGCCACGGCCTCACGGAACCAGTCGTCGGCGTTGCCGACCGTGATGGCCAGGGAACCCGCCAGGCAGCGTTGACCAGCATTCCCGAAGGCGCTGTCGGCGATGATTCGAGTCGTCATCTCCGGATCGGCGTCGGGCAGGACGATCAGCGGGTTCTTGGCCCCGCCCTGGGCCTGGACCCGCTTGCCGGTGGCGGATGCCCGGGCATAGACGTGCCGCGCCACCGGCGTCGAGCCGACGAAGCTGACGGCGGCGATCCCCGGATGGTCCAGCAGCGCGTTGACCGCCTCGGCCGCACCATGGACGATGTTGACCACACCGGGCGGGAAACCGGCCTCGCCGATCAGATCGGCGACGCGCATCATCGTCCTGGGGCAGCGCTCCGAGGGCTTGACGATGACCGTGTTCCCGCAAGCGACGGCATACGGCAAGAACCAGAACGGGATCATCCCCGGAAAGTTGAATGGGCAGATGATCGCCGTCACGCCGACCGGCTGGCGAATCGAGTATTCGTCGATCCCGTCGGCGATCTCCTCGGAGAACCGCCCCTGCATCAGGCTTGGAATGCCGCACGCAACCTCGACGTTCTCGATCGCCCGCCGCAGTTCGCCGCGGGCTTCGTCGAGGGTCTTGCCATTCTCGATCGTGATCGATCGAGCCAGAGTCTCGAGATGCTCCTCGAGCAACCCCTTGAGCCGGAAGAGGGGCTGGATCCGCTCGGTCGGAGGCACCCGCTGCCAGTCGGCGAAGGCCTCGGTCGCGGCCCCGACGGCCTGATCGACCTCGGCCGGGCCCGATAGCGGGACGTGGGCCACGACGGCGTCGGTCGCCGGATCGCGAACCTCGACGGTTTCGACACTTGGGGCCGGGATCGCACGACCGCTGATGAGATTGACGAGTCGCTCGGCATGGGTCATCGGTATGCCTCGTCCAGCGATTCTCGCCGCAATCTGCGCCGCGGGCAACTGGCGGGGTATAATCCCGCCTTGTCGGCCGGCTGGGTAGGCCGACACCCCGGGGGTGTCCCGCCGCACGGCCGCCCGGCGACGCGCGGCGGTGCCTCAATCGAACAGCCACCCGGTTTCCCATGATTCTCGATCGGCTTCGTTCCACCTACCGGGAATATCCGCGCCCCTTCTGGACCCTGACCGGCGCCCATTTCGTCGATCGGATCGGAAGCACGGCCCTGTGGCCGTTCTTCTCGCTGTACATCACCCAGAAGTTCGACGTCGGGATGACCGAGGCCGGGCTGCTCTTCGCCCTCTTCTCGCTCTCGTCCTTCGTTGGGAGCATCCTCGGCGGAGCCCTGACGGACCGATTCGGGCGGAAGATGATTCTGCTCTTCGGCCTGGTGGCCAGCGCCGCCAGCGGCCTGATGATGGGTTTCGCCCAGGATCTCTCAACCTTCTTCCTGCTGGCAGCCTTCACCGGGATCCTCTCCGACGTCGGTGGGCCGGCCGCCCAGGCGATGGTCGCCGACCTCCTGCCGGAGGGGCAGCGGGCCGAGGGTTTCGGCGTCCTTCGGGTCACCGGAAACCTGGCATGGATCATCGGCCCGACGCTCGGCGGGATCATCGGGGCCTACAGTTTCCTGTACTTGTTCATCATCGACGCCGTGACCAGCCTGATCACCGCCGGCATCGTCTTGCTGGCCCTCCCTGAGACGCGGCCGGAGTCGCAAGACATCGCCCACGGGGAGTCGATGACCCAGACGTTCCGGGGCTATGGCAAGGTCCTGCGCGACGGGCTCTTCGTCGCCTTCATCGGCATCTCGATCCTGATGAACATCGTCTACAACCAGATGTACAGCACCCTGTCGGTGTACCTGAGGGACGTACACGACGTGGCGGCGCGCGGCTACGGCTACCTGATGAGCATGAATGCCCTGGTCGTTGTCTTGTTCCAGTTCCCCCTGACCCGTCGGCTGAGGCCCTATCGACCGATGACGCGGATGGTGGCCGGGACGCTGCTCTACCTGGTCGGATTCACGATGTATGGGTTCGTCGGTGCGTACGTGATGTTCGCCGCCGCGATGCTGTTGATCACTGTCGGGGAAATGATGATCATTCCGACCGCGTCGGCCCTGGTGGCGCGCCTGGCACCGGCGGCAATGCGCGGCCGCTACATGGCCGTCTCCGGCGTGACGTGGGTGGTTTCGGCCTCCGTGGGACCCTTGGCGGCCGGCATCGTCATCGACAACTACAACCCGAACTGGGTCTGGTACATGTGCGGGCTCATCTCGGCGATCGCCGTCGTCGGCTACCTCCTGCTCGACGCCCGCGGCGATCCTCGTTTGGAGGCCAAGCCGCTGGTGGAGGCCGAGACCGCCGCCGGTTGAGCCCGGGACGACCTCCGGCCGAGACCGACTACAATTCCGGTGTGCGGCGAGTTGTCGTCTTTGCTTCGCCGGCCATGTGGCAAGTCGGCCACGGACCGGCCCATCCTCTCAAGCCGGAACGCCTCGAGCGGACCTACGAGTTGATGCAGGCCTACGGCCTGTTGTCAGATCCAGGCGTGAGCGTCGTCGAGCCGGCCCCGGCGACCTTCGATGAGCTCGCCCTCTTTCACACCCCTGAGTACATCGAGGTCGTCCAGACTCTGAGCGCCGGGGGCAGCGAGGCGCGGCCCTGGCGCTACAACTTCGGACCGGGGGACAACCCGGTATTCGCCGGGATGCACGAGTTGTACGCGTTGGCGGTGGGCGCAGCCTTGCGCGGCGCCGAAATGCTCGAGCGGCGCGAGTGCGATATCGCCTTCAGCTTCGGCGGCGGATTGCACCATGCGTGGCGCGATCATGCTTCCGGTTTCTGCGTGTACAACGACGTCGTCATCGCCATCGAGTGGCTGCTCAAGCGTCGCCGGCGGGTCGCCTACGTCGATATCGACGTCCATCACGGCGACGGGGTCCAATACGCCTTCGACGACACCGATCGCGTCCTGACGATTTCGATCCATCAGGACGGGCACACGCTGTTCCCGGGCACCGGCGGCGTCGGTGAGATCGGACGCGCCAAAGGGAAGGGGTACGGAGTCAACCTACCGCTTCCGCCGGGCACCGGGGACGATCTCTACCTATGGGCCTTCGACCAAATCGTGCCGCCCCTGCTCGGTCGGTTCCGGCCCGACATGGTTGTGACCCAGTTGGGGGTGGACACGCACTACCTCGACCCGCTGGCGGAGCTCTCGCTGACGACTCGCGGCCAGGAGGCGATCTTCCGGCGCCTGGAGCAGCTGGCGCCCCGCTGGCTGGCGCTCGGCGGCGGTGGCTACAACATCGAGGTCGTGCCGCGCGCCTGGACGCTGGCCCTGGGCGTGATGACCGGGCGTGCCCTCCCCGATGAGCTCCCGTCCGCCTATCGCGATCGTTTCGACGGCTCGACCTTGCGCGACGCCTCCGGTCCGGCCGCCGACGAGGTGCGCGACATGCGCCTCCGCCAGGCCGTCGAAGAACGGGTGATGCGACTCAAAGAACTGCTGGGCTTGGCCTAGGATTCAGCCGGTCGAAGGATCGGCCTGAGCGTGGCGTGCCGCCGGGCGGGCCATCGCCTGGAACCCGACGGCGACGGCAAGTGCGGTTGCGAAGCACAATCCCCAAAGCGCGGCCCCCCCTAGATTCTCGTAGATCCATCCGCCGAGGACCGGACCGATGAAGAACGCCAGTCCCCAGGCGGAGCCAAAGATGCCTTGGTACAGGCCACGCTTGTCCGGCGGCGAGAGATCGGCGACGATCGAGGGCGCAATCGTCGCCCCGCCGATCTCGCCCAGGGTCCAGATCGCCACACTCAGCGCGTAGACCGGCAAGGTCGACGCCAGGGCCGGGATCCCGAACCCGATCCCAACCAGGACGGCCGAGACCGTCATGGCGCGGTAGCGCGGCCAGCGCGG
The DNA here is from genome assembly GCA_035471625.1 of Anaerolineales bacterium. GTDB lineage: Bacteria > Chloroflexota > Anaerolineae > Anaerolineales > E44-bin32 > DATEVL01. Next base: position 16,685 of record DATIPT010000092.1, read on the forward strand.
CGCGGCGTTGCTGGCAGGGATTCCCAGAATCACGATCAAGCCGCCGTTGATGGCGATCGCCAGGCCGTAGTTCTCAGGCGATAGCCCGGCGGCGCTCATGTCGAGCGGGAGGGTCACGTGGCCCTGCGCATACACGATGCCGAAGAACAGGGCCAACCCGGCGAAGGCCAGCAACAGCGGTGCGGAGCGCAGCCCGGCGACCCGTTCCCGGAGCGGCACGGCCGGGCGAGATTCCAGTTCGGCCGGCCGCGTTTCGCGCACCCCCCAGAGCACGATCAACCCGAACGCGAAGGTCGTCAGGGCGTCGCCGATGAACAAGAGCAGGTAGTTCCGTGAGGCCATGTACCCCGCCAGCACGGGGGCGATGGCGAATCCGACGTTGATCGCCCAATACAGGTACCCGAAGGCGCGCGGTCGGTTGTCCGGAGGTACCATGTCGACGATGGCGGCGCTCACCGCCGGGCGATAAAGGTCGGTGAAGAACCCGAGAAGCAGCGTGGTCACGGCAATCACGCCCGGTGTTTCGGCAAAGCCGAGGACGAGCATCGCCACCGGGGCGACGAAGAAGCTGATCAGCATCACCGGGCGGCGCCCGAGACGGTCGGAGAGTTCGCCGCCCACGAGGCTGGCGGCGAACGATCCGGCCCCGAACAGCGAAACCATCAAGGCGGCCTGGGCGATGGGGACGCCGCGCTGGGTCAGGTACAGCGTTAGGAACGGGACGACGAAGCCGCCCAGGCGATTGACGATCGTGCCGGCCCACAGGAACCAGTAGGTGCTGGGAAGACCGCTGTTCTGCAGGAATCGAAGACGGTTCAAGGGCCCCTCACCGCTTGGCATCGACCGGGGACGCCGCCAGGGGTCACCCGGTTTCGTTGCAGTCTAGCACACACCCCGACCCGTGAGTTGATGTATTCTCTTTTCGTGATCTGGGGGCCGGACCGTCGGCTCCCCCGTGCCGTTTCCCGGGAGGTTTGGATGCATTCCTTGCGCAAGGTTCGCCAGATCTCGGTCCTCTCCGCCATGCTGGCGGCGCTCCTGGCCTGCAACCTGGGCGCGCCAAGCCAGCCCACAGCCCCGCCCGAAACCCCGGCGTCTCCCGAGGTGCCGACGGAGGCTTCGACCGAGGCCCCGCCACCCGATCCGCTCGTTGTGACCTACCAAGAGCCCACCTTCAGCCTCTACCAACTCGACGGAACCCTGGTCGAGACCCGACCCGCAGATGGGATGAACTACCCCCGCCCCAACACCGCCCAGGTCGGCGGGCAGGATGTCTTCTACGTCTACACATCCCCGAGCGATTTCAGTTCCGTGGTCCGTCGGGTCTCGTCCAGCGGGAGCGAGGACCTGGCTTTCACCGCCTCCGATGTAATGGGTAGCCTCTCCTTCGCGGTATCTCCTGACGGTTCGCGCATCGCCTGGGCTCAGACGATCTCCGGCCCGAACGTCCCGTTCAGTCGTCTGTGGGTCGCCAACATCGACGGCAGCGGCCAGACCCTGGTGGCCGACAGCGAGACGGAGACGGAGTTCGCCGACTACTTCGTCCTCGAGCCGGTGACCTGGCTGGCGAACGGAGACCTGGTCTACGCCTGGCAGATCACGGGAATCGGCGGCTATATTCTGTTCTTCGGCTGGTCGAGCCTGTATCAGTACAGCCCGGATACGGCGGCGATCACCCCGCTGGCGCCCCTACTGAGCGACTCCCAGGGACCGTGTTGGAGCGGGATCACATCGGACGGGGCTTACGCCGTTAGCTCCTGTGGAGGTCCTGGGCAAATGCTCGAACGGGCGACGGCGACCGGCGTCGAGACGCTGTTCCCGCTCCTGGCCGATCAAGGCCAAGCGGGGGCCGGGGCCTACTCGCCTTCCGGGGACCAACTGGCCTACGGCATCGCCCGCAGCGACTACAACAACGAGGCCGGCCAGGTGATCCTGGTCGCTTCGCGCGGCGGCGCTCCGGTCTCGATCGCCTCACATGCCCCCGGCTACTTCCACAGGATCTTCTGGGTTGCTGAGGACCGCATGGTCGTCGGGGTCTCGGGGATGGATGCCAACCAGATGTCCGTCGATCTGCTGCGCACCGACGGAACCCGCACCCCGATCGGCGAAGGAACCGTGATTGGCTTGATGACGCCCGCGCCGTAGGCGATTCGGCCTTCCGCTGAGGGGCCGCCCAGCGTACGGTGGTCTTTCCATAGCATCCGGGGCATACTGATCGGGCCAAGCCCGAGAGGAGTCCCGGATGCGTGCGATTCTGCAAGCCCGCAAGCTGTTCAAGCGCTATGGGACTGGTGAGGCGGCTGTCGACGCCTTGCGCGGCGTCGATCTGGCCGTCGCGCCCGGCGAGTTCGTCGCCATCATGGGACCTTCCGGTTCGGGAAAGTCGACCCTGCTGCACCTCCTCGGCGGTCTGGATGCCGCCTCCGGTGGCGAGAGCCTGCTGGGGGAAGTCGGTCTCTCAAACCTCCCTGACGCCGACCTCACTCGCCTGCGCCGGCGCTCGATTGGCGTTGTCTTCCAATTCTTCAATCTGCTCCCGACGATGACCGCCGCCGAGAACGTCGGGCTGCCCCTGGCCCTCGACGGGATCGCCCCGGGCGAAGTCTCGGCCCGTGCCGCCGGCGCCCTGGCGTGGGTCGGGTTGAGCGGGCGCGCCGATCACACCCCCGACAGGCTTTCGGGAGGGGAGCAGCAACGCGTGGCCCTGGCACGCGCCCTGGTCTTCGAGCCGAAGGTCATTCTGGCCGACGAGCCGACCGGGAACCTCGATCGCGCCGCCGGCGAGCAGGTCCTCGGGTTGTTGCGCAGGGCTTGCGATGAGCGCGGGCAGACCGTCGTCATGGTGACCCATGATGACGCCGCCGCAGCCCATGCCGACCGGGTCGTCTTCTTGCTCGACGGCCAGATCGCCGACGAGCTGGCCGGCCCGGATCTGAGCCCCGAAGCCGTCGCTCGGGCGCGGTCGCGTTTGCAGGCCTGATCTTGCGGACTCTCCTGAGACTCGCCTGGCACAACCTGCGCGCCTCGCCGGTGCGCAGCGCCCTGTCGGTGCTGGCGGTGGGTTTCGGCGTCGCCACCCTCGTCGCCGCCGATGGGATGAGCCGCTCGATCACCTCTGAGATCGCGCGGACGGCCGAAGCCGAGGCGATCACGTCCTTTATGAGCGAGCAACTCGATGTCGGGTTGACCGCCGTCGGCCTGGTTATCGTCCTCGGCGCCGGATTCCTGACCTTCAATGCGTTCGCCATGGCGGTCGCCCAGCGCCGGGGCGATTTCGGCCGACTGCGGGCGGCCGGGATGACACAGCAGCAGGTTCTGGGGATGGTCCTGACCGAGGCCGCGCTGATTGGCCTCATCGGATCGGCTCTCGGGATCGCCGGGGGCGCGCTGCTCGGCCGAGGCCTGATCGAACTCGTATCGGCAACGAGCGAGATGTTCAATCGCTTCGGTGATGTGGGCGCCTCGCCGGCGCGCATGGCCTGGGCCGCCGCCGCCGGCACCCTGATCGCGCTCTGGGCCGCCTGGGTTCCGGCGCGGCGTGCGGTTCGGGCAACGCCCCTGGCTGCGCTCCGTCCCCCGCCTCCCGATACGGTTCGCCTCCCGCCGCTCTGGCCGGCGATCATCGGGGTGACCGGCGGCGTGGCGCTGTGGCTGTACCTGGCGCTCGCTCCGCCAGGGGTATGGATCCAGCCGCCAATGGCCTCGATCGTTTCCGGGATCTTCGCCGCAACGTGGCTGGGTTGCCTGGCGCTCATCCTTCCGGTACTGATCGCGGCGACGGCGCGGTCGGTGCGCGGTCTGTTCTCTCGAGTCGTAGGGCCCAGCGGGAGACTGGCCTCCGACAACCTGCGCCGCCACCGGTCCCACGCCGCCTTCACCGTCGTCACCCTGGCGGTCGGCGTGGGGATGATCGTCGGCGTCACCGGATACATGACCTTCTGGTTCGAGGAGATCTTCTTCCGGATTTCCGACACGGCCTTGCGCGAGCGTCCGGCGGTCGGGCTCTTTCCCCTCCAGGCCGACGCCGGGCTGAATGCCTACGTCGGCGTGACTCAGTTCACGTTGCCAGAGGGTCTGGGCGAGGAGGTCAGGGCGGCGGTTGGCGATCGTGCCACAGTGCTGCCGGTGCACTTCGTCATCGTCCCGGAACTCGCCTTCATGGGGGATCGCTACTTCTCCTTCGTGATGGACCCCGCGGAGCTGCGCGATTCGGGCAACATGATGTTCACCTTCGCCGCCGGGAACTGGGAGGAGGCGATGGCCATCGCCGATCGGGGCTGCGCCATGTTCCTGACTCCCTCGGTGGCCCGGCGCCAGGACTTGTGGGTCGAGGATTCCCTGCGCCTGACTACGCCATCCGGACCGTTGGCGTGCACCGTGGCCGGGGTCGGACCGACGTTCGTCGGAGCCTCGATCCTCAGCGATGCGGCGGCGGAGGCCTTCCGGCTGACCGAGCCGGTCGGCCTGGTGGCGTTCGGGCGATCCCCGCAGGATCATGATGACCTCCTGCAGGCGTTGACGGCGATCGCCGATGGTCACGAGGGGGTCTGGCCAATGGACGTCAATCGCCTGACCGCCTATCAGCGCGAAGGGATGAAGTCGGTGCAGACGGCGATGGACGGGATGCTGATCCTGGCGGTGCTCTCGGCTGGGCTGGGCGTGGTCAACACAACGGTCATCGGCCTGACCGAGCGGCGGCGCGAGTTCGGCCTGATGCGAGCCGCCGGGGCGACCCGACGCCAGGTCCGCTCGGTGGTCGTCATCGAAGGCCTGCTCTTCGGCGTGCTTGGCGCCGTGGTGGGGATGGCCGCCGGCGCCGGGGTGGTCGTGGTCTACACGACCGTCTCGGGAGGGAGCTCGATGGGGTTCCCCGACTTCCCGGTCTGGGAGGCGGCGCTGGCTTCGCTGAGGCCCGCTCTGGGGCGCGGCCTCATGGCGCTCCTTCTGACTCCCCTGCTGACGGCGTTCGTCGCGTGGATCCCGGCGCGGCATCTGCTTCGCGGCCCGGTGACCGAGACCTTGGCCGAGGGCCAGCGGGCCTGGTGAGAGGTTCCGGCGCCAGTCCCTCGATTTCGTTTCCGCGCCCGGCGGTGCTAGACTCCCCTGGAGTGCCTCTGGGCGGCGCTGCGCACGGGAAAGGCGGAGGGTCATGAACGCCAAGGACGCGCTGAGCGATCTGGAGTACGTCGGAGGGGCGGAGGGGCTGAAGCAGACCTATGAAGTGTTCCGCGGCAAGCGGCACTACTTGGTCGGGTCGATGTCGCGAGCCAAGCGGCGCTCGGGGAATTTCAACCTGGTCGATGAAGCGGCGGTGGAGGCGACGATTGATTCGTTCGCCGGGTCGCTGGGGATCACGTCGAAGGACGTTCGGCAGCGCCTGCAGCGACGCGGTTTTTCGATCGAGACGCTCGAGGCCCTGAACGTCCTCTACGTTCTGGTGGCGCAGGGCAAGGCCAAAGTCGACCACCGCCGATCGCAGCGCGCCTTGTACTTCAACCTCTCGGCCTAGGCGATCAAGCCCTAGGGAAAGAAGAAGCCCCCGCATGCGGGGGCTTCTTGGTGGATCCTGTGGAATGTCTACAGGACGGTGACGGACGAGGCCTGCAGTCCCTTCGGGCCCTGCACGATGGTGAACTCCACGCGCTGGCCCTCTTCCAGGTTGCGGAAGCCCTCACCCTGGATCGCGGAGTAGTGGACGAAGACGTCTTCGCCGCCTTCGCGGGCGATGAAACCGTAGCCCTTTCCGCTGTTGAACCACTTGACCGTGCCCTGAATCCGATCTGGCATTGCTCTTTGCCCTCCCAGGCAAGGTAGGATTTGGGCGCCTGGTTTCTGCTGTGGTCGGGAGCCGAGGCAATGCCGGCGGTGGTACAAACCGGCCCGAGCTGGAGTTCGCTCAGGCCTTGGTCCTTCGACATCCAGACTGAAACTTCATGCTGCCCTGCCGGAGATGCTACCACGGCTCGGGCGATTTTCCCAGCCCGTCAAGGGTCCTTGCAGCAATTGGCCTCCCCACATCTTGGGCCGGGGATCTCGGTATGGGCACATATCGGGGTTCCGGATCTTCCCGGTCCCGACTGGCCCTTTGAGCTGGGGCCGGTGGAAAGATCGGCGGCCGCTTGAGCCCCGCGCTAGAATCCCGTGAACCTGGCCCCTCCGATGGACGCGGTCCCCGTCACCTCCGCCCGATTCTCCGCACTGCGAAACCGCAACTTCGCCTTGCTGTGGGTCGGCGTGATCGTCTCCAACATCGGCATCTGGATGCAGAACGTCGGGCAGAGCTGGTTGGTCCTGCAGCTCACCGACTCTCCGCTGTGGCTCGGGTTGTTGGGTCTGAGTTTCGCCATCCCGATGGTGACGTTGCCTCTCATCGGCGGCGTGGTCACGGATCGTGTCCCCCGCGTCCGGTTGCTGTTCGTCACGCAGACTGGCCAGATGCTCCTGGCCTTCGGGCTGACGATCTCCACCTACCTCGGGGCTGTGACCGTTGGGCAGATCTTGCTGGTGTCATTCCTGTGGGCGACGATGCTCGCCTTCGACAACCCGGCGCGTCAGGCCTTGATCTATGACCTCGTCCCCAAGGAGGATTTGCTCAACGCGTTGTCGCTGAACGCCGCCACCTACACCGGGGCGGCGCTCGTCGGCCCGGCGCTGGCGGGCGTGCTGCTCGTCCCCTTCGGCCCGGCAATGTTGTTCTTCCTCAATGCCGTCACCTACCTGGCCGTGATCTTCGCCCTGGCGGCGATGCGCGGCGTCGTTTCGCGCGGATCGGCCATGCCGACTTCGCTCGGACGTGCGGTCGGCGCAGGCCTGGCCTACGTGTGGAGGACCCGCTATGTGCTTGGCCTGCTGACGCTTTCGGCTCTGGTAGCAGTCTTCGGGCGTTCGTATCAGAGCCTCCTACCCGTCTTCGCGCGCGACATATGGGAGGCCGGCCCTGGCGGCTACGGCCTGCTGCTTTCGTCTGCCGGCGGCGGAGCGCTCGTCGGAGCCTTTGGCTTGGCGGCCTTCGGCCGGGGTCGCCGGCAGGGCGCGTTGATGATCATCACTGGATTGCTGTTCAGCGGCCTGCTGATCCTGTTCGCGCTCAGCCCGGCACTCTCGCTGGGGGTCGTGTTGCTGTTCCTGGCGGGGGTGGCGGCGACGGTCTTCACCACCCTGATTTCGACTCAGCTCCAGCTGACCTCGCCTCACGAACTGCGCGGCCGGGTGATGAGCTTGTACGCCATCACGCTCATCGGCTTGCCGTCGCTCGGCGCGCTGGCGGTCGGCGCCCTGGCGGAGCAACTGGGCGGCCTCCAAGGTGCGCCCGAGGCAGTCATCATTGGCGCCGTCGTCCTCGGGATCGCGGTCCTCGCCGCAACGCCGACGCTCTGGCGGCGGGATCATCCGTCTCCCCGGTAGCCTCGCGGCACAAGGGCGCGATTGGGGCTGCTTGGCCCCGCTTGTGATCCCCGATAGGCCTTGAAAACCCCGGGAGTCAGGGTAACCTGATAGTACTCAGGTACTCCCGTCCCAAGACTTCCTCGGGGCGCCGAACCAGGGGGAAACCGGTTGCGCGTTCGCAAGCCGCAATTGACCGTCGGGCTTCTGCTCCTGGCCGCGCTGGCGGTCGGGATCCCCGTGCTGGCCGACTATACGGGTCCGGACCGCGTCGTCTCCACATTCGTCTGGGAACGCAAAGTCTGTGACTACCAGGCGGTCTACGACCCGCCGGGGCCGGGCTGGTATGGCTGCAGTCTGACCTTGTACGAGTCCCCCGACGGGCGGTGTGACACGAACGTTGGTGGCTATTTCAACCCGACGGCGTGCGTGGGATGGCCAAGGTGGCTGAGCTGCGACGACGAGGATTGCGACATCTCACGGAGCGAGTCGATCGATGGCTGCAACCAAGGCCAGCCGGGGTGCCGGCAGGTCGAGCAACAGTCCTCGTTGCCCGAGGCGACGATCTCGGGATCGATCACATGCACCTCGCCCGGATCCAACGGCTGGTGCCGTGGCGGCGGGGCGCTCGACCTCGCCGGAGACGAGCCGGTCTCGGGCGAGAGCATCCTGGCGCTCGAAGGGACGCACAACGGTGCGACGTTCGCCTGCCCGGGAGAGTCGTGTTCGGTCGGCTTGAATGAAGGCAGCAACGACTTCACCTTCTGGGCGATCTCGTCCTTCGGCGACACCTCGCGGATGGGTTCGGCCAGCGGAGGTCAGGATAGCCAGGACCCGTCGCTCTCCGGCTCGGTCTCGGGGACCGGCGGGGACAACGGCTGGTATGTCTCCGATGTGACGATCGAGGCTTCGGCCGACGACTCGCTCTCGGGCATGGCGAGCCTCGATGTGCGGATCAACGGCGGGGGCTGGTCGTCGTATGGCGGACCATTCAGCCTGGGCGACGGTTCGCACACGGTCGAGCTGCGGGCGGTCGATATTGCCGGCAACACCACCTCCGACAGCTTCTCGGTCGACATCGACACCGGCGATCCGTTCGTCGATCTCGACGCCACGCCGTCGTTCTGCCCCGGATGCATGGAGACCGCAGGCGTAACGATCAACGTAGGGGATGGCGGCAGCGGGATCGTCTCCTGGAAGCTGACGGCCAGCGGTATGACCGTGGCCAGCGGTAGCACAGGTATCAGCCAGACGATCTCGTGGGATGGCTCCGGCCTCGGCGGCGGGACACATTCGCTCGACCTGGATGCCCGGGATGCCGCCGGGAACAGCGCCTCGGCATCGTTCACCATCGGGATCATATCCCCGACCCCGCTGCCCCCAGAAGAGGATGAGGCCGACGAGGGCCAGCCCAGGGTCCGCAGCTTTGCCCCGCCCACTGCGACCGCGACCCTTCCGGAGCTGATGGGGGTCGAAGAAGGCCCGGACTCCCCGACCGCGCTGGAAAGTACCCCGGCGCCCCGTCCGACGGCGACCCCTCGCACTTTCACCTTCGGGGCTATGCCTGCCTCCCCGGCGGAGGACGGGTCGTCCTCCGGCCCTGCGCCGCGAACTTCGCCTTCGTCCTCCGGGCCGACGGTCCCGTCCGGTGCGCTCTATGGCGCCGCCGCCTTGGCCGTGATTGCCGGGGCGACGGCGGTCGCCGCCGAAAACGTCCGGCGGCGGCGTGAGGAAGAGGCCCGCAAACGGGAGGAGATGGCCCGCCTCAACGCCGAGGCCGAAGCGATCGACAAGGCTCGTGCGGCGGCGATTGCGGCGGCGCGGGCCGAGGCGGAGCTTGCCCAAGGCCAGATCCTGAGTGCGGCGACGGGGGGCGAGGCTCCTTCGCCCGCATGGCTGGCGGCCGCGGCTGCGGCCGCGGCCGTTGCGGCGCGCGAGGCGGAGAAGCTCAAGCGGTTGTGGAGCAAGGAGGAGAAGCTCGATCCCCAGATCCCGCCACCGGCGCCGGCGTTCGACATGGCCAAGTGGAAGCAGCAGGACTATGCGGAGGCGGCGCGGTATCAGGCCCAGCAAGAGGCGCTTCGCCGGGAGCAGGCGTACCAGGCATTTCGTGAGCAAGAGAGGTCCGTGGGGCGGGCCGAACCGGCTGAGAAGCCGTGGTGGGAGAAGGCGCTGGACTGGGTGGATCAGCATCAGGTGGGGATTGCAATCGGAGTTGGGGTCGCCGCGGGCTTGGCGGCAGTAGTTCTCACCGGTGGGGTCGCCGCGCCCCTGGTGATCGGTGCACTTGCAGCCGGAGGAGCCTCAGCACTGGGCACGGTCGGCCTCAATGCCCACTACGATCGACCTCTGGCCGAGAATGTGCTGCGTAATGTCGCCTACTCATCCGGGGCCGCCGTATTGAGCGCGGGGGCTGCGCTTGTCGTGTCTCAAGGCCTGGTAGGAACGGCTGTGCTGAAGGCCGGGAATGCTGTCTCTGGTTTCTGCGTAGCACATCCTCTTGCTTGCGCTCGTGTCGCCACAGGATTGACAGTCCTCGACAAGGTCGAGGAGCTCACGCTCCAGGTCCAGTTCGGGATCCAGAGCATCCGCGGGGACCCGAGGGCCTACGAGACAAAGCTAGAACTCGACCTCGAGTATGGGGACGGTGGAGTTCCGGGGAACACAGTCATCCGGGAGTTGTGGGACACTGCGGGCGACGCACTGCGAACGCTTTCCCGGTATGGCGACGAGTCGGTCGCGCTGGCGAATGTGGTTGCGACCAAGTCCGACGATGTTGTGCAAGTGTTGGAAAACGGCATCATCCTTGTTCGACCGGAGAGGGCCGAGGACGTTGCTGGGGAACTTCTTTCAAGCCTCCGAGTTTCTGAAGTCGGTGACGTACGTGTGTACTACTCCGCTACCAGCGGAGCTGTGTATTCATCTGTACCAACAACCGGGTCTCTCGAGGCACTCGACCGCCTTGAAGAGGTTGTGAACTCCGGCAGGGTTTCGGGCGAGGACGTAGACAAGCTCGTTGAGGCCATTGCGGCGGGGTCCACGAGGGGAAGCGGCGATCGACTGGTCTTGGGGCGGTTCGCCCCAGACGGCTTCTATATTCGTGAAAGCCTGGACAACGGAGGTCTGTTCTACGATACTGGAGGACAGGTATGGGCGAGACTCAAGGCTCTTGAAGGGAAGGGGCTTGATCCCATTCGTGTGAATCTTGCCGTACTGCAGCAGCAGATGGAACGAGGAGTTCCGCAAATCCAGCTTGTTGACGAGACTATTGATGAGGTGTTCCGCCTACGAAGTGGTTCTGACACGGCTGCCGAGTTGCGTTTCCTCTTAGAGACGGCAGAATCATTTGGGTACAGGCTCGACGGCGAGACGTGGACCTTGGTCAAGTGAACAGCGGGGGACGAATGAGCCGACCATGTGCTGATGTCAGGG
>DATIPT010000093.1:0-1758 GCA_035471625.1 Anaerolineales bacterium
GTCGCCCATCACATCGGGATCGACGACACCCGCCTCCACGAACTCGGCTGGGATTGAGCCCTTTCAGGTGCGGCGAGTGCGCGGAACTCCCGCTGCCTTCAAGGTGGCAGCCGCCACCCCGGACTCCCGCCAGGCTGCGTAGGAGATGCCTTTCCGGTCCGAATAGGACCGTGCGACCTCGATGAAATCCCGCTCGAGGCCTTCGAGGTCCTCGGAATCGGCGAGCGAGGCCAACTGATCCTCTGCATCGAGTCTCGCCTGGGTCAATTCGACCCTCCTGAGGGGGTCGGATTCGGTGTCGATCTTCGCCTGCAACGCCTCGATGCGCCCAGCAACCGACTCCCTCGTCACGGGTCGTCCCGGGCGACGACCCCCAAGTGCATTCAGATAGGACTTGATGATGCGGGATTCACGTCTCCCGGCGGCCAATGCGGCCTTGTGCTCATCTGACATGGGCATGAGTGGCGGTCCTCCCTCGCTGCTAGGTTCGCTCATGATGCCACACATTCCCTTCACCGGCACCGGCGTAGGGCTCGATGTGCCGGCGATCGACACAGGAATGATTGGACCCCAATGAACCGGATGGGTAGTGCGATCACCTACAAAGCAGGCCTTTGCCTCGACGGAACAATGGCCGGGCCCTCGGCCGTGATGGATCTCCCCAAAGACCACCGCATGGATTCCCTTGGACGTCGGATCGTGCGTATCCGGTCGGGCGGTGCCCCCGGGATGGCCGACGGCATCGACGGTCGGGCCCTACCGGCCGCGACATGCGGGGCGATCCACTCGCGAAAGACTGAAATCACAATCGGAGAAGCCCTGACATAGGAGGTGGAATGTCCAACATATCGATGCTCGCAATCGACGATCTGCTCGAATCGGAACTGGCGCCATTCGTCCGCAGGTGTCTCAAGCACCGGGCGCCGGATCCCGCATTTCACGCCATTCAGGGGCACAATCCCGCCCTCTCGAAGGCGCTGTACATTGCATGGGGTACCGTATTCAATACGGGTTCGATCGACCACTCCCTGAAGGAGATCATTCGGGTGCAGTTGTCGCGAGCGGCCAGCTGCAACTATTGAGGGAATGTTCGATCCGCTTCGGCGAAGCGGAATGGACTCACCGAGGAGCGTATCGACGAGGGCGTCGACAACTGGCGCCACAGCCCGGACTTCACTGCGGCAGAGAAGATCGCCCTCGAATACAGCGAACTGATGCAGTTCCATCCGGAACAGATCGACGCATCGTTCTACGACCGGCTGCGGGAGCACTACACCGACGCCGAGATCGTGGAACTGGGGGTATTCATCGGGTTCAACGTCGGTTACCACACGTTTTTCCGAACGCTCGACTTCTATCCGATGTTCGCCCCGGACGGCACCCTCGTCAGCCAGGACGAATCCAGGAGGATCTTCGGAGACTCGCCGGTGTCGCACCTCAGCGAGAGGGTGGCGGGGGCCCTCGCCCGGCGCGACGGAACCGGCGGAGAAGGGGACAGCTGATGGCCGGCGTCGATCCGATTCCGAAGAGCGACGCAGAGACGCAAGGTATCGACCTCGACTCGTTCGCCCGACTCGGCGACGAAGAGGCCGTATTCCTGCGCATCCTGGCCCGAGTGCCCGGCTACGCCGAGGCGATCTGGGGCGCCATGTCCGAGTCGCTGTTCGAAGGCAATGTCGACCATCGACTCAAGGAGATCGTTCGTCTTCAGTTGGCGTCCACGGCCGAGGACGCCTACTTCGGTGACCTCCGCTCCAA
>DATIPT010000094.1:0-4745 GCA_035471625.1 Anaerolineales bacterium
TGCAGGCCTCCTCGTTAATCAGCTTGCAAACAACTTAGTTGCGAACGAAGACAACTACGCTCTGGCGGCTTAATCCCGCCTAACCCTCGACTGGCTCGTGCCTGTGCGGTCAAATCGGGGGACGCGCTCACAGGATCGCGGGTTCGGTGTGCTGAGGGCCGATCCCGCTAAAACGCTCCTGAGCTGGTTTCATGATTTCCCCGCCCGCCGGGTAGCATGAGGCGAGATCAATAGGCTGGATACGCACGTAGATCTTGTAGCGTAGGGCTTGCGGACGCGGGTTCAATTCCCGCCGCCTCCACCATCACCGGCCACGGGGGTCCAATGGACCCCCGTGGCTTTTTCGTTTGCGTTCGCGGGAATGGAACCCGCGTAGCGGGTTCACCAGCGCGCCTCCGGCGCGCGCAGGGCCGCGGCACGCAGTGACGCGGATCCCGAGCCTCGCGAGGGACGAGCGCTGCGCCAGCAGCGCGAGCACTTCCCGCCGCCTCCACCATCACCGGCCGCGGGGCCAAGCTGCAAACATCGGGCCCTGCTCCACGCAGCGGCTCCCGAATAGCCGCCGCGAAATGTTGAGGTACCATTCCCTGCTCTAAGAATCGTCAACGCAGACAGGGGATACCTCAGATGGCGTGGAAGCTGAGCAACAGGGTCTTATTTTCCGCCATCTTTCTTTCCGGGTTTTCCGCCCTGATCTATCAGCTGATATGGGTCAGGCTGCTGGGGCTGGTCTTCGGTGTCAGCAGCTTCGCCGTGGCGACGGTTGTGGCGGTCTTCCTGCTGGGTCTGGGGCTCGGCAGCTACTTTTTCGGCAAGTGGTCGGAGAAGACCGAAAATCCACTCCGGATCTACATGTACGTCGAACTGGGTATCGCGCTCTCTTCTCTAGCATCCTACCTGATCATCGACTTTCTCCCGGTTTACCGGTACCTGCACGAATACGCCTACAACAATTTCGACTTCTACGGGATTTCCCTGATCCGCATGCTGTTGTCGGTGGTCGTCCTCCTGCCGCCGGTCTTCCTCATCGGCGGCACCATGCCGCTGATTGCCAAGTACTTTCTGACTGCCTCGAAAACCTTCGGCTCGAGCTTCAGCAGGATCTACTACCTCAATACCCTGGGGGCGTTCACCGGGGCGCTGCTCACCGGTTTCCTTTTCGTAAGGTACCTCGGGGTCTCGGCGACCCTGATGATCGCGGTAGCCGGCAATCTGCTCGTCGCAGGCATCATCGGCGCCAGCAAGTCCAGCTCGGAAGTGATCCCGGAGCGGACCGAGGAGAGCGCTCCGTATTCCTACATGTTGATCATCCTGTTCCTGACGGGGTTCATCAGCCTGAGCTACGAGGTTCTCTGGGTCCGGATCCTCTCGACCTACGACCTGTCAACCTCCGAGGCCTTCGCACTGATCGTCGCTGGCTTCCTGCTGGGGTTCTCGGTCGGTTCCTACCTGGTGTCCCGGATGATCGACTCGCGAAAAAGCCTGGAGGCCTTGTTCAGCAGGGTCTGCATTCTTACGGCGCTGAGTGGGGCCGTGGTGCTGTTTCTCTTCCAGCGGTTCCAGGAGGTCAGCGACTTGCTGGCGAATGCGCTGCCGGTCAGCCTTCGGATCCTGAGCCTGGCCATGGCCTTTGTCGTTTCCTTCATCCCGGCGGTGTTCATGGGAATTCTCTTTCCGCTGGGCCTGAGGATCTATGCGAAGGACGTTCACCGCATTGGCGCCAAGGCCGGCAACATTTTCCTGTCCAATACCGCCGGGTGCGTCCTGGGCAGCCTCCTGACCGGGTTCGTGCTGATCCCGTTCGTCGGGATGTGGAACACCACGCTGATCCTTGTCAACCTGAGCCTGCTCCTTTCGCTGGTCCTGTTCATACGGGAGCGCAGCTTCTCCCGCCCGGACTGGGCTTCCCTGCTGCTGGTCTGCGTGCTGGCGAACCTGCTGGTCTTTTCCGACAGCAAGTCCTTTCACAAGGAAATGAAGGGGCTGGATCTCATCTACTACGCCGAAGGGCTATCCGGAACAGTTACGGTCGTCGAAGGCAAGGATTACCGGGGAATTTTTGTCGATGGGCAGAACGTCTCCGGGACCGATCCGGTCCTGGTCGCGGACTCGAAGATGCTCGCTCATCTGCCGCTGCTGCTGTCGCATGAGCCGCGGGCTGCCCTGACGGTCGGTTATGGCACCGGCACGACGTCTGGGAGCATGCTGCTGCACGATGTCGCGGTCGATGCGGCGGAGATCGAGGAGAAGATCATCGAGGCCGCTCCACTCTTCAGCAGGATCAATTACCAGTCCTATGCCAATCCGGACCTGCAGATCGTCCTGGACGATGCGCGCAACTACATCGATGTCGTTGACAAGAAATTCGATGTCATCGTCACCGACGTCACCAACCTGAAGTACAAGCGCAACCCCTACCTGTATACGCGGGACTACTTCCAGATCATGCAGAATGCCTTGACCCAGGAGGGGATCGCCGCGGCCTGGCTGCCCCTCGGAGGTATATCCTTCGAGGACCTGCGAGTCCTGATAGCCACCTTTGACAGGGTCTATCCGCATACTACCGTCTGGTACTTCACTCCGTACCCCACACATTTCATCATCGTAGTGGGTGCGCCGCAGCAGACAGCAGTCGATCTCACCTTGCTGGCCGGGAAGATGAACAAGGTCAGAGATGACCTGCAGACCATCCGGGTCAACAACGCTTACGAGATTGCCTCCATGTTGCTGCTGGGAGAGCAGGATGTGGACGGTCTGGTGGAAGGGGCCCGGATCCACACCGACAACCACCCGATCCTCGAATTCTCAGACCTGGACCTCTACATGACGACCGACGTCGCACCGAACCTGAAACGCCTCCTCGCGTACAAGAAGGAAGACCTCGACCGGTACTTCATCGGGACGGACGAGCAGCTGGTCACCTTGAACCGGCACATTGAGAAATACGGCAGGTACTACCGGAATTACATCGACAGTTACGAAAGCAGCTTCCCCGGCCGGTTCGATTGAGGCTGGAGGGCTCGTCCCGGGAAATGCTGGCCGACCCCGCCCGCGCCGGAGGGGCACAACCGCGCAGTGTGCTTCCATGACGATGCCGGCAAGGTCGGCGCGAACCGCCGCCCTGCGACTGGAAGATTCAGTCGCTACCGCTCGCCAGCGTCCCGGGCCCGTGCAGCCTGGTCATAGCGGTCCCCGAACATCATCTCGAAGCCCACGCCCACCATGGCGCAGCCGCTGCAGCGTTTCTCTGGCTCCTCGTCGTCCGCCCAGAACACGCCGCCGTAAGTCTCGATAAAGAACCAGCTGCGCCACAGCGAACGCCGGTAGGTGACCTTGAGTTCTCTGCGCGCCGGCTGGATACCGCCGGTCTCTCCGCGCACCGCGACCTCGTAGCGCATGGCGCTGAGTTCGGAGAGCGCGTCGTAGTAGCCCAGCCGGCTTTTCCAGCTGACCCCGTCGGTCGCCTCGGACAGCGTCATCGTGTTGGCCCAGCGCAGCATCGAGCCCTCGGCGACGGACCAGTCCGTGTCGATCCCGAGCGTTACGCCAAAGCCTTCCGTGTTCTGCCAGAAGGCGGTCGGCCGGATCGTAACGCGGAGGTCCTCCACCGGATACGCGTAGTAGCGGTAGCGCGCCTTGACGTAGGGATTCAACGGAGACTTCAGCTGGATCCCGGCGCCCACAGTGAAATAGCTGTTCGCTCCCTCGATGGCGTTGTACTTGAGCCCCGCGTACCACTCGGCGTCCCGGTCGTCCGAGAAGGACCCCGGCAGGAACCCCATGTCGTCGAAGTTATCGGTGATGTACGACTCCTCGGTTTCCCGGCCGATCACGGCATTGAAGCGGTCGCCCAGCGCCGGCAGATGGACGTTGGCCCGGAAATGCCCGTCGAGCTTTATGTCATCCATCTCGTCCCATCCCAGCGCGATGCCTGCCCGGCCGTAGGTCTCGCTGTAGGATTCCGAGTAGTCGCGCGCATCGCCGAACAGGCCGTCGAACCATCGTGACGTCGAGCACACGCCCGTGAACAGCCCCCCTCTGAGCTTGTCCAGCCGGGCGGCATCGTCGCCGACCTCGCCGCGACAGGGATCCTGTTTGTCCAACTCGCCCGCACCGTCTCCCGGGGCGCGCGTCGGCTGCGCGGGCTCGTCACCGGCCGCAAAGGCCGGCACGGCCGTGAAGGCCAGCACGAGCAGGACAATCGGGCGGCCTAAAAGCGTTGACACGGGCTGCATTACTCCGCGGGTTGACGTCCCGGCAATTCTGCACTGCGGCCTCGCGCCTGTCACTTGGATCGATCGCACCTTGCCGCGCCAGCCTGGACCGCCTCCAGCTCCCCGACGAAGTTGCCGTGCCAGGCGTGGATGTCGTTGCGCCAGATTACCTCCATCATCGAGCGATGGCGTTGGCGACGCTCCGAAAGTGGCATGGACAGCGCCGTCTGCAGTACCTGTGCGACGGCGCGAGTGTCGTAAGGGTTGACCAGCAAGGCGTCGGTCAACTCGCGCGCCGCGCCGGCCAGAGTGGACAGGATCAGGACCCCCGGGTCCTTCTCGTCCTGCGCCGCGACAAATTCCTTGGCCACCAGGTTCATGCCATCCCGCACCGGCGTGACCAGGCAGACGTGCGCCGCCCGCATGAAGCCCATGAGCACGTCGTGGGAAAAATTGCGATTCAGGTACCTCAGGGGCGTCCAGTCGGTATCGGCGAACTCGCCGTTTATGCGGCCGGCCAGGCCCTCCAGT
>DATIPT010000095.1:0-34290 GCA_035471625.1 Anaerolineales bacterium
CCATCCACGCCTGGTATCGATCGGGTAGCAGAGGATCGAAGTTATTGGCGGATGGGATCCGTTCGAGCAAGGGTGTATTCGGAAGGCCGCTCTCCCGGATCCACCGAGGATCCAGATCCGGATCGAAAGATTCGAAGCGATGGGTACGATCGAACTTCAAGATCCTCTCGGCGTCCGGGAAAAGGAAGACTCGATGCTCCTGGCCAAGCTGCGCCAGGCGCGTCGACCCGGCGTACAGGTCGGCGCTGGCGGCCGGGTTGAGCCCGGCGTTGGCGACGGCCAAATCGGCCGTAATCACCACCGCGATCAGAGCCGTCCATCGCCAGCCGGCGTTCTGCGGCCACAACAGCGTCAGGCCTCCGGCTGAGAACAGCCAAAGACCGGCGAGGATGAACGATCGTCCGAAGCTCGCACGCAAGTCGACCGGCAGCACGCCGGCGGCTACGCCGGTGACCACGACGGCGACGGCTCCGGCCGTTCCAAGGCGAGCCCAGTACAAGCCGCGACCCGTCGGTCGGCGCCACAAGTCGGCTCCGATCCCCGCCAGGGCTGCCAGCGCGAAGGTCGTGATCAGATTCCAGCGCGTCGGCGCATTGAACACGTCGAACAGGGGGAGCTCGCGGAACAGATAGGTGAATACGACCGTGTTCTGGCCCAGTGCCAGGAGAAAGGCGACTCCCGCAGCCGCAACGAGGAACGTTCGGAGCCGCGCGTGAGGCTTCCCGAGTCGGCCGGCCCAGCCCGCACCGGCCAGCGCCATCAGCAGCGGGAACACGCCCACATACAGCGCGTCTTCCCAGTAGTTGCCATACCCCCAATAGTCGCCAAGGGCCGGGTTGCCAAAGAGGCCCGGAAGGAGCAGTCCGAGGGTCCGCCATGGCCAGAAGGAGTAGGTCAGCGCCGAGGCCTCGTCGAGGCCTGCCGACCGGCCGGAGAGAGACAGGTACTCGGCAGTGGGCGCGAGTTGGGCGGCCGCCACGGAGGCCGCCAGGATTCCGGCCGCGAGCCACAACACCGCTGTCCGGAGAAGCCCCCGCCCGCCGGCGTGTCCATGGCTTTGCCACAGGCACCAAGCAGCAGAAAACGCCATGCTGTAGATCATTGTCTGGGCGTGCCCCGCCAGCCCCATCAAGGAAAGGATCGCCGCCAGCCCGATGACCGGGCCGAGGGTCCGGCTCCAGGCAGCGGATGCCGAAGCGGTGGCCAACTGGTCCGCGGCCAGGACCAGCCAGGGAAGCCAGGCCGTGACGGCGTTGAGGCTCAAGAATCCGGCTCGGCTCACAAGAAAGGAACCCGAGGCGAACGCAGCACCGCCGACGATCTGGCCCAGAGGGGAAAGGCCCCAGCGGCGCAGCAGAACCGTCACACCGATCCCGGCGAACCCGAGGTGCAGGAAGACCAGGAGACCTTGCCCCCAAGCCACGTCTACGAAGGCCAGGATCCAGTTTGCCGGATAGAGGAGCGCCGATTGATGATTCGCCAGCAGCGGAGCTCCCATGCCGAGAAGCGGGTTCCACAGCGGAATCACGCCCTGGCGAACGAGCTCGAGCGCGTAGTCGTGCCAGGGCATGAATTGCAGCAGCGGGGTCCCCCAGTAGAGGACCCTCCCGCTCAACACCATCGGACCGAAGATCGCGATCGGGCCCAGCAGGACAAGCGCGGCCGGGAGGAAGCGAAACCAGCGGGCCCTCCCCCTTCCGGATGCTTCGGTCGTCGCGTGGGACGTCATGGTCGCTGCACGGCAAAGATGTCGTAGCCGCCCTCGCTGTATATGGGCAACAGGTCGGTCAGGGTCACCGGGTCCCACGAGCCCAGAGCCCGCTCCTCCGGGCCCAGAAAGACGAAGTCGACGCGTTGCCGGTCCAGGAGGCCCTGTCGCTCCGTGACGGTCATGCTCTCCCCGAAGAAGGCTTCTATCTGCGGCCGGAGCCGCCCGAGATCGGGGGTCTCAGGGCCGTGTCCCATCACCGAACGGAGGGGCGCCCACGCCGGAACAACGTTCCCGGTCTCGAAAGAGGCCAAGACAACCGACTTCTTCTCGACGTTTTCGGCGAGCCACAGGATCGCTTCGACCTCCGTTGCCGGACGGAATGCAGGCTTCTGAGGTCGCAGGGCTGTCCAGACTCCGCCAGCGATGAGGACCGCTGTCGTCAGCATCAAGGCCCCCATCAGGGCCCCCGCTACGATGCGACGCCGGCTTTCGCCGAATTCAAGAGAACGCAGCCCCTGCGCCGCAAGGATGGCCAAGGCGACCCATGCTCCGTCCACAAGTCGGCGCTGAAAGGCGACGGGAGCGTAGGCTAGCAGGAGCAGCACAGCCACCCAGGAGGGCAGAAACCATCCCATGGCGCCTTGGGTCTGGATCGACCGACGGGTCCCGAGTCCGGCCGGGATCAGAACCACGGCATATGCCAGCAGGTAGTGCGTCGGATGCGGAGACGGGAGAACGTTCTGACCAGCCCAGCTGCGCAGGGACGGATCGATCCAGGAGCCAAGGACGTAGTAGGCAATGATCGGGAGGGAGATCCCGACTGCCGGAACCGCACTCCTTAGCCACGGACCCAGTCGCCATTCGGCCCGGCCGAATGCGCGCCCCAGTCCAAGGACGACGATGTGGGCGCCGATGGCAGCGTACGCGGAGATGATGGTCAGCGGCTGCACCAGCCCCAGGACGAAGAAGATCGCTCCGCTGAGGATGCCGTTCCGCCAGCCAGCTGCCCGCAGATAGGCCGCCAGGCCAAGGAGCAGGAGGATGCGTGCCAGAAGAAGGTGCGGAAGCCCATAGAACGACAAGAAGCCGAAAGCTTCGGGAGAATACAGGTCGAGTGGCAGGCTCCCCAGAACGCTCGACGGCCCGATCAAGACCAGCAGCCAGCCCAAGCCCCCGCCGGCGACGACCACGATGGTCGCCCAACGGCGCCACGCTCGCTCCTCCAAGAACATCGACGCAAACTGGAAGATCGCCAGTACGGCGAGGGGGATGAAGAGAACCCGCGCCAGGTGATACAAAGCCACCAGCTGGACGTGAAGATCCGGACCTGCAGCCAGCTTGCCCAGGAGCAGATAGGGCAGGAACGCCAGCAGGCTCGACCCGACATGCGAGGCGTACGGGGTCTGGAACAGCCAGGCCCCGTCCGATCCTTGGAACATCTTGGCGATGTAGGAATTCCCATCCCCGACGCCAAACACGAAACCGGTGAATCGCCACTCGGTCCCCTGCGTCTGAAAACCCAGGAGATACGGGATCGATGTGAGAACGATCATGATCGCACCGAAGATCAGGCACCACCGCCGATCGTCGGGCCTCATGGACGTCTCCACACGATCACGACTCCGATCATCGCGGCGAGCGCGACGGCAGCACCGGTCAGGAGGCTGATCGGCACAAAGGCAAAGACGACTTCCTGCTCGCCGGCCGCGATATCAACGGCGCGCAGGATCCCCTGGTAGGTTTCGATCGAGGTCGGGACCCCATTCACCGAACCTCGCCAGCCCGAGAAAGCAGGGTCGGCAAGAACCAGGCGTCCGGGGCCTTTGGCGACGATGCGGACGCGGTTCGGACTCCACTCCAGCAAATCGACGCGCACGATCCGCGGACTCGTCTCCGAATCGGCCGGCTCGATCCACGCCCGAGGTCGCGCCGCGTCGTTGCGATACACCCAGGTCGAATCGACGACGGCTACCAGGGAGAAACCATCTCCCTTGATCGGGTATGCTGACACGATTCTTTCCACCCCCAAGAGGCCCAATCGATAGGCGTCCAGGTCGGGAGACCAATCGGCGGACGGATCGCCGCCGGGGAATGGCGGGAGGGTCACGCTGTAGCCATCCGTCTCCATGCCAGTCGCCGCGCCCATGAAGTCGACATACGCCGCGAGCTGAAGCGGATGCACCCCGTCCGCGAGAGACAACCCTTGGGAGGCAGCGATGTCCTGAGAAACGGAATACGAAGGTGAGAAGATCCTCCCCCCATTCGGAATGGTGCCCATGGCGGAGACGACCTCCTTCCCTTCGCCCTGGGCTACGGCGGGCGACCGCGGATCGATCAAGCTGGCGTCAATCCATGCAAGCTCGAGGACGACCAACGCCGAGAACACCACCCAAGACCACACGGTTCGAGCCTGCTTCCCGATGACCCAGATCAGCCCGGTCGCGACAACGGCGGTGACTCCAGAAACCGCGGCGCCGATTTGGAAGCCGGCCACGACGATCACGGCCACTGAGATGCCGAGGATCAAACCGCCGGCGGCCAGCGCTCCCCGCCGTGCCTTTCGCCGATCCTCGCCGCTTGGCGAGGTCACTGCCTCGATCCCATAGGCGGCGACGGCCGCCATAGAAAGGCCCACGATGAAGAGCCACCTTGCCGGCACGCGCAACACGTCGAGACCCGGAAGATTGGCGACCAAAGATCCGATGGGTGTCAACGACCCGAGCGCCAGCAGGACCGCTGCCACCGCCGCCAATCCCCAGAAGAGGGGCTTGCGCGCCGAACCCGAAAGGCCGGCGGCCGCCAGGACGAATACCGTGCTGCCCATCGAGGCCATCCACTCCCCCCACCCGCCTGGCGTGATCAGGAGCAGTCCAAGGAGCCTCTCTGGAGGCAGAGCGTAGATATCCGCCTGGGCGGCACCGAGTGCGCTTCTGGTGGTGTCCTGGAGGAACTCCAGGAACGGCAACCCGAAGGCGACCGTCACCGCCAGACCCGCCAGGGCCGCGATCCCGAGGCCGGCCACGATGGGCCGCACGCGGCCGGGTGGGCGGTCTCGTCCCCGGGCCCTCCAGGCACCATAGCCCAGGGTCACCAGGGCGAGAGGGACGGCCCAGCGCGGATCCGCCAGAAACGCAACCCCAAGGAGGATCCCCACCACGAGGAACCGTCGCCCCCAGTAGGGTTCCCTGCATCGGATCACTGCTCTTCCCGCGGCCAGCAGCGCCCAGGGAGTCCAGGCGACCGCTGCGACCAAACTGAGGTGACCCAGACCCACATGGCCGACCAGTTTCGGCATCCCCGCGAACGCCAGAGCGCCGGTCAGCGCCGCTCCAGATCCCAGGCCTTCGTTGCGCAGAAGCAGCCACATCCCGAAGCCACCGAAGACCAGGTGCATCCACAACAAGGCATTTGCGGTAAGCGCCTCAGGAACGAAGGCCAGGAGCCAAAACGGCGGGTACCACAAGCCGGAAAGGGGATCGGCCAAGAGAGGGTAGCCCCCCAGGATCGTGGCATTCCAGAGGGGTACCTGGCCCCAGGTCTCCACGGCGTGGTGGATGTAAGAGGCGCTGGAGAGATGAGCAATCAGGAGGTCGGAGTATTTGGAACCGGGCGAGAACGGAAACCAGGTGGGATGAAGCGCGAGCGGAAATAGAAAGAGGACTCCCGCGCCTGCCAGCAGGGCCAGGAGCCATCGCGAGGAGACGAAACGATCATTCACGGGAACGGAACCTGGTAGATGATCACCCCTCCCTGCTCATACACAGGAAGCAGGTCGGCGAGCCAAGTCAGAGGCCCTAGGTCCCGCTCCCGGTCGCCGACGAATACGTACTCGACCGACCGTTCGCGCAGCGCTTCCAGCACGTCTTGTTCGGCACCCGACGAGCCAAGGAGCCCCTCAACGAACGCCAACGATCGCTCCGCCTCGGGGGTCTCGAAGGGGTGGCCGTACATCACACGGACCGGGGCGAAGGCAGGCAACCGGTTCCCACTGATGTCGCCAGCCAGCACAACGCTTCCCGTCGGGATCGAGTCCCGGACCCACCGATAGGCTTCGGCCTCGTCCGCGCTCAGGACAACCTCAGGTTCCTGCCTAGCCGCTCCGCCAACCGTGGCCGCAGTCACGACCAGATTGGTCGGGAGACACAGCGCGAACAGCACATAGGCCAACCACCGAGGTGACCTGGCCTGACCGCTTCCAATCCGGTCCAGGGCAACCCCGGCCAAGCCAGCGAGGGGGAAGAAGATCCCGAGAAACATGCGCCGCTGGAGCGGAATGGGGAAGAAGACGAGGACGAGAGTCACCCCCACCCACACAAGGAACAGACGTCTGGCAGCAGAAGAGTCGGCTCGCGAGATCCAGGCTCCGTAGCCCGCCAACAACAAAGGAATCCCGAGGCCGAGGAGAACGTCCACCAGCGGAGGGGTTGGGGTTCGGTTCTGGGCAGACCAGGCCGAGAGCTGTGGGATTGACGAGGTGACATACGCGTCATAGACGAGAAACGGAGCGCTGGCCAAGAGGAAGGAGCCAAGGACCCCGGCGCGTTCCCTCCAGGCGTCCGGTGCGAAACCGTCCGCTGGCCTCGCCCGCATCCATAGTAGCCATACAGACGCGACGGCGAGAACGGTGATCAGAGCGAAGGGCTGCACCAGCGCAAGGACGATTCCAGAGATCACAGCCCAAGCCAGGCGAGTCGGCCGGCTCAGACGGTCGCATCCCACGGCCAGCAGTCCGACGATCAACGCCGCCGATGCCAGGGCGAAGTGGGCGTTGGCATAGCCGGCAAAGAACGGAATGGCTTCCGGGACCCACAGGTCGATGGTCAATCTGCCCACCACGGCGCCCAACCAGCCCAGCCCTGAGCCGAACAAGACCAAGCCGAACGCCCACCGACGCATGCGGTCTCCCGGCAACGCCCGCTGGAAAAGTGCGTAGGCGGCGGCAAACATCAGACTCGCCCCGAGCAACCGAGCTGCGTGGTAGACCAATCCCCGATCTGCACCTAGAATTCGCTCGACGTGCCCCAGGAGGAGGTAATAGACGAACAGGAAGGTGCCGGGCCCGGGGTTGTCGGTATAAGGAAGCTGGAAGAGCCACGCCCCGTCGAAACCCTGACGCATCTTGGCGAAATAGGAGAATCCGTCGATCGGGTTGACGAGGAATCCGCTGAAGACATGACTGGCGGGCTGGCCCCGGTAGGCCAAGAGATAGGGGACCCCAAGGGCCGTCAGGGCAACTGCCGAGGCGGCGAGCCACAAGAGACTGCGCCGAATCATGGGGGAATTGTACGCGAGCAGGAGCGCGGCGCCACGCTCGACCGCTCGGCACTCGTCCGGCGCGGTTTCCGGCCGCCTCTCGCCCTCGATCCCGGCGCCCAAGGCCTCCGGCCTCCGACCCGCGTCCCTGTCGAGCGGATGGTGCCGCACGCTCCCCCCTACGTACCAGCGTGACGGCTTGCCCGGCGGCCTCCATCGCATCTATAATCCGTCCGTGAGCCGTGCCTCTGGCCTCTACCGACTCCAGCAGGTGGATCTGGCGATCGACCAGGCCGCCGGCCGGCTGGCCGCCCTCGAGAGCGCGTTGGGCGAAAGTGGGCCGTTGCAGGCGGCCCAGGCCGCCTCCACCGCCGCCGAGGTCGCCCGGACGGACGCCTCCGCCATGGCCCGAAGCGCGGAGGCCGCTCTCGATGACCAGCGCCAGAGGATCGAAGAGACCGACAACAAGCTGTATGGGGGAGCGATCCAGAATCCCAAGGAACTGCAGGAGCTCCAGCAGGAATCCGAATCCCTCCGCCGACACCTCGGGACCCTCGAAGACCGGCTGCTGGAGGCGATGGTCCGGCTCGAGCAGGCCACCGAAGACGCTGACGGGCGAAAGGCGGAATTGGAGCGAGCCGAAGCCGACCGGGCCGACCAGACGAAGTCCCTTGGCGCGGAGCGCAAGGCGGTCGGGTCGGAATTGGACCGTCTACAGGTCGAGCGTGAGGTGGCCGCTGCGGGCGTCGAGGCAAAGGACTTGCAGCTCTACAACAAGCTGCGCGGGAGTATGGGAGGTCTCGCGGTCGTCGAGCTCAGGGACGACTCATGCGGCGCTTGTGGGTTGACTCTCGGTTCGTCCGCCCGTCAGGAGGTTCGATCGGGCGCGGGCGCCGTGCGCTGCAAACAGTGCGGGAGGATCCTGTACGCAGGATAGGTCGGAGTGCTTCAGAACATCTTCGGCTTCCAGTTTGATGTTCCCGAGTTCATCTTCGGGCTCGCTCTCGGATTCTTGGTCTACTTCGGGGTTACCCGCGCGATCCCTCTGACCAAGGAGCTCCTCACCTGGGGTCGAGGCCAGGTGAGCCAAGTTTCGGTTGCCGTGCCGACTCCCGGACGCGATCGGTACCGCCGGGAGATCGCGACGTACGCGCAGGGGCATCACCTGGCCCGGAACCTGTTCTTCCTCGAAGATATCGCCGTTGTGCCGCGCGTCCTCGCGCCCCCCTTCCCGGCCGATCCGTCGAATGCTGACCCGCGCCCCGAATCAACCCTGGCGGTCATTCCCAATCTCCCCGATTGGGTCATGCTGTCCGGGATCTTTGCGACCCCGTCTCTCACCTTGCCCGAGGCCCTGGAGCATGGGCCCAACCTTCTCATTACGGGGGAACCGGGGGCCGGGAAGTCTACCGCTCTGGCCTACATGGCCTTGCTTGCCGCGACCCGATCCAAGGACGCCGGAGCGTTCGCCGACTACGCCCCGTTCTTGGTTCACGCCTATGACCTCAAGCTCGACCGATGGGGCGGAAGCGATCCCCAGGAACCCCTCGTGTGGGCCGCCCAGGCAACGGTCTCCGGCGGAATGGGAGGCAGGCTGCCCGGATATGTGCGCCAGACCTTCCGGCAGAAGAATGCCCTGGTCTTGCTTGACGGCCTCGACGAACTGAACCTCGACGAGATCTCTCGCGTGGCTGCCTGGCTCGAGGCTCTCCAGGAGGATCATCCGGAGGTCCGCATCCTCGCCGCCGGACCGGCGCGTGGATATGACGGAGTCGTCGGCCAGGGCCGCCTGGCGCCCGCTGCGCTCGCCCCCTGGACCGATCATGATCAGCGGACCTTCATGGCCCGGTGGGCCGGCGCGTGGCAGCGCGATGTCGCCCCCAAGCTTCCCAAGGGCCGGCTGGCGGATATCGACCCGGCGCTCATCACGGGCTGGATCGTCGGCTCGACGCGCGGCGCCACGCCGCTTGAACTCACGATGCGCGTCTGGGCCAGCCACATGGGCGACGTCCGGGGGATCTCCCTCATCAACTCCTTCGACGCTTACCTTGCCCGCATTCTATCGCCGGAGGAGCGACAGGCGGCTGAGGCCGCCGGCCTGGCCTGGCTGAACGCTCGCAGCGGTCTGCTTCCCGACCGGTCGCTGCCGCGCGGAACCCCGACCGGAGACCTGGTCAATGCCGGCGTCTTGCGACGCCGCGACGGAGGCAACTACTCCTTCAGCCAGCCAGCGATCGGTGCTTTCCTGGGGGCCCGGGCGATGGCGGCTTCGGGGCCGTCGGATGCTGTCGTCCAGGGAGGTTGGCCCCCAGCGGAATTGGCCATCGGGTATCTCGCAGCGATGACCGACGCCGGCAAGATCGCCCAGCGGTGGATGGAAGCCGGCCGGGACTCTCTCGAGACCGGCGCCCTCGATAGCGCGCGCCTCCTGCGCTACGCGCCGCAGAAGGCGGCCTGGCGACAGACCGTCCTGCGCGCGCTGGCGCAGATCGTCCAATCGCACCAGCGCCCCTACGGGCTTCGCTTGCGCGCCGTGCACGCCCTGGTTCAGGCCGAGGAACCGACGGCAGCGATCCTCTTCCGGCGACTTTTGACGGCAGATGCCGCCAGCACTCGGATCCTTTCGGCCATCGGCCTGGGGGGATTGCGGGATGAGGAATCGGTATCCACCCTGGTCGGCGTGATGTCGCACGATCGCGAGTTGCTTGTCCGCCAGGCCGCCTGTCTGGGGCTGGCCGGGGTCGGTACGGATGCGGCCATGGAGGCCCTTGGCCGGGTGCTGCTCGAGGGGGAAGAGGGAGTGCGACTCGCCGCCGCCGAGGCCCTGGCGTGCATCCCCGACGAAGGCCACAGCATGCTGCGCGATGCAGCCGAGGTCAACAACCTGATGACCCGCCGGGCCGCCGTCTTTGGCCTGGCGCGCGTCTACGAGGACTGGGCCCTGGAGCTCCTCGACAAAGTCCAGGTCGACGATGAGCAATGGGTCGTGCGAGGCGCGGCTGCCGAAGCCGCCACTCGACGGCGCACAACGCCGTGGCGGATCCCAGAGCCGGTACGCGAGCCGAGCGAACTCCCATGGCTGATTGCTTTCGCCGCCCGGGTCGGCTCGGGGATCACCCCCGGCCGCCCTGCCATGGAGATGCTGCGACGCGCCCTCAGCAGCGGATCCACGGAAGAGAAGATTGCCGCCCTGGAGACGCTTGCCTGGCTTGATTCGGACGAGTTCCAGATGGAATTCAACCAGGCGCTTCGGTCCGACGAGCCATTCCTACGCGACGCCGCCTTTGAGACCCTGTGGCGTCAGGCCGCGCCGGGCGTCCTGATTGTGCCGACGGCTACCTAGCCCCTCTCGATCCTTCCGGAAGCTAGTCCTTCTCGCCTCGATCGATCCATGCCTGGAGCCGGCCCTGGACCTCCTCGGCCGTCAGATCGGTGATCGAGACGATCTTGTCCAGGCCCTTCTCTCCGGCGACGATCTCGATCCGCGAGACCCGGATCTCAAGAACCTTCGCCAGGAAGCGGATGAGCGCGGCATTCGCCTTTCCATCGACCGGCGGTGCGGTAACACGCACCCGCAGCGTGCCGTCTTCCAGGATCTCGGCCACCTCGGTCCGCCTCGACCGCGGTGTGACCCGCACCGTGAGGGCCGCACCCCTTTTCCCATCGTGAAGTTTGAACTTGCGCGGCATGCCCGGCCTCACGCAAATACGCGGACGAGGAGACTTCCCAAGAGCTGGATCAGGATCAGCAGGATGACGGGGCTGAAGTCGAACATCCCCGCCGGAGGCACGACCCGCCGAATGGGCGCCAGCAGCGGGGCAACCAGCGAATCGAGTGATCGTCGCACCGGATGGAAGGGATCCAGGAAGAAGCTGACCAAGACGTCGGCAAGGATCACAATCGTCAGAAGAGTCGTGAGGACTTGAATGAACTCGACCATAACCGATCGAGCCCTATTCTAATTCCTCTCGCCGAGAATTGCCCGGCCAATCCGGACGAGCGTAGCGCCTTCCTCCACGGCGGCCGAGAAGTCGTCCGACATCCCCATCGAGAGCTCAGGCAGCGCCTGACCCAAGTCGTCCTCGAGCTGGGAACGGAGATCGGCCAGTCGTCGGAAAGTCCGGTGGTGGACAGCCTCGTCGTCCGTTTCAGGCGCCATCGTCATCAGGCCCAGCAGGCGGAGGTTCGGCAGGCTGGCTACCTCGCGCATCTCGGCCAAGGCTCCGGCTTGGTCCGCCGCGACGTCCATCTTCCAGCCAGCCTTCGTCGCCTCGCCGCTCACATTGCACTCCAGCAGGACGGCTTGCCGACGGCCGAGGCCGGCGGCTGCCTCCTGAAGCATCCGGGCGATCTTGATCCGATCGACGGCGTGGATCAGGTGGAAAGCGTCCTGCACCATACGGACCTTGCGACTTTGCAGCGGCCCGATGAGGTGCCATTGCGCATCGGCCAGGTCTTCCAGAACCGCCAGCTTCGGGATCGCTTCATCGACTCGGTTCTCGCCCAGCAGGCGAATGCCGCAGGTATGCGCGGCGCGGATCGTTTCCGTGGAATGCCCCTTGGTGACGACCACGATCCGTATCGCCGCCGGGTCGCGGCCGGCGCGTTCCGCCGCCGCCTCGATCCGCCGAAGGACCGACGTCAGCCGCTCCCGGATGGACTGCGCCTCGGCTTCCATGACCACACGATCATCCTGTCAGAGCCAGTATGGCTCCGAACCGACCGGTCCGGCCGCTTTCGGCCCGATGGGAGTACCAATCCTGGGTATCGCAGGCGGTGCAGATCCCGGCAATCTCGATGTTGCGGACGCCTTCGTTCCGGAGGATCGAGGCATTCGCCGACCACAGGTCCAACGCCGTCCGGTCTCCGATCCTGGGCAGGTGCGCGGCCGACGCGCTGCCCAGGCCTTTCTCGATCGCCTCGATCACGTCCGGACCGACAGGGTAGTGATGCGCCGCAATCGACGGGCCCAGCCCAACGATGAGATCGGCCGGTCGAGACCCATACCGTTCCGACATCTTGCGAACCGCCGTTCGGACAACTTGTCGGGCGGTGCCGAGCCATCCAGCATGAGCGATCCCAATCGCATCCCGGGTCGGATCCACGAGCAGGATCGGCACGCAGTCCGCGAACCGCATCACCAAGGCGACTCCCGGAGTAGCGCTCACAATCCCATCGGCCTGCTCCAAGGGGAGATCGCCGCGCGGTCCGGTCGCTTCGATCACGACATCGGAATGGACCTGCCAGACGTCAAAGACCGACTCGAGCGAGAGCCCCAGGGCCGCGAGAACCTGTCGCCGGTTCTCCCGGACGCGCGCCGGATCGTCGCCCACCGTTCCTCCCAGATTGAGCGACGCCCACGGCGGCGGACTGGAACCGCCACGTCGGGTGAAGATCCCATGGATCAGTCGGTTCGACGGGAAGGATTCAAACTGAAAGACACGCAGCGCTCCGATGTCGCGGAAGGGCATTGAGTCACTCGGGCGCGGCTTGAGGCGATCCTAGTGCTTCTCGGCCTCGACCGCGGCGAGGTTGACGGTGGTCGCCGCCCGCGTTTCGGCCATCGATTGCTCCAAGTGCGGATAGGCCAGCCACACGTTCAGAACGCCGAAGAGCAATCCGGTGGCCGTCCGCAGGAACGGGGTACTTTCCCTGGCCACCATGCCCTGGGGGATGAGCGGGAAGCCCGAAAGAAGCTGCGTCAGGCCGTCGAGGGCCATCGGCAAGACCCCCAGCGCGAACCAGATCAGTATCGGCAGCGGTCGCAGCCGATGCCGGAGGAAGGCGAAGGCGATCCCCGCCAGAAAGATACCTCCGTAGATGGCAATATCGCGCTCACACAACGCGACTTTGTAGCCGATCCCCTCTTCACCGATGTAGTTGCGAGCGGCCAGCAGGTCGTCTTCGGGGAGACCGGTCGCATCTCCGAACGAGGTCAGCGACGTCCCAGCGAGCTCTCGCGGATAGGCCGCCTGCTCTCCGAAAAGGAACCATGAGCGAAAGGCCAGCTGGTGGCAGACCGGCGAGTAGACCGTATAGATCCAGCGGGCGGGCGTACTCATCCCTGCCTTCATCAGCACCGGCGCGACGAACGGCAGGCCCACATACAGGAAGACGATCGTGTTCAGGATAGCGAGCCAGTGGCGCGAGAACCCGCGGACGGCGCGGTTCATTCCAACCGCTCGCTCGCGGGCCTGCCCGGTCACCTGCGGGCGATCGGCCTGGGAGCGCTGAGCCGACAACAAGACGACCTTCAGATCCGTGGCGTTGAACGGGGCCCGGAGGGTGTACGGTCCGGCCTCGATAACGGGCACGGACTCGCCATGGCGAGCCGCCAAGACCGGATCGGCGTCGACATCGACTTCGACCAATCGATGCGGGACAACTTCCTGGAGCTCTGCCAGATCGGCCTTGACCTCGTCACAGAGGCTGCAATCCTTCCGGGTGAACAAGGTCACGCGCATCATGGCTCCAACCCCATCTCCTCGAGGTATTCGTCGATCTGGCTCGCCGACATCAGACCGATGTGCTGGATCCGGATGATCCCCTCTTCATCCAGGAAGAAGGTCGTCGGATAGCCAAGGACACGATAGAGCCGCTGGACCTTGCCGCCCGGGTCGAGCACGAGGGGAAAGGTCACCCCGACCTCCTTCCGGAAGGCCTCGACCTCGGCTGCGCTCTCATCAAAGTTGATCCCGACGACGGCCAACCGGTCGGGACCAGCGGCGGCCCTGGCCTCCAGGTCTGGCATCTCGAGGCGACATGGAGCGCACCACGTGGCCCAGAAGTTCAGCACGGCGACCTTGCCGCGCAGGTCGGCAAGCCGCACCCGCTGCCCGCCGGGAGTCTCCAGATCAAAGGACGGAGCCGGCGCGCCGACAACCGGAGCCGCCACCGACGGCGGCGGGGCCTCAGATGGCGCAGGCGTGCCGGCGGCAAAGTACGCAAGGCCAGCCGCCACGCCGATCAAGACAGCCCCCCCGCCGATCAGCCACCCGCGGCGCCGGGAGCCTCGTTCTAGCTCCGGATCCACCTACAGCCCCAAGTCGATGAAGAATCCGAACCGGGCGAGCGTTTCCAGCGTCCCCGTCAACAACATGATCCCGACGATGATCATGATGACGCCGGTGACCTTGGCGACGATCTGCACGGTGCGGGCATGTCGACGCATGAGCTCTGCAACCCGCCCGATCCCCAGGGCCGCCAGCAGGAACGGGATCGCCAGGCCGGCGGAGTAGGCAATGAGCAGGATGACGCCTTGGTTCACCGTCGCCGTGGTCAGGGCCAGTGTCAGGACGACGCCCAGCACCGGACCCACGCACGGGGCCCAACCGGCCGAAAAGAACACGCCCATCAGCGCCGAGGACCCATAGCCGAGCCCCGGCTTGGCATCCATCTGCCGACGCGTGTCGTAGTCGAGGAAGGGGATGTTGACCACCCCCAAGGTGTGCAGGCCGAAGATGATAACGACGACGCCCCCAATCCGTGCCAACCAGGTTCGGAGATCGTACAGCAGCGCACCGATCAGGGACGCCGCGGCACCCAGGAGGACGAAGACCACCGAAAAGCCCAGAACGAAGGCGACGCCATGGCCGAACGTCTGCCATCGGTTCTCAACCACGACCCCGTCGGCGGTCACCGATCGACCGCTGAGGTACCCGATGTAGGCCGGAACCAGGGCCAATACACACGGCGAGAGGAAGGACGCCAGCCCCGCCGCGAATGCAAGCGTCACCGTTACGTCACTCGGGTTCACGTCTCACGCCTCCCTGACAACCACCGGCGTCCCCGGTTCTGGGAAGAGCGACGTGACGTCTCCAGGCCGGTAGGGAACCGCCGGGTTCGACCACCGGAAGAGCCACTTGGCGTCTTCCGGCAGGACATTGATGCAGCCGCGTGAACGCGGGGTGCCGAAGTCGTTGTGCCAGTAGGTCGAATGCACTGCTGCGCCCATCCCACTGAAAAGGATCGTCCAGCCCACCCCGGGGAGATCATACCCCGAGACGAAATCGCCTCCCGACATGTGGCGTGACACCATCTTGCGCCAGGTCCAGTTCTGGCCGATCGGCGTGTTCCATATCCGCGCCCCGCCCTGGGTGATGGCGTATCCGGAGGCGATCCGACAATAGTAGACCTCCACACCGTCTTCCATCGCCGAGAGGTCTTGCCGATCCAGATCGACCCGAATCACCTTCTCGGCGCCGGCCGCGCCGAGAGGCGCGATCTCCTCCGGCGTGATCGGGCGGAAGGCTTCCCCGGGGGCGAACATCACGACGGCGTTCTCATCCTCAATCCGGTACCAGATGGCGCCATCCGCCCCGGTCACCCGTTCGTTGATATTCAACACCATGGAGTAGTACAGGCGGTATCGAACCGGAGATGCCGGGTCCGGCTGGCGATGCCCATCCACGAAGGGAACAGTGATCTCCATCCACAGGCCATCCGCCGGGATCTCCCCCAAGATCGCGTTGGGTATGTGGCGCACCGGCTGCGCGTCGGGAGACCAGACAAACCCGTCGGGTGTCTCGTACCAGACGTGATTGTGGGGATACACGCCCTGCCCAACGACCTCCCGGTCGAGGGGCAGCAGCTCATCAAAGGCCCGTCGGCCCACCTCGGGAGCGTCCCGAGTCGGCCGCGAGCGCAGCATCGTCTCGAGTTCGGTCACGCGAGCCAGCCGCTGTCCTGTGGTCGGCGCATCCCGCAATCCCGGCCAGCGAGGCAGAAGCAGGCCTGCGGCGGTGTAGGTTCCAAGCCGGAGGAACGATCTCCGGTCCAGATGATTCGATCCCGAGATCACAGGCTTTCCCTTCGAACGGCCAGCATAACAGGCCCGGCCCAGTGACACAAGGTAGACGCCCTGGCGGGGGCAAATCGTACCCTGTCAGACCGTCCGTGCCCGGCGGAGGCGAAGGCTGTTTGAGACGACAAATACCGAGCTGAAGGCCATGGCGGCCGCGGCCAGCATTGGTGTCAGCAGGCCGAAGGCGGCCGCCGGGATGAGGACCACATTGTAGAAGAGCGCCCAGAACAGGTTCTGACGAATCGTGCGCAGAGTCCGGCGGGAAAGCTGGACCGCTCGCGCTACGCCCCTGAGCTCCCCTCCGATGATCGTGATGGGCGCTGTCGACACGGCCACATCTGTCCCGGTGCCGACGGCCAATCCAACATCGGCCTGGGCGAGTGCCGGGGCATCATTGATGCCATCGCCCGCCATCGCAACGGTCTCGCCCTTGTCCTGCAGGGAGCGGACGGCATCCGCCTTGCCGCCAGGAAGGACTCCACCGAGCACGTCCGCAGCGGCGATGCCAACCTCTGCGCCAATCGATTCCGCCGTCGCCGGGTTGTCGCCGCTGATCATCATGACCCGCAACCCCATGCCGGTCAGGTCAGCCACGGCCGCGGCCGAGCCATCCTTGACAGCGTCGGC
Organism: Anaerolineales bacterium; assembly: GCA_035471625.1. Classification (GTDB taxonomy): domain Bacteria; phylum Chloroflexota; class Anaerolineae; order Anaerolineales; family E44-bin32; genus DATEVL01. Next base: position 16,395 of record DATIPT010000095.1, read on the forward strand.
GATCCCCAGGACTCCGGCGGGATCTCCGTCGATTGCCACGACCACGGCCGTCCTCGCCCGCTTTTGCAAGTCGGCAACCGGCCGCGCCAAGACCCCGATCTGAACGCCGCGCTCCTCGAGGAACTCGGAAGTCCCAACAAGAATTGCCTTGCCTTCAACCTCGGCGACAATCCCCCGCCCCGGCACAGCCTCGACCGTTGATGGCTCAGGGATCCGGATCCCACGCGTCCGCGCAGCCGCCAGGGCCGCCTGGGCCAACGGGTGCTCCGAGCCGCTTTCCGCTCCCGCCACCAGGCGGAGGAGAGCCTCCTCCTCCTCCGGCCCGCCGGCAACGACGACGTCGGTGACCTCGGGCCGCCCGCGCGTGATCGTGCCGGTCTTGTCCAAGACCACGGTCGTTGTGCGGCCAGCCGTCTCGAGTGCCTCGCCAGACTTGAACAGGATCCCGAGCTCTGCAGCGCGCCCGGTGCCCACCATCACGGCGGTCGGTGTCGCCAGGCCCATGGCACACGGGCACGCAATCACGAGCACCGCCACAGCGTGGATCAAGGCTTCGGCCAAGACCGTGTTGCCGCTCGCCGGCGTCGGCGCGGCCAGGAACCAGGCAAGGAAAGTCAGTGCGGCGATACCGATCACGATCGGGACGAACACCGCCGACACCCGATCCGCCAACCGTTGGATCGGGGCCTTGCTCGCCTGCGCCTGCTCCACCAAACGGATGATCTGAGCCAAGGTGGTATCACCGCCGACCCGCTCCGCCTGCACCTTGAGCCGGCCCAGCTGGTTGAGCGTCCCACCGATAACTTCAACGCCCGGACCCTTGGCGACCGGCATCGACTCCCCGGTCAACATCGACTCGTCTACGCTGGAGCCCCCCTCCAGGATACGACCATCGGCGGGGATCTTCTCTCCGGGCCGAACGATGAACACATCTGCCACGCGAACGTCGTTGACCGGGATGTCGGTCTCGACGCCATCCCGCACCACGTGGGCAATGTCCGGTCTCAAACGCAGGAGATGGCGGATGGCATCGCTGGTCTGGCCGCGCGCCCTGGCCTCGAGGAACTTGCCGAGCACGATCAGCGTGATGATCACGGCGGCGGTCTCGAAGTACAGGTGGCCTTCGGCCACACCGAGCAACACGGCCAGGGAGTAGAAGTAGGCGGCCGAAGACCCCATGGCGATCAAGACATCCATGTTCGCCGTGCGGTTCCGCAGCGCTTTGTAGGAACCGGTGTAGTACTGGGCTCCGACGAGGAACTGTACGGGTGTCGCCAGCGCCCACTGGATCCAACCGAAGGCGGGGGCGTGGACCACGGCCATCGGGAGGATCCCGAAGTCGGCAGCCATCGACAGCACGAACAGGGGAAGCGTGAAGGCCAACCCCACAACAAGGAGCCGTCTCTGCCGATTTGTCTCGCGCGCCCGGGCGGCGGCTTCGGCATCCTCAACCCCGCCCGCCCGCTCGACGGCCTCGAACCCCTGAGACTCAACGGCGCGACGGAGATCCATGGGGCTGATCTCCGTCGGCAGGTAGCGGACGTGGGCCCGCTCGGCCGCATAGCTTACCGCCACCGAGACGACTCCCGGCTGCTCCCGCAGAGCCGCCTCCAGCCGGCGGGCGTCGTTGTCGTCTGCCATCCGCGAGACCGCCAGATCGAGATCCCCCAGGGCGACGTCGTAGCCCGCACGCCGGACCCGGTCAACCAGCGTCTGCGCGTTAACCCGCGCCGGGTCGAAGGTCACACTGGCTCGTTCGGTCGCCAGGGTCACCGACGCCTCACCGACCCCGTCGAGGCGGCGCAGGCTGCGCTCGATCGTCGCCGCGCAATTGGCGCAAGTCATCCCGGTGACCGGGAGCGTCAAAGTTCCAGCGGAGGAGGGGTTGCTCATCGGTGCCTTCCGGGACAACCTAGACGGCCGCCGGGTAGTTGATCTCCGCGAGCAACTGCAGGATCCGATCTTCGGTCGTCGGCGGCTCGAACGCAACCTCCAGCCGCTTCTGCGCTTGATCGACTTCGATCCGCCGGATCCCTTCCAGTTCCTTCAACTCAGTCTCGATCGTGCGGACACAGTGACCACACGAGATGTTGGGGATCTGATACGTGCGTGACTCCATTGTGACTGCCTCCCGTTTCAGGTTCTCGACGCCAAGGTGTACACCTCGGCGATTTCGGACAAGACACGTTCCCGCTCCGCGATGTCCTCCCCTCGGACGGCGGTAATCAGGCACGAGTGCAGGTGGCCGTCCAGGATGGTGGCGCTGAGCTTGGACAATGCCGCCTGGACCGCCTCGATCTGCCGGATCAGGTCGATACAGTACGCGTCCGCCTCGACCATGCGCTCGATTCCCCGCACGTGGCCCTCGATGGTCTTCAGGCGCTTGAGCGTGTCGGCCTTCTCCATGGGTCACTCTCCTTCCGGAGCCGCTGGAACCAGGAAGCAAGGCTGGCCCAACGGGGTACCCCCCCCCAGGGGGGTAGGGTTTCAACATTCTACGGGATAATTGTGGGGACGTCAAGCCTCGGCGCCGGGACGGCTCCGCGACGGTGCCCAGGTGCGCGGTCTCGGCTAAGGACTATCCTGAAGCCGCCGCTCGCTCACGAAGCTGGCGGCGCAACGTCTCCATGTCCTTCGGGATCAGGTGGGCCGCCCCCCCCAACAGAAGCGATCCGGCGATCCAAGCTACCAGGCAAATCACCAGGATCGCCGACCCCAGCGAAGAGCGGTCGGCCAGCCACCCAGCCAGGAACGGCGCCACTGCCGCGCCCCCCTCCTCGAAGAAGTACTGCACCGACAGCGCCGTACTCCGGACCTCCGGGAGGGTGATGTCGTAGACCGACGAGACGACGTTGGGCGAGGCAAATGGAATGAAGATGGCTGTCACCAGAAGCAGTCCCAGGAACAGACTGGGACTCCCGAGCGGGACCTGCAGAGTCACCGCGAGGAAGACCGCCCCCAGCAACACGCCAACCATCGAAACCACCAGCCTTCCGCGCGGCGTCCGCTGGAAGGCTCGATCGCCGAGGGCCCCGCCCAGGAAGTACCCGACCGAGAGCGCGACAACCGCCGGCGCCATCGTCATCAGGATCTGGGTATCGTCGTAGCCTCGCTCGAGTTCGAGGTACGCGAAGAACCAGAAGGCGATGACATTCCACGGGAAGACGCCGACGAAACCTTGCGCGAACAGAAGGATCAGACTCCGCTTGCGAAACAGGGCGATGGCCTCGCGGCGGTCAAACCGCACCTCGCCCAATCGCTCGATGCCCTCCAGTTCGGGCTCGGATTGTCCTCGAGCCGGTTCGCGGACGCCAAAGAAGATCACCCCGGCCAGAACGACCCCGGCGGCGCCGGTCAGGAGAAAGAGGTTCCGCCATCCAATCGAAATCCCGACGGTCAGGGCGAGGACGGTGGCGGCCAGGTATCCGACCGGCTGCGCAAGCTGAAGCAGACCGTAGATCCTGGAACGGACGGACGGTCCGAACAGGTCCGCGGTCAGACTGTAGAGGCCCGGGTAGCTCGAGTCGTCGATCCCCGTAGAGGCGCGGGCCGCCAGGAAGATCGGGTAGGTCGGCGCCCTGGCACTCAGCCAGGTCGTCGCACCCCAGATCAGCGACGCCAGGGCGAGCAACGGCGCCCGGGCGTAGCGGTCAAAGAGATAGCCCCACACCGGAAACATCACGCCCCCGACCAGCAAAGCAGCGCTCGTCACCAGGCCCATCTGGGCCATCGAGATCGAGAACTCTCCCATGATGTCCGTCGTCAGTGGGCTGATCAGCAGACGATCCGTCTGGTGCAGGAAGATGAATCCGAAGAAGGTGAGGAAGACGAAGGTTCGGGACCGCCGAGCGGGCATGGTCGACCTCCAGGCTCGGAAAGGGGAGATCGGCATTGCGGCCGAGGACCGCCGGCCCCTCCGCCCGGAACCGGGCCGCCGCCGCCTACCGGGGCTTCGGCGTGTGTCCCGCCTCGGCGTTCGGATCGTCACGCAACAACCGGACGGCGTGATCGAGCGCAGGAAGGATGACGTCCAGGCTCTCCGTCGAGCCGGTCGGGCTGCCAGGGAGGTTGACGATCAGCGTGCGCCCGCGGGTTCCGGCAACCGCCCGCGACAGCATCGCATGAGGTGTCTTCTGCCGGCCCGATTGGCGCATCGCCTCACCAAGGCCCGGCACCATCCGATCACACACGGCCAATGTGGCTTCAGGAGTCCGGTCGCGCGGCGCCAGGCCCGTCCCCCCGGCCGTCAGGATCAGATCGGTCTCTCCGCTGTCGGCCCACGTCCGCAGGATGTCCTCGATCGCTGCAGGCTCGTCCGGTACAACCTGCGCGTGGACGAGCTGCCACCCTTTGCCCTGGAGCACTTGGGACAAGGCCGGTCCGGTCTGGTCCGATCGTTCGCCGCGAGCCGAGCGATCGGAGACGGTCAGGATGGAGGCCCTCACGCTAGCTCCTTGCCCATGAGGACCATGTCCATCACTTCCCAACCGAGGCCGCGATAGAACGCGACCGCCTCGTGGTTCTCCGGCGTGGCCAAGAGATACGACTTGAGACAACCTCGGGCACGCAGGCGCTGCTCGAGTTCGTCCATCATCCGGCGCCCGATCCCTCGCCGGCGCCATGGCTCCGCGACGGCAAGGTGATAGACGATCCCGCGCCGGCCGTCAAACCCCCCGAGAACCGCAGCGATCAGGTCTCCGCCGGCTTCCGCCACCAAGAAGAGATCAGGGTCCTGGATCCACTTCTTGCGCAGCTCGTCCGGGGAGTCCGACGGGCCCAAGTGGATCCCTGGACCGGCGGTCTTCCACAACGCCAAGACGCGCCGAAGATCGTCCCAGACGAACTCGCGCAGGTCCACGGCGCTCGCGCCGGGATCGCTCTCAGGGGGCAAACCCACCGCAGGGGATTGGGTCACTCCGCCTCGGCGCCGACCAGGCGCCGCCACTCGCCGTGGATCCCATCATCGGTGACCCCGAAGAAGACGCGGACCTTGGCGCCATCGCGTTGGGCCAGATCATAGCGCAGGCGCTTGCCGCGCCGCTGCTCTTTCAGCACTCCCAGGTTGCCTTGCCACGCGATCTTGGCCTTGGACAGATCGTCCGGGAGACGGCTGTACTCGTTGATTGCGTAGTGCCACAGACGGCGAGCGGAGGCCTGGGTCACGTTCTTGACCACGTTGCCGTTGCGCAGGTCGCGCATTGTGTAGTAGCGGACCCCATCTCGCTCCTCGACCTCGGCGACCTCGACCCCGGTCCGAGGAGGGCCTGCCGTTCCGGGCCCGGCCTCGACCGTCTCCGGAACCTCGGCGGCCTCGACCGCCGCCGTCTCGCCTGCCGGCGCGCCGCCGGCGCGCAGTACGAGCTGCACGATTTCATCGCGCACCGCCAGCCCGGTCTCGGCCTCGTCGCGCACATAGACCTTGTTGTCCTCAACGGCGTAGGGCGGATCTTCCCCCCGGGGGACCAGGATGCGCAGGACGGTCTTGCCGCGGGTCTCCTGCGTGTCGACCTGGCACGCCAGCGGCGGGCTGATCCGGCTGCGGATCTCTTTCTCCAGTGTGCGGACGGCGTTCTGGGGATTGGAGATCCCCGGGACGGGCTTGGCCGGATCGGCATCGAGCCCGACGTAGAGCGTGCCGCCGTTGGTGTTGGCCAGGGCGCAGACGTCGGCGATGACGGCGTAGAGGCGACCGCCCCGCTGGCTCATCGACTCGTGGAAGTCCTGGTTGATCGATGGGCCCTCTTCCTGTGCTTGCCGAATGAAATCCAAGGCCTCCTCGGAGGCCGGGAAGTACGGTCGGGTCCGGGCGAAGTCGTTCCCTTGGAACAGGCCGTAGAGCGCCTCGAACGAGACTTCGTCGATCTGGACCTCGGTCGCCCGGTCGCCGACGCCGAGGTTCTTCTTGTTGTTGGGATCGGCACGCAACCGATGGGAGTCCGAGCCCTGGATGCAGTGCATCCGTCGCGGGTACTCCGGCTTGGTGCCGCTGAAGAAAGCCGCCGTCCGGCTGTGCCCGCGCGAGTCGAGATCGGTGACCTCCAGGGCATGCAGGTGGGCGTCCTGGGTGTAGGCGATCTTGGTTTGTCCGCCAAAACTGAAGCCGCGCATGGCGACCCCGTTGCTCGAGTTGGCGTGAGCCGCGATCGCCAGGCCGCCGGCCTCGTCGATCATGCGGTAGGCCGTCAGGACATCGGAGGTCGCCCCGACGTTCGACGAACCCTCGTCGAGCGCCTCCGGTGGGACCCGCAGGTTGAGCAGGAGGTGTTCGAGTTCGCGGACCGTGGTCGTTGGAGGAAAGATCCCCAGTACGTGAAAACCGAGTGTGGCGGTGAACTCGAAGCCGGGGAGCAGGAGGATCTTGTCCAGGAGCCGGCGGTACTCGGCCAGGCGCTTGGTCTCCTCGGGGTCCAGCCGCCCCAGCGATTCGAGGAGCTCGTACTGCTGAATCTCCTCCCTCATGCGGCGATATCCGCTGACCGAGTTGTGGTCGGTGAAGGCGGCGATGTCGAGGCCCCGGGCCTCACATCGGCGCAAGACATCGAGGAAGGCGACTCCGGTTTCTTGGAAATCGGACGAAGCCGGGGTGTGGATGTGCAAATCGACGACGGCCCAGCGGCGTTTGCCGCCTCTCGCCCTCCGGGAGGCGCTCATCTCGCGCCTCCCGAGGCTGAAGGGCCTTGATGGTCCAGTTGGGACTTCATGGTTTCTGATAGGTGCTCCGGTGTGTAGGGTTTGAGCAGGAAGCCATTGGCTCCCGCCCGGGAACATTCTTCGGACAACTCCATGCCCGAGGTCATGACAATCGGGGTCGAATCATACATCGGCATCGACCGCAGCTGGCGCAGCAGGTCCAGGCCGTCGGCGCCGGTCAGGAAGACGTCCATCAGGACCAGGTCGGGAGCCTCGTCCTGCATGGCGCGTAACAGATTTCCCGGCACCGAACAGACCGAGACGACATGGCCGTCGAGCTCGAGCAGAATCTTGAGCAGGGAAACCGTGGTGGCGTCGTTATCGACGAGGAGGACTTTGGCCATGCTCTATCGCTTCCGCGGGCGCGCCGCCTTGGCCGGCTTGGCCGGCTTGCGCTGGGCCGAGGTCCTCCGGCCCGGCTTGCCCTCGAGGGCCGCATTCAAGACACCGTCGACATCTGCCGCAAAGACGAAATCCAGATCCTGGCGCACTTCCTCCGGCACGTCGTCGAGATCGGGCTCGTTCTTCGCCGGAAGGATCACGGTCCTGAGGCGGGCACGGTGCGCCGCCAGCACCTTCTCCTTGACCCCTCCGATCGGTAGGACCTGACCTCGCAGGGTGATCTCCCCGGTCATCCCGACTTCCCGGCGCACCGGACGGCCGGTGGCCAGGGAGGCGAGCGCCGTGGCAATCGTCACTCCGGCCGAGGGGCCATCCTTCGGCTGGGCGCCGGCAGGGATATGGAGGTGGATGTCGTGCCCCGACCAGTAGTCTGGGGAGACCCCCAGCGACGGACTCGCGCTCCGAACGTACGAGAGCGCCGCCCGAGCCGACTCCTGCATCACCTGGCCCAGGGAGCCGGTGAGGACGAACTCCTTGGTCCCCGGCATCGCCGTGGCCTCGATGAAGAGGACCTCCCCTCCCACGGGTGTGAATGCCAGCCCCGTGGCCACGCCGGGTACAGAGGTGCGCTCGGCGATCTCGGCTTCCTCGTGAAACCGCTTTCGTCCCAGGAGATCGGTCACCATCTCCGGATCCACTTCCGACGGCGCCGGGGTACCCTCGGCGACGCGTCGGGCCAACTTCCGCAAGAGCCGGCCGATCTCGCGCTCCATATTGCGCACCCCGGCTTCGCGGGTGTAGTCTCGGATCACGCGCGCCAGCGCTTCCGGAGTGAAGGCGATCGACTTGTCGGGAAGTCCGTTCTCCCGGAGCTGGCGCGGCACCAGGTAGTCGCGGGCGATCGCGGTCTTCTCGCTCTCGGTGTACCCCGAGAGCTGGATGACCTCCATCCGATCGAGCAAAGGTCCGGGAATGGTGTCGAGCCAGTTGGCGGTGGTGATGAACATGACCTGAGACAGATCGAAGGCGACCTCGAGATAGTGGTCGCGGAACTCCCGGTTCTGCTCGGGGTCCAACACTTCGAGCAACGCCGAAGCCGGGTCGCCGCGGAAGTCGCGTCCCATCTTGTCGACCTCGTCGAGCATGTAGACCGGGTTGCGGGATTCGAGCCGACGCAAGGCCTGGAGGATACGCCCAGGCATGGCCCCGACATAGGTCCGACGGTGGCCGCGGATCTCGGCTTCGTCATGGACCCCTCCCAGGGACGCCCGTACGAACTTGCGGCCCATCGCCCGGGCGATCGACTGTCCCAGGGAGGTCTTGCCGACCCCCGGCGGACCGACGAAGCACAGGATGACTCCCTCACGCTCACGGCGGATCGTGTCGATCAGTTCGCCCTGGACGTCGTCCCCGGACTCAAGCTTGAGCTTGCGGACAGCAAGATACTCGAGGATGCGTTCTTTGACATCTTCCAACCCGTAGTGATCCGCCTCGAGGACCTCCCGAGCGTGCCCGAGGTCGAGGTTGTCCTCGGTCGTCCGCGACCAAGGCATCGAGACCAGCCAATCCAGGTAGCCCCGGATGACACCAAACTCGGCCGCCGCGGTGGGCAGGCGCGACATGCGCTCAAGCTCGCGGCGGGCCTGCTTCTCAGCCTCCTCCGGCATTCCTGCCGCGTCGATCTTCCGGCGGAACTCCTCGATCTCTGCCGATTGCTCGTCCGATTCCCCCAACTCGCGCTGAATCGCCTTCAGTTGCTCTCGCAGGAAGTACTCGCGTTGGACCTTGTCGATCTCGGTGCGGGCTTCTTGCTGGATCTGCTGCCCAAGGGATAGAACTTCGACCTCGCGGGACAGTACGGCAATGAGCCGGCCAAACTTGTCGATCGTGCTCTCGTCTTCCAGGATACCTTGCGCCGTCTCGAGATCCATCCGCTGGTAGTTCGCCACGGTATAGACGACGTGGAGCGGATCTTCCAGCAGCAACACACCAGCCAGCAACTCACGCGGCAGGGACGGAACGAGGTCGGCGATCTGTTGGAACTGATCCTTGACGGCTCGGACCTGGGCATCGATCTCGAGCCCTTCCTCGACCGTCTCCGGCGCAAGATGGATCCTTGCCTTGAGGTACGGCTCCTCTTCGACGAAGTCACCGAGCTCGAACCGCGCCAGCCCCTGGACGATGAGCCGGATGGTGCCGTCGGGGGCCCGGAGCAGCCGCTCGATCGACGCGAGCGTCCCGAAACGATGCAGGTCTTCCGGCCCTGGCTGCTCAAGTTCAGGTTGGCGAGACGCCACAAGGCCGACCAAGCGTGAGCCGCCGACGACGTCGTCGACCAGGCGCACCGAGCGGGGTTGACCGATCGTCAGCGGGACCGCCGTGTGCGGATAGACCACGAGCCCGCGCAGCGGAAGGATCGGGAGGATCTCCGGATATTCGACCGGATTCTGTTCCCGCGCCTCGGTTCCTTCGGACGGATCCCGCTGGATGACCGGGATCGCCGGGACCCCGCCCCCCGCCTCGGCCAGGCGCGGCTGGGGATGCGGAGACCGGGGTGGAAGGTCTCCGGCTCCGGCCGCGAATGTGGTGGGTTCTGGCGTCATGGACTAGGTCGTGACGGAGATCCGCCGGGGTTGGGCCTTGGGAAGGACGACCTTGAGGAAGCCATCGCCATACGAAGCGTCGATTCGCTCCCGGTCCACAGGAACCGGCAAGCGAACCTCGACGACGAAATCTCCATAGTTGATTTCCATCTGATGATACGCCCGGGCGCCAGGCGCTTCCGGACGGGATCCCCGGATCCGGAGCAACTGCTCATCGAGTGTCACAGCGATTTCGACACCCCGCATCCCCGCCAATTCGGCCAGGACGGTGTATTCGTCATCGGACTCGTACACATCCGTAGGCGGGCGCCAGGCCCGCCCCTGCTGGCGGAGACGAAACGAGTAGTAATGAATCGCTTCCGGCCAACCGGGGTCATCGTCGGAGCTGAAGCGGGCCGGAATGGTCAAGGACAGAAGGGATTCTTCCTTCATCGTTGCGAGGCCGAAGCCGAGCCATTCTACCACAGGCGAACCCGGCCACTCCCTTGGAAGATTGTCTTCTGCACAGGATGCTGTAGAATGCACGCCGGAGACCAACGCCGACCGACGGGAGACCATGGACGATCTGCATACCCTTCTTCGGCAGGCTGAGCTCTTCGAGGGGCTCTCAGACGACGAGCTCATGGCCATCGGCGCCTTGTGCCAGGCCCGAAGCTACGCTGCGGGCGAAATCGTGACGACCCAGGGCGAGCGCGGGGATGAGCTCTACGTGATCAGCCAAGGCTTTGTGGAGATCGCCCAGACGCATCCGGGATCCGACGCCGCCCCGCGCAGCGTGGTCCACCTCGGCCCCGGGCAGATCGTCGGGGAAATGGCTCTCGTCGATCGGGGTCCGCGGTCGGCGACGGTGCGCGCCCTGACCGATGGCACCCTGCTCCAAGCGCTCCCACGGGAAGCGTTCCTCGATCTCTGCCAGGCGAATACCCATCTTGGCTACGTCGTGATGCGGAACATGGCCGCCGATTTGTCGTTCAAACTCCGCCACCGCATGCTCGCAGGCCGGTGAGGGAGAAGCCCGTGGCCGCCATCTACAAGGTCAGTTGCGTCGTGCAGGGGGAGGAACACCCCGGTGCGATTCTGAATACCGCCGAGGAGCCCAAGCCGGGGGACACCGTTCGGATTGGGGATCGCAGGTTCCGCGTGGTCGAGGTCCAGGAGCTGATCCCCCCGCATGGGGAGTTCCACTTCCTGCACGCCACCCTGACGGCAGCGTAGCCCCCCACCCTTCGCTAGAGTCGGATTTCCTGGAAGTCACGGGCGAGCGCGACCTCGCCCTGAAACGCGGCTCGCGCCTGCTCGAGCAGGCTTTCTTCATCGAGTTCCGCCGCCGGGTAGTGGATCAGCAGGAGCGCCCCGACCTCCGCCTCGCGTGCGACCGTCCCGGCCTGGGCGGCCGTGGAGTGCCCCGGGCCGCCCCCCGATGACTCATGCAACAGGACTGAGGCGCCGCTGGCGAGCCGGACGACCGATGCCGTCGGCTCGGTATCGCTCGAGTAGGCGACCACCCCGTCGCCGTTCTTCGACTCCATCCGCAACCCGATCGTCGGGACCATGTGGCGCACCGGTGAAGAGAAGATCCGGACTTCGGGTTTCTCCAAGACGAGCACGCGTTCGCGTTCGGGGAGACGGTGGAACACAACCTGGAAGAAGTCGGGCCAGTTCTCCCAGTGGTAGAACCCCATCATGTCTTCGAGACGCTCAAGGCAGTGATGCAGCCCGTAGATCCGCAACGGTCGCTGGCGGCCCATCAGCCACATATTCATCAGCAACAGCGGCACGCCTGAGACGTGGTCCGGATGGAAGTGCGTCAGGATGAGGTCGGTGATCGAGTCGAGGGTCAGACCGGCGCGGGCCAGCCTGACGTTCGGTGTGCTGACGCAGTCAATCAGGACGGCGCCGTCGTCGGTGACGAGCACCATGTGAGTGTTCTCATGGTGTTCGGTGGGGACGGCGTTCGAGGTTCCCAGGAGGATCAGCCGAGCCATCCCTCACCCTCCGAAGAGCACCTGGAGCGCGACGACCGGGGTCACAAAGACCTCGATAAGAGCTGCCAAGGCCAGGAGCGGAAGGACCAGGCCGATGGTGAGTCTGGCCCACTCGGCCATGCCCTTCAGCCAGTGTTCCCCCAGCGAGCGACCACCCGCCGGGCTGACGACGACCATCCCCCATCGCACGATGGCTGCGCCGGCGAGGATTGCCGCCGGGATCTCGAACAGCGCGTGCGGAAGGACAAGAGCCGCCATCAGCGTCGCGGCGGAAGCGCCGGCGGCGGCTAGATTCCCGGCCAGGTACCCCAGGATGACAAGCGGGACCGAAAGGAGGACGAGGCCCAAGACCCCGAATGTGAAGGCCCCCAGCACACTTGCCAGCAGGATGGCCCGAACGTTGTTGCTGAAGACCCAGGCCCATCCCTCGGGGCGGAGAAAACCCAACGCGTCGAGGTTCGCCCGGACGACCTCCTCGGAAGCGGCCAGGTTGAACAACTCCCCCGGCAGCGGCCACGAGGCCGAGAGGCGCACACCGACCGCAAACCCCGCCAGGAGAATGACCCCAACGAGCAGAACCGCCGGCCAGCTCGGGGCCAGACTCCGCCTAAACAGGCCCCCATACCAGTCGGCCCAGCCACGCGCTCCGGCCACGAAGTGCTTGCGCAAGGTCTTCCCAATCCAACGCAGACTCAAGATGTCCAACTCTCGACCCAGCAACTCTTCGCGGCTGAAGAGATGAATGCCCATGCGCAGCAGGAGAACGGCCGTAACCAGCAAGCCGACCACGATCAACCACAGGACTTCGTAGCGACCCCAGAACATGATCAGGCTCTCCAGGATCACGAGCTGGGCTACCGGGATGATGATGAACGACGCCAGGAGGTTCGCCGCACGGACCGAGGTCGTCAGGGACGAAATGACGACCGCCCCGGAGACCATGACCAGAGCCTGCGCCGTCGTCAGCAACAAGACCTGGCCCATCAGCACTGGAGGCGGTCTCCAGCCGATCCGCAAGACAAGGCCGGCGGTGTAAACGAAGATCCCCAAGTAGGCCGCCAGCACCGGCGCCACGAGCGAGGCGATCATCTTGCCGGTGTACAGCTGCAGGTTGGTCAGGGGCGTGACCAGCAGCGGCTCGATCGACAACCGCTCGCGTTCTCCGGCGAAGGTCTCGAGCGCGATCACAAGCGAAATCGAAATCGGGAAGAATCCGACGACCATGAGCAAGAAGGGGATCAGGCGGTCCCCGATCAGGGGAGCGCCGTAGCGGTTGACGAAATCGATCGCCAGGCGGGCCGTGAAGTTCATCAGGAGCGGAAAGAACAAGGTCAGAAGGAGAATTGGCGCCAGGATCCGCCAGTCCCGACTCTGGTCTTGGATTTCGCGCCGGGCCACCAACCAGGCACCGCCTGTCGCCCCGCGACGGGAAACCTCGGCCGTCATCCGCCCGCCCCCGGGCGCCCGACCACCTCGAGATAGACGTCCTCCAGCCCGCCCTCGACCTCCGAAAGCGTCACGACGCGCACCCCTGCCCGGGCCAACGACTCCAAGACCAACGGGTTCGTCCGCTCGGGATCTTGACACCGGAAGCGTAGCCAGTCCACTCCGCTTTCCTCCAGGACTGCACCCTCCGGGAGCAGCCCGACAGTGCCATTGAGGGTTCCGGCTATGCGCACTTCCATCCTTCTCCCGCCCAGGTAGGCCGACTTGAGCGAAGCTGAGGATCCGTCGGCCGCAATCCGCCCAGCGCGGATGATCGCGATCCGGTCCGCCAGGGCCTCGGCCTCCTTGAGGTTGTGGGTGCAGACGATGATGGCGCGGGACGCCCGCCGCAGGTCACGGATGCTCTCGCGCACCTGGAACGCGCTGGACGGATCCATCGCCGACGTCGGCTCGTCGAGCAGCAGCACCGGAGGATCGTGGAGCAGGGCCCGCACCAGGGCCAGCTTCTGGCGCATGCCCTTGGAATACTCGCCCAGTCGACGGCTGCGATCACCGTCCAAGCCAAATTGAGCCAACAGGACCCCGGCGCGCGATCGGACGGCATTCGCCGTCATGCCGTAGGCGCCCCCGAAGAACTCGAGGTACTCCTCGGAGCGCATACGAGTGTACAGGCCATGGTGTTCGGTCAGGAGACCGATCTTGGACCGGACCGTCTGCGGATCCTCGACCACATCCGTGCCGTCGATCCGCGCCGTGCCGCGGGTAGGCGCAAGAAGCGACGCCAGCATCCGGATCGTCGTCGTCTTTCCGGCCCCGTTCGGGCCCAGCAAAGCGACGATCTCACCGGCACGCACTCCAAGATGGACGTCTTCGACGGCCCGAAAGCCGTCGAAGTCCTTCGTCAGAGCTTTCGCCTCGATGAGAAGATCGGGCATGCTCGCGGGATTATAGCAGTGCGAAGGCGCCGCCCTCAATCCGACGGCACTCCTACTCGTCCCTACCCCGATGGAGGCGCGGCTCGGGCGCGGCGGTGCCGCAGGAAGAGCGCCAGACCGGCCGCCATGGCCGTCAGGAGCATCAGCGACTGATTCAGATTCAACCCGTAGGCCCGGACGATATCGATCCGGATGAACTCGAGCAAGAAGCGCCCGAGGGGATATCCGATCAGGTAGACCAGGAAGAGATCTCCATCCAGGCGCCGGCCCTTGAATCGGCGCCATATCCACAGCAGGAACAAGGCCAGGCCGAGGTTCCACAGGCTTTCATACAAGAAGAGAGGATGGAAACGCTCGTAGGCAATGTAGCCGGCGAGCCGGTTCTCCGGCCGGATGAAGATCCCCCACGGCAGATCCGTCGGCGGGCCATACAGCTCCTGGTTGACGAAGTTGCCCCACCGCCCGATGGCCTGGGCCAGGGCGACGCCGGGCGCAGCGTAGTCGAGGATCATCCCGAAAGAAATCCTGCGCCGCCGGGCGAAGATGAACAGGCCAACCGCTCCGCCGAGGATCGCCCCGGGCATACCCAGTCCGCCCCGCCAGGTAAACAGGATCTCGAGAGGATGGGTCAGATAGTAGATCGTATCGATTCCCTGGGCGCGCAGGCTCTCCGACGGGGTGAACACGTGGTACAGGCGAGCCCCGATGATCCCGAAGACCAGGGCCCACATGAAAGCGTCCCAGACCAGGTCGGGATCCCGGCCGTCGCGGCGCATCATCCAGCGCGCCAGCAGGGCGGCGGCGAGAGCCCCGAGCATCAGGATGATGCCGTAGAACCGGAAGTAGAGCGGTCCCAGATGGATCCCATAGGCGTCGATCATGCCTTCACCTCACTCAGCCGGAAAGGCGGTCTCGGCCGCCCGTTTGGGGATTCACTTGCCGAGGCGTCGTCGTGCCTGGATTCGGACAGCGCGGATCCGCTGCAACGCAGTGATGTTGGCCAACACGGCGATCAGCACCAGGCCGACCAGCGCCGCCTGGGATACGCCCAGACCATACAGGATCAGCGCCGGCGCGAGGACCAGGTAGCGCTCAAAACGCGTCAGGATACCCCCGCGCCCGTCGTAGCCGAGGGATTCGGCTCGCGCCTTGACGTAGGAAACGAGGACGGAACCGGCGGCGGCGAAGAACGCCAACAGGATCATCAGCGAGTCGCCTTGGGACACAAAGGCGTACGTCAGCCCGGCGTAGATGATCAGTTCGGAGTACCGATCCGTGACCGAATCGACGAAGCCGCCGAAGTCGGTCGGCTCGTTCCGCAAGCGGGCCATGGCGCCATCCAGGGCGTCAATCGGCCCCATGATCAGGACCAGGATCCCGCCGGCCAGGAAGTTGCCGACGGCCAACAGAAACGCACCGATGATATTTCCCGCCAGGCCCAGGAGGGTGATGGTGTTGGGCATCAACCCGAGGCGGATCAGGGCGCCGGCGATCGGATCCAACACTCCCTTGAATCGGACGCGCATGGCGTCGGAAAAGGACGGACGCGCCTCTTGCAGGCGCTCATCTACGCTCACGTGGATCTCCTCGGCCGAGGTATCGGTTCATGCTATCGCAGCGGGAGGCATGCGTCAAGACGACGGTCCGCGTCACGCTCGCACCGGCGTGGGCCGCCAGTGGCTAGACATCATCCTCGTCAATGCCGTCGTCGTCGTTGTCCTCGTCACGCACGAGCACCTCGCGCGTCTTGCCTCCCGTCTGCGAGCCGCCGACGATCCCCAGTTCTTCCAGTTCGTCCATCAACCGCGCCGCGCGTGGGTAGCCGATCCGCAGGCGGCGCTGCAACATTGAGGCACTCGCCTGTCCCGTCTTGCGCACCAGGGCGATCGCCTGCTCGAGAACTTCGTCGGCAGCATCGGGCTCTGCCGATCGAGCCATCAGGTCTTCCCAAGGAGCGGCCTCGTCTTCCCCCTCTTCGTCCAACCCGGCCTGGGCTTCCGCCGCCTCGTCCCAATAGCCGATCAGACGGCGCACCTCTGCATCCCCGATGAAGACCCCCTGGAGGCGCATCGGCGCGCTCGCCTCCGGAGAAAGGAACAGCATGTCACCCTTCCCCAGGAGAGTCTCGGCTCCAGGGCCGTCCAGAATGACCCGCGAGTCGATCATCGACGGAACGGCGAAGGAAATGCGCGCCGGGAAGTTGGCCTTGATCAACCCGGTGACGATATCCGTGCTGGGCCGCTGCGTCGCCACCACGAGGTGGATCCCAGTGGCCCGACCCATCTGGGCCAGCCGCACAAGGGTCCGTTCGGTCTGATCGGGGGCCATCATCATCAAGTCGGCGAGTTCGTCGATCATGACGACCAACCGAGGCAGGGTGCGCCCTTCGCGGCGGCGGCCGACCTTCCGATTGTAGGCATCGAGATCGCGGGCGCCTTCTTTCTCGAGCTCCCGGTAGCGTCGATCCATTTCCTGCGTGCACCACCGAAGGACGACGACGATGCGATTCAGGTCGGTTTCCACCCGGCCGACCAGGTGGGGGACCCCATTGAACCGAACCATCTCGACCATCTTGGGGTCGATGAGGACGAGTTGGAGATCAGCCGGCGTGTTGTTGAGCAGCAGACAGGCAGCAATCGAGGTCATCAGCACCGACTTGCCCGAGCCCGTCGTCCCGGCAACGAGCAAGTGCGGCATGCCGACCAGATCGGCGGCGACCGGCTCGCCGGCCACATCCCGACCGAGGGCGATCGCCAGGGGGGAGTTAATCCGCTGGAACGCTTCCGATTCCATCACCGCCCGCAAGCTGACGAGGGCGGCTCGCCGGTGAGGGACTTCGATCCCGACGTAGGCATGCCCGGGTACCGGCGCTTCCACGCGGATGGTCGGCGCGGAGAGGGCCAGCGCCAGATCGTCGGCGAGACTCGAAATCTGAGAGACGCGGACCTTCTGGCGCTTCACCGCGCCATCGGCGCCGGTCTGCTCGATGAATCCAGGCTCGACGGCGAATTGCGTAACCGAAGGGCCGGTCCGGTGGTCGATGACCTTGGCCGGGATGCCAAAGTCGCCGAGGGTCCGCTCGATCACGGCCGCCATCTGAGAGATCTCCTTCGAAGTCGCCCGGCGAGTCTCCGTGCGGTCGAGGAGATCGAAGGCTGGCAGTCGCTTGTCCCGGCTCCAGCGAGAAGCCCGGCGCGGCGTCGAAGCCGGCTTGCGTGCGGGTTCCTTGGACGGCCGGGCATCTTCCGGCGCTTCCTTCGGACGGTCTTCCGCCGCCAGCGCCTCGAGCGGATCTGGCTCGGGCAACCACTCGTCTTCTTCGCGGCTGGTCCGCAGACCCTGGGCAACGGCGATGCGAGCCGTCGCTGCCATCATCCCGAGGACCGTCGCTCCGACGGCAATCGCAGCCAGGGCGACCAGGCCGCCCCAGCGACCCAGGACGCCCGAGACCAGGGTGCCAACTCCCCAACCGATCAGGCCTCCTCCGCTCCCGGCCTCGCTCTCGGCCAGGCCAAAGTCCGCGGCGAGGGCCAATGCCCCCATGCCCGCGAAGAGCGCGATCTCCAGTGCCACGATCCGGGGCCAGGGAATCTCCCACGGAACGCCCAACCGCCTCCGCCCCAGGGCGACCGCACCAAGCCCCAGAGTGACCGGCACGATGAAGGCGAACCACCCGAGCCACTTCTGAAGCCCTTCCACCCACGCATCGATCAAGGA
This sequence comes from Anaerolineales bacterium, assembly GCA_035471625.1. GTDB lineage: Bacteria > Chloroflexota > Anaerolineae > Anaerolineales > E44-bin32 > DATEVL01. The sequence goes on from DATIPT010000095.1 coordinate 34,113, forward strand.
TCCCTTGGTCAAACCGAGCATCCCGAGCAGGGTCAGCAGGGCGATTGCACCCAGCACTAGGGCCCCGGCGTCGTCCCCATGATCTCGAAGCCAGCCGGCGGCGTCCCACGCGGTTCGCCCGGCGGCGGACTCACCGCGTCGGGACGATCGTGAGGAGCCGCGTGTGCTCTTGCGGGTC
>DATIPT010000096.1:0-8478 GCA_035471625.1 Anaerolineales bacterium
CGACCCGCACACGCACTTCGACCTGCCGATGTTCGATACGGTCTCGTCGGACGACCACTACACCGGCCACAAGGCGGCCGCCTTCGGCGGAACTACGACCGTCATCGACTTCGTCAACACGCCTGCCGCCGGTCCGCTCCGAGCCGGCATCGATGAGTGGCACGCCAAGGCCGATCCCAAAGCCGCTATCGACTTCTCCTTCCATATGAACATCACCCGCCTCGATGACGGGGTGCTCGAGGAGATCCCGCGGCTGCCGGAACTTGGGATCACGACGCTCAAGGTGTTCTCCGCCTACAATGGCAAGCTGCGTCTCCAGGATGGCGAGATCTTCCAGGTCCTGCGGAAGGGCGCCGAGCACGGCCTCCTGACAATGCTCCACGCCGAGAACGGGGACGTGATCGACGTCCTGACCCGGGAGGCCCTCGCCGCCGGCCATACCTCGCCGGAATGGCACGCCCTCACCCGGCCTGCCTGGGGCGCCGTCGAAGCCGTCCTGCGCGGCATCGCCCTCGCGGCTCAGGCAGGGTCTCCGCTCTACGTCGTCCACATGAACACCACCGGCGAAGTCGATCAGCTACGCTATGCCCGCGAGCGCGGTCTCCCGGTCATGGGCGAGACCTGCCCGCCGTATCTGTTCTTCACCATCGACCACCTGCGCCAGACCGATGGCGCCAAGTGGGTTTGCTCGCCTCCGATGCGCACCGAAGCCGACCAGGCCGGCCTGTGGAATGGGCTCACCGATGGCGTGATCCAGACGGTCGGCACAGACCACTGCCCGTTCTTCTTCGATGGGACGACGCCGATCAAGTACGAAGGACATCGCATCGCCATCCCTGGGAAGGAGCTGGGAGCGGCCGACTTCACCAAGATCCCCAATGGCACGCCCGGGGTGGGCGATCGCCTGCCGGTCCTGTGGACTCACGGGGTTGGCTCCGGACGGCTGACGCCAAACCAGTTCGTCGCCCTGACCTCGGCCAACCCGGCAAGGATCTTCGGCCTCCACCCGAAGAAGGGCTCGCTCCAACCCGGTGCTGACGCGGATCTCGTTGTCTGGGATCCGGAGCGACGGGTTCGATATGGCGTCGCCGTCGCTCAGCATCGGACCGACTACAACCTCTACGAAGGCTGGGACCTCGTCGGCTTCCCCCGGACCGTCTTCCTGCGGGGCCGGCCGATCGTCGATGATGGCGAATGGCTGGGCGGCCCAGGCATGGGACGGTTCGTCCATCGCAAACCGGGCATGCCCGCCATCTGATCGCCGCCAGACGCCGAGGAACACGATGAGCGCACTCTCTGATCTCCCCCCTGATCAAATCGGACCGCTCTCCCGCAAACACAATTTCTGGACCTGGTCCGCCCAGGCCGAGGTCGATCCGATCCCCGTCGTCCGGGCTGAGGGCGTCCGCTTCTGGGATGCAAACGGGAAGGGCTATCTCGACTTCAACTCGATGATGATGTGCTCGAATATAGGGCACGGGAATCAATACGTTATCGACGCGATCACCAACCAGGCGCGCGAACTGGAGTTCGCCGCCGCGGCGATGGCCACCAGGCCGCGCGCCGTGCTCGGGAAGATGCTGGCCGAGATTACGCCTCCGGGCCTCGATCGGTTCCTGTACACCCTCGGCGGGGCCGAGGCGACCGAGAACGCCATCAAGCTGGCTCGCGCAGCCACGGGCCGCCACAAGATCCTGGCTCGCTACCGCTCCTATCATGGCGCTACCTACGGGGCGATCGCCGCAACCGGAGATCCGCGGCGCTGGGCCTGGGAGCCGCTCGTCATGCCGGGCGTCGTTCACTTCTTCGATCCCTATCGCTACCGCTCGGCCCTCCATCGCGGCCGCCCGCCTTCGGATGACGCCGAGTTCGCCCAGGACTATCTCGCTCAACTGGAGGAGACGATCCAGCTGGAAGGCCCGGAAACCATCGCCGCCATCCTGGTCGAGACCGTCACCGGGACGAATGGCGTCATCGTCCCGCCGGACGGCTATCTGCAGGGCGTCCGGGCGCTTTGCGACCGCAACGGGATCCTGCTGATCTGCGACGAGGTCATGAGTGGTTTCGGCCGCACGGGAGCCTGGTTCGCCGTCGAACACTGGAACGTCGTTCCCGACCTCATGACGATGGCGAAGGGGATCACCTCGGCCTATGCCCCGCTCGGGGCTGTCGCCATGACAGAGAAGGTCGCCTCGACTTTCGACCACAGGGTCTACCAGGGCGGCCTGACCTTCAACGGCCATCCGCTTTCCCTGGCGGCCGCCATCGCCAACATCGAGGTGATGCGGGATCTCGGGTTGGTGGAGAGGGCTGGGGCGATTGGCAAGATCCTGGCCCGGTCCCTCGCCGAACTCGGGGAAAGCCACCGTTCGGTCGGCGACGTCCGGTCGATCGGCCTGTTCGCCGCAGTCGAACTTGTGCGAGACCGCCGCACCCGGGAGCCAATGGCGCCCTTCAACGGGACGAGCCCTGAGATGATGGGCTTGAAGAAGTTCCTGTTGGACAGGGGGCTGTACGTCGTCATCCACTGGAACACGATCCTGATCGTCCCGCCGCTGATCACCACCGAGGACGAGCTTGCCGAAGGCATGGCGATCCTGGACGAAGGGCTCAACCTGACCGATCGCGCCGCTGCCTGACGGTCTCGCCCGAGCCAGGAGGGCGGTCTGATTGCCCCCTGCCGGGTGGTCTGCTAGAATCGGATTGACCCTCGAGCCGGCGGTCGTCGCGGGGCGGACCCAGCGGCGGCGTTGAGCATCCCCGCTCATCGAGAAGTGCCTCCGGCTCCACGCACCTCGTCGTCTGGTCTGGGTGATGGACTGGCAGAATTACCTTCAGCCGGAAGGGGTCGAGGAAGCGCTGGCCGCTCTCCAGTCAGCCAATGGAGAGGCGCGGCTCGTTGCCGGAGGCACTGACTTGCTGCTTGATATCCAGCAAGGTCGGCAACCCGCCGTCGAGACACTCGTCGATGTCACCGGAATTCCCGAGCTCACAACCCTGACGATTGAGGATGGCTTCGCCAAGATCGGGGCGGCCGTCCCTCTGGCCGAGATCGCCGACCACCGCGTCCTGCAAGAGCGGGCAACGGCCCTGACCGAGGCCTGCGGCCTGATCGGTGGACCCCAGGTCCGGAACGTCGCCACGCTGGGAGGCAATGTCGCCCATGCGCTCCCGGCGGCCGACGGGACCATCGCCCTCATGGCCTTAGACGCCCAGGCCGAGCTCGCCTCGAGCGGAGGCCGGGAGTGGGTTCCTCTCGCGCGGCTCTTCGCCGGGCCGGGCAGCACGTCGTTCGATCGGCGGCGTCACATCCTCGTCAGCTTCCGGCTGGCCCTGAGTGGTCTGCGGGAAGGCTCGGCCTTCGTCCGGGTGATGAGGCCCCAGGGCGTCGCGATCGCCATTCTCAATATGGCTTGCTGGATCCGCCTGGCGGCGGACGGCTCGATCGAGGCGGTCCGGCTTTCCTGCGGGCCGTCGGGTCCGACCCCACGTCGTTGCCCGCAGGCGGAGAAGGCCCTTCTCGGGAGTTCGATCCAGGAGATCGATTGGCCCGGAGTGACCGCAGCCATGCTGGAGGATGCCAGCTTCCGCACCAGCCCGCACCGGGCGACGAAGGAGTATCGGCGGCACCTTTCCGGGGTCGTCCTCAAGCGCGTCGTCACTGTGGCCCTCGACCGGGCCGGCCAGGCCCTGGAGGCCGGATGAGAGTCTGGGTCAACGACGTCGCCTACGAACTCGAACCACGCCCCGGAGAGATGCTCTCAGACTTGATTCGGGAGCGGCTCGGGCTCACCGGGACCAAGATCGGGTGCGACGAGGCCGAATGCGGGGCATGCACGGTGTTGCTCGACAACCGCCCGGTCATGTCGTGCGCGGTACCGGCCGCCAAGGCCGACGGCCGGCGGATCCGCACCATCGAAGGGGTCGCTTCGCAGGACAGGCTCCACCCGATCCAGGAGGCTTTCGTCGCGCTCGGGGCCGTCCAGTGCGGGTTCTGCATTCCCGGACAGATCATGGCGGCGCTTCCCCTGATTGAGACGAAGCCCGACGCGACTGCCGACGAGATCCGCCATGCGCTCAAGGACACCCTCTGCCGGTGCGCCGGCTACCCGACGATCGTTCGGGCCGTTCAGGCGGCGGGCGAGGCGATGCGCACCGGAGCCCCGATCGACCCACCCGAATTGCCGCAATCGGAGACGACCGAAGTCGTCGGAAGAACCCGGCCCAGGCCGGACGCCGTCGCCAAGGTGACAGGGGCGGCGCTCTACACCGACGACTTCCGCTACCCCGGGATGCTCATCGGCAAGACACTGCGGGCCGGAATCCCTCACGCGACCCTACGCCGGTTGGAGGTCGATGCCGCCCGCCGAATGCCCGGAGTGCGGGCTGTCCTGACCGCCGCGGAGATCCCCGGGGAACACAACCACGGCCTGGTGGTCAAGGATTGGCCGGTGCTGGTCGGGGTGGGTGAGAAGGTTCGCACCGTCGGCGATGCCGTCGCCATCGTGGCTGCCGATGATGAGGAGGCCGCTCGACGGGCGCTCAGGCGGATCGTCGCCGAATACGCGCCGCTGCCGGTCGTCCATGATCCGGTCCAGAGCCGCCAGCTGGGGTCGCCGGTCCTTCACGAGAGCGGGAACCTGCTGAAGCACATCAAGGTCCGCAAAGGAGACGTCGCCGCCGGCCTCGCCGAAGCCGACCTGGTGCTCGATGAGACGTTCCATACCGCGATGACCGAGCACGCCTACCTCGAGCCGGAGTGCTCGATCGCCCGGCCCCTTCCCGACGGGAGGATCGAAGTCGTCGTCGGCTCGCAGATCCCCTATGCCGATCGGGAAGATGTCGCCCGGTGCCTCGGCCTGCGCCAGGACCAGGTCCGCGTGATCGGCGCGCTGATCGGAGGCGGCTTCGGCGGCAAGGAAGACATCGCCGGCCAGATCCACGCCGCGATGCTGGCCCAGGCCACTGGCCGGCCGGTCAAGATCCTCTACGATCGGCACGAGAGCCTTCTGGTTCACCCGAAGCGGCACGCCACCCAGGTGCGCGTCCGGATCGGGGCGCACCGGGACGGCACGCTGACCGCCTGCGAAACCGAGCTGTACGGCGACACCGGCGCCTACGCTTCGCTGGGTGACAAGGTCATGACGCGCGCCACGACGCACTCGGCCGGGCCGTACGTTGTCCCCCACGTCAAGGCCGACTGCTACGCCATGTACACCAACAACCCGCCAGCCGGCGCCTTCCGCGGATTCGGCGTGACGCAGTCGGCGTTCGCGATCGAGTCGATCATGGATGAGCTGGCCGGGCGACTCGGGCTCGACCCGGTGGAGATTCGCCGGAGGAACGCCCTTCGGGTCGGATCGGTCACGAACACCGGCCAGCGGTTGACGGAGAGCGTCGGCCTGGTCGAGTGCATCGACCGCGTCGAAGCCGAGATGCGGCTGCGGGCCGGCGGGGACCCCTTCAAGCCGCGGCTCGTCGCCGGCCGTCCGAATCTACGAAGGGTCTGGGGCTTCGCCGCCTCCTACAAGAACACCGGCCTGGGAGGCGGAGCGCCGGATCGAGCGTCCGCCGAAGTCGAGCTGTATGACGACGGATCGGCCGAGGTCCGGACGTCGTCGGCGGAGATCGGGCAGGGCCTGGTCGCCGTACTCCAGATGATCGCCGCGGAGGAGCTTCGGCTGCCTCCCGACCGGATCCACGTTCTTCTCTCCGATACCGATCTCACCCCGGACGGCGGTCCGACGACGGCCTCCCGCCAGACGTACGTCACCGGGAACGCCGTCCGCTATGCCGCCGAGGGGGTCCGCCAGGCGATGAGCGCCGCCCTCGCCGAACGGTTCGACTGTCCCCCGGATCAGGTTCGTTTCGTCGAGGGGCTGGCTCAGGTCGACGGCCAGCAGCTTGCCTATGCCGACGTCGTGCGGATGATGAAGTCCGAAGGCCGGCAGACTCGCGCCGCCTACGAGTACTGGGCGCCCGAGACCCAGCCGCTCGGGACCGATGGACCGATCCACTTCGCCTTCTCCTTCGCCACGCAGGCGGCGGAGATCGAAGTCGATACCGAGACCGGGGAGGTCCGGGTCCTGACGGTGATCGCCGCCAACGACGTCGGCCGGACCATCAACCCTCTGGGTCTCCTCGGCCAAGTCGAGGGAGGGGTGATGATGGGGCTGGGCAACGCCCTGACCGAAGAGTTCATTGTCGAAGACGGGCGCGTCTTCACCGACCGGCTCGCTCGCTACCGTATGCCGGGGATCCACCACACACCCGAGATCGTCTCGATCGTCGTCGAGCACCCGACGACCGATGGACCGCACGGCGCCAAGGGCGTCGGGGAGATCGTCTCGATCCCCACGACGCCGGCGATCACCAATGCCATCGCCTTCGCCACCGGCGTCCGCATCCGGCGGCTGCCGGTGGATCAAGACTGGCTGGCCCTCGAGATCGCGCGGCGAGGCGATCTCCCGGAGGCGGACCCATGCTGATTCACAACGCACCGATCATCACCTGGGGCCCGGCAAATCGGATCTTGAAAGGCCAGGGCATCCTGGTCTCCGACGGCCGCATCGCCGCGATCGGGCCGGAAGCAGAAATGTTGGCCAAGCATGCGGGCGTGGACCGGCTCGATGCCGGCGGACAGCTTCTGATGCCAGGCAACATCTGCGCTCATACCCACTTCTATGGGGCCTTTGCCCGGGGGATGGCGATCCCCGGCCGGGCTCCGCGAGACTTCCCCGAGATCCTGCGCAAGCTGTGGTGGCCGCTCGACAAGTCTCTCGGCCCGGAAGATGTCCGCGCTTCGGCCGAGGTCTGCCTGGTCGATGCCATCCGCCACGGGACGACCACGCTCATCGATCACCACGCCTCCCCGAACGCCATCGACGGCTCGCTCGACGTGATCGCCGAGGCCGTTGAGCGGAGCGGGCTGCGGGCTGTCTTGTGCTATGAAGTGACCGACCGGGACGGTCCGGAGCGGGCGAAAGCCGGGATCCGCGAGAACGTCCGGTTCCTCGAGCGGTGTCGAAAGGGCGTCGCCCAGGGGCGGATCCAGGGGTTGTTCGGCCTGCATGCCAGCCTGACGCTCTCGGACGCGAGCCTCGATGCCTGCCGCCAGGCGGCCCCTTCGGGTACGGGATTTCACATCCACGTCGCCGAGCACGAGGCTGATGAGTACGACAGCCTGGCCAAGTCGGGGCTGCGCGTCGTCGACCGGCTGCACAAGCACGGAATTCTCGGCCCGAACACGATCACGGCCCACGGCGTCCACACCGACGCCCGGGAAGCGGAGATCTTGCGGGCGACCGGCACGTGGGTCTCGCATCAGCCGCGCTCGAACATGAACAACGGGGTGGGGGCGGCGCCGATCGAGTCGCTCCACCGGGCCGGGGTCCGCGTCGCCCTCGGGAACGACGGGTTCTCGAACGCGATGTGGGAAGAATGGAAGACGGCCTACCTGCTGCACAAGGTCTGGCATCGGGATCCGCGTCGGATGCCGGGAGACCTGCTGGCCGAGATCGGCGCGGTGAACAATGCCGCGTTGGCGGGGCAATCCTTTGGGGAACCGATCGGCGTGATCGAGACGGGCGCCGTCGCCGACCTGATCCTGGTGGACTATCACCCGACGACCCCTCTGACGGCCGGGAACCTGCCGTGGCACATCATCTTTGGGTTCCACGAGTCGATGGTGACGACGACAATCGTCGCCGGGCAGGTCCTGATGAGGGACCGCGTCCTGCAGACGCTTGATGAGGACGAGATCACGTCGCGGGCGCAGGTGCTGGCACCGGAAGCGTGGAAGCGCTACGCAACCTTCGTTCCGGCGGACGACTGAGGAGTTCGAATGACAGACCAACGGATGATCCTGACGCTGGCGCTGCTCGGAGGGACCGGCAAGGAAGGTGGGGGCCTCGGCTATCGCTGGGCCCGCGCCGGATACAACATCATCATCGGATCGCGTGCGGCTGAGAAGGCCGAAGCGGCGGCGCAGGCGCTCAACGAACGCCTTGGCGGTGAGCCGGTGCGGGGGATGCTCAATCCCGACGCGGCCGCCGCCTGCGATATCGCCGTCCTGACCGTTCCGTACGCCGCGCATGCTTCCGCACTTGAGTCGGTCAAGCACCACCTCACCGGGAAGGTTCTGGTCGATGTGACTGTTCCCCTCCAACCACCCAAGGTCTCGGCGGTCCACATCCCGGCCGGCGGCAGCGCCGCCCAGGAGGCTCAGGCGATCCTGGGGCCGGAGGTGCGCGTCGTCTCGGCGTTCCAGAACATCTCGCATGAGAACCTGGTCGAGGACAGTCCCGTCGCCTGCGACGTCCTCGTCAGTGGAGATGACAAGGACGCCAAGGACCAGGTGCTGCGCCTGGTGGAAGCCGCCGGGATCGTCGGCTGGGACGCCGGTCCGCTCCAGAACTCGATCGTCGCCGAAGGGCTGACCTCCGTCCTGATCGGGATCAACAAGCGCTACAAGATGAA
>DATIPT010000097.1:0-15443 GCA_035471625.1 Anaerolineales bacterium
CGATTCATATTGTCATCTGGCGGCGGGTACGCGGTCCAGCGCCCAAGTCAGTCCCAACCTCATTTAACCCCGGAACTGGCGAAGCGCCTGGTCCGTCTGACCCACATCATACAACAGGGCCAGCCTAAGGCTGGCCCTGAAGGGATCAGCGGGATGGTCGCTCAGGCGACCGGACGCATCCGCATCCGCCGGGCGACGACGACCACCGCCACCAGGACCCCGGCGAGGACGATCAGCATCGGAAAGCCGCCTTCATCGGCGAAACCGGTCGTCGGCAACGCCGTGACTGTCGGCGACGGGGTCAACGCCAGGAGGGTCGCCTGCGCTGCGGCGGTGGCCTGGGCCGGGTCGAGTGTCGATGGTGCGACCGTCGCCGTTGGCGAGGCCACAACAACGACCTGCGTCGGCGTCGCGGTGTTGGTCGGGGCCGGTGTGCGCGTCGGTGGAGTCGTCGGGGAGGGGAAGCGCGCCCCGGCGGTCTGCGTGATTTGGGCCGCTACCTCAGTGTTCTGCAGAGCGATCTGAGTCCGCTCCGCGTTCCGCGCGGCGAGCTGCTGAGGCTGGAGGAACAGGACATACCCCGCCAAACAGCCGATCGAGATGAGGATCAGCAGTCCGATCCCACCGGCGGCGTACAGGAAGGTTCGGTTCGATGATTCCTCCGGTGGAAGACCACCAACCTCGAAATCCTCTGCCATGTCTGTGCCTCCTCCCGGCGGGCCCCGACGCTCTAGCCTACTGCAGGATCTCCAGATTAGCCAGCGGGACCATCTCCGGCCCAATGCCCTCGAGTTCGACTCGGGCGCTGCGGGCAAGGATGCCGCTCGGGTACACCACTGCGCGCGATGGGATCTCCCGAACCACGCCGATGGCTCCCCGATGTGGCGCCTGCACCACCCGTACCCGTACTCCCGGATTCAAAGGAATGATCTCGTCCGGCAACGACACCTGACGCGTCGCCGACAAGGGGATAATCACCTCCGGACGCTGGGCGCTGTAGGGCCCCCCGACCCTCCCATCCAACGCCACCTCACGCCCGACGTTCGTCGTCAGCAGCGAGAACGCCGCATGGTTCATCGGGATCTCGCCGAAGCCTTCAGTCACGATCAAGGGAAACGGCAAGCGGCGAGCCTGCGGAACGAGATCGGCCGCCAAGCTCCCCAGGATCAGGCCCCGCACGGCCAGTTCCCCGGCCTGCTTCAAGGTACCGGGATGGGAGCACATCCCCGCCAGGAGCACGGCACCCCGCAGGCTCAAGTCGAACGCTTCCGGCTCCAACTTCTCGGATCCTGCCGAGGCGACCTGGCGAAGGACGCCTCCATCTTCCTTCCCGTTCCCCCACACCGCCTGCACCAGCGCTCCGCTGGTTTCGATCGTCACACTCTGGAACCCGTCCGTCCCAACGACAACGCCGGAGAAGCTCGCCCGCATCGGGACGACCGCGCCCTTCGCTTCGAAATACACCCGGCCGTCCTGCACGGCGACGATCTCGCCCGCCGCCGGCGCCCGCACGACACGTCGGGCCACCCCGACAGGCCCCGCCAAGACATCGCCGGCATCGACCCGCTCGCCACGCTCTCGCCGCAAGTGCCGGGCGGCTTCCTTCGGCGGGAGCCCCAGGGCCCGGGTGAGGTCTAGGACGTAGAAGCGGGCCGCCGGCTCGGCCTCCGCTAGGACGTCGCCAGCCTGAACCTTCTCATTCATGCGCACGACCACAGCGCCGGGGAAGGGCAGCTGACGCTCCCGGCGGATGGTGGTCATCGGCACGACGTGCGTCAATGGCAACATGCTGGCTCTCGCCTCGCAGGCCTAGATGCAAGACCGGTGCCGCAACTCATTCCAACGCCCCGATGTCCCACAGCCATTTCTGTACCAGATCCCTCCAGCGGCCCCCATCTCTGTCCAGATCAAGCGGTCGACCTCGAGCGTCGATGATCACGCCGACCGCCCCGCCACTCACGCGAACCGCCCCCGCCTTCCCCGGGCCGCCCAAGCCCACGTCAAAACCCCGCTCAGGCCGCAGGGTCAGCTTGCCAAAATCCCCCTGCCGGAGGGGCAGGACCGTGAGTTGCCCGAATCGGACCACGCCTTCGGTCGTTTCCCCGCCCTCTCGCTCCAGCCGCAAGCGCAGGACCGGCCTCCCTGGACGACCCTGGCCGATCGGCGCCACGACGGTCCCCAGCGCAACAAAGCTTCCCGAGTCCAGGGCCTGCACCGTGGCCAGGGGCAATACGCCGGCCGCCGCGCCCAGCGCCGGGGTCAGGCTGTGCGGGTCGAGGATCAGGGTTGAGACGCCGACCGGCTGGAGGGCGTCGAGCACCGTCAAAGCGGCGTAGCCAGGTCGCGGCGCACGCGACAGCGCCCCACCGCTGATGATGATCGGCTCCAGCGGGGCCAGGGTGGCTCGGGCCTCTAGATTCCACCCGGACGGCCAATCCGCCCTGGCGGAGGTCAAGGTCATCCGAAGGACCTCACGAGCGATGGCGTACTCCAGGTGCAGTTCTTCCATTTGCACAGGGAGAGTGCCTGGGTGAAGGGCCTTGTTGAAGATGTAGTCCCGGATGCGCGGCTCCGGCACCTGGACCGGAAGCCATCGCGCGACATCCGCCGCGGTCCCGTGCCGGAGAACGCCGGTCACCGCCGTGCCCAACCCGAGATCCGTGCGCACGTGCAGCCGCAAGTCGCCGCCGAAACCGGCGGCCAGCGTCGTCTGACTTGCGCCCAGATCCAGCCCGAGCACCCCCTTGCCCGAATCGTACACGTGGCTCAGATAGCGGATGACGCGTCCGAAACCGTCGGCGGTATTCAAGAGATGTCCGCCCGACCAATGGCGGAGCTCCTCCAAGCCGGAAATCCGACTGGAGCGGACGCTTTGGACGACGTCCGACAACCGCTGTCGGACGGAGGCGACGTCTTCCTCCTCCAAGCGCGGCCGGACGTTGGGTGCGATTGTGACCTCGGCGGCGCTACTGAGCCGTTCCGAGACGACCGCCGCCATCCGCTGATTCCCGGCAAAGACCACACGCGGCTTCTCCGTACCCGGAAGCAGCGACAGCCCGAGATCCAGGATCGAAGCCATCCGCCCGAGGGATTGGGCGGCCCCACCGTCAGTTCCGCCGACGAGCAGAACCAGATCCGGCTTGGCCTTGACGATGGCGTCGAGACGTTCTTCTTCACGGCGGCGGTCGAGCGAACCGATCTCGCCGGTGACCTCGAGGTAGCAGGAGGCGGCCAGACGACGGGCGCTGTCCAGCGAAACACCGGGCATCAGCCCGACGAGTAGGGTGCGCGCCCGCGGTCCGGCGGAAGCCGTGGCCACGAACGCGTCCACCCCGGCTCCCGCTCCGGTGGCCGGCATGATCAGCGATTCCGTCTCATCGATCAATCGCCGCCCGGTGACAGACTGAACGTGCTCCAGGGCCATCCGCACGCCTTCGCTGACATCGAACAGCGGGGCGTCGGCCGTCGAGGCCGCCCGACCGGTGGCCACCAATCGGTAGCGGCCATCCACGACATCGAACAGGCTGGCACGCGTGTTGACGCTCCCGACATCGATTGCCAGAAGGGTCTCGGCTTCCATGTACGAGCTCATGGGGCGATCCCCAGGCCGCCCAGGAGAAACTGGATCGCGCTCCCCAGGAACTGGACCCGCTCCGTGAGGTAGAGCAGCGAGGCGCTCAGCGCGCCGGCGAACATCACGCCGAAGGTGATCGCGATGAAGATCTCACCAAGGAAGGGGAAGAGGGGCCAGGGAACGGGAACAAACCCGATCGGCGTCTTCACGCGCTGGATCGTCCAGCGCGGCCCATGCTCATCGCCGCGCTTCACGCCGAAACCGAAGTACGCCAACGTACTCACGGTCCCAACCAGGACAATCAAAGCGTTGCCCAGCCGTTCCAGGCCGGCCTCCCCCGTCGCCGGCGCTACGGCAAACGGGTTGAGCGTCTCCATCGCCGCCAAGGTTTGGGGGACGATCGTCCCCGTGATCGCTCCGCCCACCACGGAAGCCGCACCCACACCGAGCAGAATCGCCACCGGCAGCGAACCCAGTCTTCCTGCGCCCGGGACCAGGCGCAGGAAGAGCAGAACGACCAGGAACAAGGGGATTGCCCAATCGGTGAGGAATCCGCTGCCGAAGAGGAAGCCCGGGTCCAGTGCCAGGACTGGCGCGACGAGCGTTGGTTGCAGGACGGCGTACCACGCGACCGCGCCGGCGTAGCCGCCGGCAACTCCGACGAACAGGAAGGTCGCCGTGCGGAAGAAGGCATTGTCACCCAGGACGTAAGTCAGGACCATCACCGTGAGGAGAGCGGCCAGCACGGTGCCAAGCGTTTCGATCAGAACGGGATCGAGGAGGGTTTCCATCGTCTAGCGTCGCAACCGCAGGGCCAGCGAGGTCAAGCCGCCCAGGGCGCCCAGCACGATCAAGACCTCGACGGCCAGGAGCCCCAAGCCGTAGGAACTCCATCGCGCATGCGCGAGCGAAGGCCGCCCGAGCCGTTGCTCGTAGGCGGTGGCCGACGTCAAGCCGCTCAGCATGCCGGCGACTTTGGGCGCGGTCGACTCATAGTACGGTCGCACCAGCGGTTCGGCCCCGGCGCTGACCACCGCCACCAGCGGATTCCCCCCTAGATGCGGCTGAGCCTGCTCGATCCACACCCGGGCATCGTCCGACCCCGAGGTGATAACTACGAGAACGGCGAAATCTGACAAGGCCTGCACGCCGGTGAGGACCGGGCTCTCCCAAACGCTCCCCGCCTCGGGATCTTGCAGGTATCCCGAGGGGACCGCCTCCTGGGGAGCCGTGGCGAACAACTCCACCGCAGCCGGTCCGCCCGGCAAGTACCCAAGGTGGACGAAGTCCTCTCCGCGGATGTAGTTGTGGGTCGCGCCGACCCGCGCCATCAGCCGTTCGGCCAGAGCCGGACCTCCCGGGCGGGTCGAGAGGGTCGCCATCACGATTCCGCGCTCCATCAGATGCGAAACCAGGGGCCCCGTCACGGCCTCCATCTCTCCCGTCATGCCCGGCTCGTAGTCGAACACCAACAGGGCGGTCGACTCGGCCGGGATCGTCTCGACCAGGCCCACGAGGGATGCCAAGTCGACGGGCGCGAAGGCCGGCAGATCAAAGGAGGGGAAGCCCAGGATCGCCGGAAGGCCCACGGCGACGAGCAGGGAAGCGCCGACTACCCAACGAAGGACACCGGGGCGCCGGCGCTCGGCCGGGCGGGGTCGGGCCTCTTGCTTCTCCTGTTCCACGAGTCGATGGAGGAGCTCCGCCTGGGCAAACTGCTTCTCATTGACGTCCAACCGCGTGGTCTCGCCGGTGGGCGCACGCGGCATAGCCACGACCGGCTCCGCGAGCAGCACCCCTCGCAGGCCGGCCAGGGGTCCGGCGGCCTCCACGGCCTGTTCTTCGGTCGAGTCGAATTCAACGACTGAGCGGAAGGTGTCGACCGGGCGCATCGCTTCGAGCCAGGCCGGAAGCGTCGCCGGTGCAAGGTCGGGCCGGTCGGGCTTGGATTCCGCCGGTGCATCTTCGGCCATCCAGTCGGGGATCGCGGACGAGATGTCGGAGAGATCGATATCAGCGGGGACGCCGCTTTCGTCGGACTCGATGACAAGGGCCGGCACCCGGGGGAGCTCCTGGCTCTCGTCCGAGGTCACGCCTTCGAGCCATGCAGGCCGCTCGGGCTCGGATGGTTTCTCCGGCGCCTGCTCTTGCGCCTGGGCTCCCATCAGCCATTCCGGCAAGCCAAGCGAGTCCGATTGCTCCTCCCCGATGACCGGGGCGCCTTCGGAAACCGGTGGTGGAGGACCCGGCGGCGACTCCTCAGCCATCGCCTCGTCGGCTTCCGGCTCCTGAAACGGCTCCACGGTCCCTTCGGCCTCCGGAGCATCCGAACCCTTGGCCTTCGCACGAATTCGCGCAAGCCACTCCGGGACTTCCCCTTCCTGCGCCCCCGATGGCGGCTGCGTTTCGCCAACCCACTCGGGGACCTCTCCAGGCGGAGGCCCCTCCTCTTCTCCGACGACCTGGGGCATCTCGCCGAGCCACTCGAGTCCGTCATCGGCCGCAGGTTTCTCCGGCGGCGGGGATGATGGAGTCTCCCCGCTCACTTCTTGCCGAAGCCGCGACAACCAGTCCGGCATCTGACCGGCATCGGAGACTGCCTCGCCTTCGCTTTCCGGCGGCGGACCTATCGGAGTCTCTGGAAGGCGCGCATGGCACAGACGACAGAACTCGGCGCCAATCTCGTTCTCCGTCTGGCACATCTGGCAGCGGACTACATCCACGGCTCAGTCCCCGTACGGCCGGTCGGCCCCAAGGAGCACGCGCAATCCTGTGGCCGTGGCTCCCAGCGCGACGCCCAGCAGGAGTCCGCGGGCGGCGCCTGTGGCCCAGACCTGGCTCACCCACGCCCTTGCTCCGGTGAAGATCTGCTGGAAGCCCTGGTTGTTGCCGATCAACCAGGGTCCTGTTCCCAGCATTACGATGACCGCCGTGGCCAGGAAGACCGTCGTCCGCAAGTCGCGCCGGCGTGAGAGCAGGCGGACCGCGCCCAAGGTCAGGCTGATCGCAAGCAACCCGGCGAGTGTTGCTTCGACCGGTTGCTGGACGTATTGGAAGAGGGAAAGGATCAGGGTGCTCTCTTGGCCGAAGAGCAGGCCGACGATGAGAGTGCCCACCAACGCCACCACGAGCAAGGCACTATACGGCCAACCGGGCTCCTGACCCCCGATCTTGGCGAGATGGACGGCCATCAAGTTGCCCAGCCCGAACAAGAGGGCGGCCGCCGCCAGGATCACGGCCCATTGCAGAATGATGGTGCGCAGGCTCTCCAGTCCGGGAATATCGATGAAGTACCCCTGCAAGACGATCAGGCCGAAGCCGATCGCGATCGCCGTCCAGATGATCTGCAGGCCGGTTCTCACAGACCGATCCCGAACGTACGCAAGAGGGTGCCAATCAAGATGATGACGATCAGGGCCACGCGGAGGAGGTCCTGGACGCGCAAGCTGGCGCGCTGCATGCCCCCGGCGCCAAGGTAGGGACCGAGTGCGAACGTCTCCTCGCCGATCAAGGGTTGATCGGCGATGGCGAAGAACAACGCCTGACTCGGGATGGCGTCGGTGCCGGCCAGGACGAACCCCTTCTGCCGCGCCGCCATGTCCGCTGCCAGAGCGCCTTCGGGACCGAAATGCCCCATGAAAATGTTGACCGAAACGCGGTCTCCTTCAAGCATCGTCGGCAGCGTTGCCACATAGGAGAATGGCGTCGGTCCAAGCATTCGACCGTTTGTCCAGCGGTACAGCCCGGGCGACCCCAGCCGGCCCAACATCCCTCGCAGGGCATCCTGGGAAGCCGCCGCCACCGCACCGCTCCCGCTGCTGGCGACCGTCGCACGATCACTTTCCAGGGTCAGTTCGGTCGTGCGCATCAGAGCGGACAGACCTGCCAGGGCCGGCCCGCTTTCACTCCCGATAAGGGTGCCGGTTCCCAGAGAAAGGTGGACCCGCTGCCCCGCCTCGACGGCCTGCTCGACCGCCCGGCGGAGTTCCGTGAAAGCCGGGAGGGCCCGCAAGGCCGTGGGCCACCGACGTTCCGTTCCGGTTCGGACGATCAGGAGCACGGCGAACGCCGCGAGGACTCCGATCGCCAGCAGATCGTTCAGCCCCACACCCGTCTCCCTCCGGCTTCGACTCCAGCGATGACGCTAGCCAACCGAATCACCGATGAGTCGCCGGCGCAACGCGGCGCGCTCTTGATCGTCATCCAGCATGCGTGCCAGGGAATGAGTCGCCGTCCGCTCCAACCCCAACACCGGACCCAGGGCGTATATCGTCTGCGCCCCCAGGGGAGCCAGAGGTTCGAGCGCGTCGAGCGCGAACACGGCCCACGATTCGAGGCCATAGCGTCGCGCGAAGAGGACCCACGCGTCGAGATCCATCGACCCAGGCCGCATCGCGCGCAGTATAGCACAAGCATCGCGCGGGCACTACCGGTCCCGGCTCGACGCCCGCTCGTGCGTCCCCTCCATCGTCCGGTCCACCGTGGCGGGATCCCCGAAACCACGCCGATTTCACGGCATGCGGTCTGCAGGGAGACCCTCCGCGCACCGGCGGAACCACGGTAAATCCCCCCTGCGTGTGATTGCCGTGCTCGACGCCTCCGCTATAATCCCGTCACACTACCCCGGACCGCATGAGCCTCGACCTCCAGCAAGTCCTTCCCCAAGTGGACCGCCTCGGCCGCGAGACGGCTCGCCGCGCCGACGAGCTCATGGCGCGCCTGCCGGCCGCCAGCCAGCTGCTGGATCAGGCCGCCTCACTCGATCCGGACGAACTCCGCCGAAGGCTGAGCGCTGCGCCTCCATCGCTCTCCCCCGCCCGGCCCTCCGAGGAGCCTTTGGACCTGACCGTCGGGCTTCCCGACCACCCGCCCCGGTTGAGGCTCGTCGCCGCCGATGGATCCCAGGTCTACCCCGATCGCCACGGGGCCGCCTTCTTCTATCTGATCAACGTCGGCAGCCTCGCCCTCGCCCATGGAAGCGGCCAGCCCCCGCAGGCGACGACGCAGACCCGGCTCTACTTCGATGACAACGACGTGAACGATTCGCGCGGCCTCCCCGTCGACACGCACCTGATCAACGCCCGCCGGGACGCCGCCGAAATGACGCGCTTGGCCGAGCTCGCCGAGATCGATGCCGACGGGCCGACGGTCGCGATCCTCGACAACGGCCTCTTGCTTTGGGCCGCCTCCCAGGAGCAGAAGGCGACCCGGCCCGACGTCGACCGGGTCCTGCGCGAGTACCTCGACGCGCTCGATCGCCTCAGGGCGTCGGGCGCAGCCGTCGCCGGGTACATCAGCCGGCCGCGCGGCGCGCATGTCGTCGGCCTGGCTGAGGCCGCCGCCGACCGACCGCCGACTGCGCCCAGCGGTCTTTCCGATCGCGTCCTGTTCGGGCGTCGATTGTCCGCCGGTCAGCGCAGCGCACGCTTCGTCCACCCGGTCAAGCTCAACGACACCTTCACCGACCGCGGTCACCAGGTCCAGTTCTTCTATCTGCACACCGGCGCCCAGGACGGGATCGCCCGAGTCGAAGTGCCGGCCTGGGTCGGGGAAGATCCGCAGCGCCTGGCGAGGGTCCACGCCGGCCTGGTCGAGCAGTGTCGCGTGACCGGGATCCCGTATCCCCTCGTCCGGGCGCACGAGTTGGCCCTGGTGGGCCAGGATGACCGGCGGGCGTTGGAGGAACTCGTGGCGGCGGCGTTGGCCCGGCACGGACTGTCGGCGCTCGCCTCCCAGAAGGCTCAGACCAAGCGTTGGACGTCACGTCGGAGGCGCCACCGGCTGTGACCGATCGGCTCATCGGACGCGTCACCCGCTGCAACATCCAGGGGTTCGCCGGCGGGATCCGGATGACCGAGCCGGATCTACCTACGTTCGGCGGACTGTGTCGCGCCCCCGCCCAGGCCGAACGCACCCAGGTGGTGGGCCTGATCTACGAGATCAGCATCGAGGATGACGACTTGGCGCGCCAGATGGCGGTCGCCGATTCGCCGCAGCCTGAGGCCCGCCTCGACCAGCAATTCGTCCGGCCGATCCCGATCGAGATACGGGCCCTGAGCGTCGGCTACTTTGACGGCGAGCGGATCGTCTACGACCTGCCGCCCCAGCCTCCGGTGACCCTGGCCGATATCCACAGCCTCAGGGTGGACGAGGTCAGGCGGTTCACCGACTCGTTCGACTTCCTGCCGCTGGTCCTGGCCGCGCCGGAGGTCCCGACCGACAGTCTCCTGGCGGCGATGTTCCGTCAGGCGGCCCTCTCCCGCCCCGAAACGGAGCGGCGGGCCTTCCTGCTGCGCGCCGGTCGCGCCTGCGCCCGCCTCCTGGCCAGCGACCTGGCTCGCCTGCAGAATCTGGTGCGGAGCCTGCAGGGATGATGGAGGGATAGTGAGCGACGCTCCGACACTTGACTCCTATTTCGGGGAACGCCACGGCGACAACCCCCTTGGCATGGTTGTCGGAGGCTCTCTCTCGGCGGGGCTTCTCGTCCATCTGAATCCGCAGCTTTCGATTGAGCGGCTTGCCGTCGGGCGCTACGTGGTGATCCGGGGGGCCAGCGGCAGCCAGTTCTTCGGGCTGATTACCGACATCGCCCTCGACTCGATCAATCCCGATCTGATCCGTCAACCGCCCCCGGCCGGCGATGCGTTCGCCGCCGATGTGTACACCGGCGGCGTCGCCTTTGGGACGCTCCAGGTGAGTCCGATGCTGGTCCTCGACGATGGGGACAACGAGCCCAGACCTGTGAAGACGATCCCGGCGCACTTCACCGCGGTCCACGAGGCCACGGCCCAGGACGTCGAGCGGGTCTTCGGGACCGAGGACGAGCGGCACTTCTTCGTCGGCATGCCGCTCGACATGGAACAGGTTCGCATCCATCTCGACCTCGAGCGGCTGGTCGAGCGCTCGGCCGGGGTCTTCGGCAAGAGCGGCACCGGGAAATCCTTCATCACTCGGATCCTGCTGGCCGGCGTCGTTCAATCTCGGCGGGCCTCGGCCCTGATCTTCGATATGCACAACGACTACGGCTGGGCCGTGCGCGACGAGGCCAAGCACGAGTTCAAGGGCTTGCGGCAGCTGTTCACCGACGGGAGAGTGCGGGTCGTCACCCTCGACTTGCCGACCTCGCGGGCTCGGGAGAGCAAGGTCGATGGCGAGTTGAAGATCGGCTACGACCAGATCGAGCCCGAGGACGTCGAGATGCTATCGGGGCTGCTCGGTCTGGGAGACATCCAGACCGGGGCGCTGTACTACCTTCGCCGTCATCTCGGCAAGTCGTGGATCGCCAAACTCCTCGAGATCGTCCCGGCCGAGGAAGAACTGCGGGAACTGGTCGACAGCAACCGCATCCAGCCCGGCACCCTGGGGGCCATCCAGCGCAAATTCGAACTCTTCCGCCGGCTGGACTTCCTGGTGCCCGGGGAGGCCGACGACGCCGTCCAGGACATCTTCCTGCACCTCAGCCAGCGCACCAGCGTGGTGCTCGAGTTCGGCCGCTACGGCAACATGCTCGAAGCCTATGTGCTGGTGGCCAACTACCTGACCCGGCGGATTCACGGACGGTACGTCGATCAGAAGAACCGCGCCGCCGGGAAGAAGGCCGAAGACCCGCATCCGCTGGTGATCGTCGTCGAGGAGGCCCACAAGTTCCTCGATCCGGCGATCGCCGCCCACACGATCTTTGGGACGATCGCCCGCGAGCTGCGCAAGTACAACGTCACCCTGCTCGTCGTCGACCAGCGCCCGAGCGGGATCGATGACGAAGTCATGAGCCAGATCGGGACGCGGATCTGCTGCCTGCTCGACAACGAGGCCGACATTCGGGCGGTCTTTTCGGGAGTCAGCGGCGCCGGAGCGCTTCGCGAGGTGTTGGCGCGCCTCGACACCCGCCAGCAAGCCCTGATCCTCGGGCACGCCGTACCCATGCCGGTCGTCGTTCGCACGCGCGAGTACGACGCCGAATTGTATGCCGCCCTGGGGGCAGCCAGCCCCGAGGAAGTCCAACAGAGAGGCCAGCAGGCTTCGCGCGACCTGTATGGAAGCTAAGGAGCTACTGTCGTCTCCGGGCACGCTGTTCGACCGCTACGTCGGACACCAGCGGTCGCCCCTCGCCACCTTGGGACTAGTCCTCCTCGTCTACCTTCCGACGCTTGCCGCCGCGTTGGATCTGGGACTGGCCGATCTCATGAGCCACCCGTCCAAGTGGTCAAGCTTCACCGCCCCGACCGTGATCGCCTACATCCTTGTGATCACTCCGATCATGGCGCGCGGCGACGTCCAACTGATCGACTCCTTCCGTCCGATCGTCCAACTGGAAGACCACCAACTCGCCCAGATCCTCCGTCAGGCGCGGTCGGTGCCGACTCGCCTGGAAGTCGGCGCCATCATCGCCGGCCTGATCCTCGGCGCGGTTTACATCGGCGGTCCGGTCTCACCGGGTGAAAGCTGGCATATTCACATTTGGCGGTGGACCACGATTGCCATGTTCGGAATGCTTGCCTGGGCGGCGCTCGTTTCGGTCTTCAGCACCCGCATCCTCAGCGTCCTACTCCGCCAACCGCTGGAAGTGAATCCGCTCGACACCCGCGCTTTCGATGCTGTGGGACGCTCCAGCCTGATTCTGGCCCTGGTCTTTGTCGGCGGGACGGTGCTGGGGATTCTGCTCAGCGGTTTCAGCTTCGAGTCCCTGGCGGACGCTCGCTTCTGGGTCACGTTCCTCCCGATGTCGTTCATCCCGATCGGGATCTTCTTCCTCAGCACCGCCTCCACCCACCGGGTGATGGCCGCTGCCAGGAACGGAGAACTAGCCCGGGTTCGCCGCCAGCTGCACTCGGCCGGGATCACCCTCCTCCATCGGCTCGATGAAGGATCGCCTCCCGGAGACGCCACCGCGCAGGTCACGGCGCTGCTTGCCTACGAGCAGCGCCTGCGAGATGCGAGCACCTGGCCGTACAATACGGCCATCCTGCGGACGCTGGTCGTTTCGGTGCTGATCCCGCTCGGGACGGTCTTGATCCGGCCGTTGCTCGAGCGGATCTTCGGCTAGCCCGAGCGCTGCCCTGGCAGTTGCCCTACACATGGAGCTCAGCGAGAATATCCGGGCCTCCGGCTCACACGGCGGTTCGACACCGATGACAAGCGATCAGCCCGCCGTTCTCTTCCCATCGCTCTACGACAGGACGATCGCTCGACGACGGCCCTGGTGGGCCACCGTGCTACTTGTCATCGCCATCTACCTGCCGACGTTGGCGTCCTCCTATCGAGTGGGAACGGCCGACTTCTTGGCCAACCCGCTGCACCGCAGCATCCTGACCGCGCCCACCGTGATCGCCTACGTCCTTCTCATTGCTCCCATCCTGGGCCGGATGGCCCCCCGGGTCGTCGCTTCGCTTTGGCCGACCCTGCCGGGGGATCCGAAGGAACTGGCCGATACCATTGCTCGGGCCTCCAGGGTCGCTCCCTTCCACGAGGTTCTGGCGATTGGCGCAGGGCTGCTGCTTGGCATCCTCGTGATCGGGAGGGGGTCTCTTCCGGGGCTGGGCATTCTCCCCTTAGCCGTGATCGCCACCAACTACGTGATGATGGGCCTGCTGGGCTGGACAGGCTACTACTCGATCTCCGGGACCCGGGTGGTCAGCGCCATGTTGCGCCGGCCGCCGCAAGTCGACCCCCTGGACATCAAGCCCTTCGAGGCCATCGGACGCCAGAGCCTGGCCTTCGCCCTGGCCTTCGTCGGCGGGAACACCATCGGCCTCCTGATGGGCAACTTCGACGTCGGCGCCCTGCTGGACTTCCGCTTCTGGCTACTCTACCTGCCCTTGTCTCTCATCCCGATCCTGGTCTTCTTTCTGAACATGCGTCTGACTCACCGCGTCTTGGCCGATGCGAAGCAGCGCGATCTCGCGGAAGTCCGCCAGCAGCTCTACCATTCCTACCGGGAACTGCTCCATCGGGAGCAAGACGGCCGGTCCGTCGGCGACCTCCCGGCCGTGATCGCCGCTCTGGGCACGTTTGAGAAGACCCTCATTGATGCCCGCACCTGGCCATACAACACGGCGACGCTTCGCACGCTCACCTTCTCCGTCTTCATCCCGCTCGGGACCGTCCTCATCCGGCCGCTGCTCGAGCGGGTTTTTGGCTAGCCGGACCGGCAAGGACGCGTTTGCCTGTTCCACCAACGTCAACGACAATGTGGCATGGGGATCCCGGTCCTGGCGTACCATACGCCGGGAGGGTGAAAGGAGTCGCCATGCGAAACATCGTTGCGCTGTTGTGCCTGGTCGCGGTGGTTTCGGCCTGCGTACCTCAGCCTCCAACCCCTTCGCTGAGCATCGACGACCAGGTCGCGACGAGCGTCGCCGGCACGCTGGCCGCTGAGGGACCGACCCTCCCGCCTCCACCGGCCTCCACGAACACGTCGCCGCCGCCGGCGACGGAGTCGCCGACCGATGTCCCGACTCAGATCCCGCCGACAGCCACACCCATTCCGACTCAGACCCCCTTTCCAACCAGCACGCCCACGGCGGTTTCCGGCGATCCGCGTACGACCCTCGGCCAGCCAGCCTGGCGCGACCCAATGGAAAGCCCGGCCGGTTGGAACGTCGGAGAGGACACCTACACCAAGATCTCGGTCGAGGACGGCAAGCTGATCCTGACCGGCAAATCGACGATCGACGGATGGCGCCTGACCTGGCCGGAGATCGAGGACGTCTACCTCGAAGCCACGATCGCCACCAAGACCTGCACGGCCAACGACCACTACGGCCTTATCTTCCGGGTGCCAGATCGCCACAGCCCGAACGAGGGCTATTTGCTCGGGTTCACCTGCGACGGGCGCTACTGGTTCCGTTCGTGGGACGGCGAGCAGATGGATACTCTCGTCGGACTGACCGTTTCCTCGGCCATCAACGCCGGCAGCAACAAGTCGAACCGGGTCGGGGTGATGATGGATGGCGACAAGTT
Source organism: Anaerolineales bacterium (assembly GCA_035471625.1). GTDB lineage: Bacteria > Chloroflexota > Anaerolineae > Anaerolineales > E44-bin32 > DATEVL01. The sequence continues at coordinate 14,534 of DATIPT010000097.1, forward strand.
CAAGCTGTACGCCAACGGGACCCTGCTTCAGGAAGTCACCGACGACACCTGGAGTGAGAAGGGCGGCATTGGCGTATTCATCGGGGCGCGTCAGACCGACGGATTCACGACCGAGACCGACGAGATCGCCTACTGGAACTTGCCGTAGGTCAGCTGAGAACCGTCACACAAACAAGACAGCGGGGAGGCCAGATGCCTCCCCGCTCTTCGTTGGCGCCGCCCACCCCTAGTAGATCTACCAGACGTGGATCGTGATCATAGTCTCAAACAGCAGCCCTTCGTAGGTTCCGATGCCATCGGTGATCTCCGTCGAGAGCCACACGGATGTCTCGACGGTGTGGTCGCCGACCGGCAGGATTCCGGGCGTGGACTCCCAGTTGATTCGCCAGCCAGAGATACCGCCACAGTAGTCGGCCAACCACGGAGCCTCGATCGGGGCGCCCCACACTCCCTCCAAAGATTCGCCGTTTAGAGAGTAATCTTCATCGAGGGCCTCTGAGAACGAGACGATCTGTTCTTGCGTACAGGCCCCCCAACCCCAACGGAGGATGATGTTATCGGAAGAGCCAACCCAGAACTCGGGTCCATCGGCCCCGGTGACCCGTATCGTGATGTCGCCCGGAACGCACCAGTCGGCCGCCGTAGCGTTGCCCTGGTCGTCCCGGATTTCGGCACGCCCGCACATGCCCTCCGTCAAGTCAAATGGAGTCTCCCGCAGGCCGAAGTCCACGAGCCAGCTGCCATCGCCCGCCGCCGTCGTTTCCATGTGGCTCTCGGGATCCCGCTCATGAACCCATACGTATACCGTAGCTCCGGCCTCGGCCAGGCCTGTGACGGTGTCTTCATACTCGTCGATCACCAGGTTCCCAAGGATGCGAACCTCGTGTTCCCGATGGATCCCGTTGGCATC
>DATIPT010000098.1:0-4029 GCA_035471625.1 Anaerolineales bacterium
CGCGCCCAGATCGACGACGAGACCTTCGACCGGCTGTGGGAAGAGGGCGAGGCCCTCACCTTCGAACAGGCCATCGAGCTGCGAATGCGAGAAGACTGACTCCGCCTCTGGGGGTTGGCTCTGGGGAGGCGTTGTGGCTCTGTAGGGTCAGCGGGCAACAGGGGCCCAACAGGGGAAGGTGAAGTGAACCCCAAGGTAAACATCGCCGTGGATGCGCGCCTCGCCACGCTTCCGATTGGCGGCATCATCGGACTGGCGGGAGTACTGATGCGGGGTCCGCATGGCACACCGCTGGTCGATGAGGACGGCTGGGCCGAGGCAGCCCTTTCTGCGGCGTTCGTTCCCGCTCACCTTGCGATACTGGTTGGCTACGTGCTGCCGTTCTTGGGGTTCTGGGCGCTCTATGAACGACTGCGGCCCCTCGGAGCGGAACGCCTGGCCTCATGGGGGTTCATGCTCTCATTGTGGGGCACCGCCCTTGCGTTGCCCGCCCTCGGTGTCGCCGCCTTCGCAGGACCGGAAGCCGCCGCGCCGTTCCGGGAGGGTCTTGACGGATTCGCCGACCTGATCACCTCTGCGCTCTTGGGACCAGGGCTGTACGTCGGAATAGCTGCAGCCGTCTTCTATTCGGTGGGTCCGGGCCTGACCGGCTATGCGATCTGGAAGACCGCGAGCCCTCCCCGGAGTGTCGTCCTCCTGTTCGCTGTTCACGGGGTGCTCCTGAGCTTCGGCTTCGGGTTCTATCCCGTTCTCGTGATCGGCTGGATCTCGTTGATCGCCAGCGGCTCGTGGATGGCTACCTGGTGGCGACCGCAAGGGACCGGTAGCCGAATCTGAGGGGGCGGCCGACGCACGGCGCCGGCACGCAGCCGACGTTTCGGCCTCAATGGGAGGTGGCATGCGGATGATGAGGGAGGCCGGCGCAGTGGCGTCCTGCCTGCGGAGGACGATGCGACCGTGACGGGTTCCGCCTCACCGAGACTCCGCTCGAGAATCGAAGGATGCGAGAGCCGACACGGAGGGCCGATATTCCGTCGTCCTCCTGCCGTCGACACCCTACGCTCGGAAGGGAAATGGCTGTTCTCATCGAAGAGGTCGACACTCGCACCGCTCCCGAGGAACTTCTCAGGGAGATGCACGAGTACTACATCCCGCTGAGCGACGAGATGCTCCCGGGTGACCCGCCCACGACCCTCGAGAGGAGGGTCGCCGACTGGCGGCAGATCCGGAGCGACCACTCGATTCCGCGCTGGCTGCTCCGGGTCGACGGGGAGATCGTGGGGTCGGCGGTTGCGTCGATCGATCTCGAACAGAGTCTCGACGATGGGTTCGGATGGATCTATGTGCGACCCGAGGACCGGGGGAGCGGCCACGCTCGCAGACTGGCAAAGGCGCTGTTCGACCGACTCGACAAGAACGGTCGGCGGCGGTTCGCCACCTACGTGCGCGAGGGTCATCCTGCCGAGGGGCTGTGCGAGCGGGCAGGACTTACATCGGCCTATCGGGAGAAGCGGAGCCGCCTGGTTGTCGCCGATGTCGACAGGGCACTGATGCGACGCTGGATCGACCGGGCGGCTGAACGCGCCGCCGCCTATGAACTCCTCGAGTTGCAGGTTCCCTTTCCTGACGATGTGGTCGATCGCTATTGCGAGCTGCAATTCCAGATGAACACCGCCCCCCTGGAGGGTCTCGAGTTGGAAGACGAAGTCCTGGAGCCGAGGATCTGGCGGGAGCAGGAGCAGCGCAGCGCCGCCTCGTTCCACGATCTCATCACCTACATCGTCGTCCACCGGCCCACCGGCGCCTTCGTCGGCTCCACAACCATCCAGACCGACCAGCTTCAGCCTGACGAGGCGTGGCAGTGGGAGACAATCGTCCACCCTGCCCATCGGAACAAGGGCCTCGGTCGGCTCCTCAAGGCGGCGATGATCGAGAGGATCCTGCGCGACTGGCCGAAGGTCGAGCGGATCGATACTTACAACGCCGGATCGAACCAGCCGATGCTCGACATCAACGTGGCGATGGGGTACAAGCCGATCCAGATCACCAACACCTACCAGGGGCCGCTGTCCACAGCGAGGGATTGCCTCCGCGTCTGAGCCGCCTCCGGAGGGTCCCGGTCGTCCGGAAGCTACCCTCGCCGATCCGCACGATGCCGAGGCAACCCACCGACGTCTGTACGCAGTCCGGTGGCGGCGCCAAGGGTCATGGGACCCTGGCATGGGTCCACCGGACAGCGGACGGTGATGACATGACGGCGCCATCGCCATCAAAGCTGCCGCCGGGGACGAGCCCGTGGGATGTCTTCTCCGGTATCCGCGTCGGAGTGGTTGCCGGCGGGTTGGCCGGCGCTGTGCTCACCCTGATCGCCGGCTGGAGCGCAGCGTGGATGGTGCCGACCGCGGCCGTCCTCGGCGGAGCGGTCGGCTTCGTGACAGAGAAGCGAAGACGCGCCGGTTCGACCTGAGCTCCGTCACGGTTTCGGCCGTCACCCCGTCTTGAACTCCCCGTGAGGCGCCCGGCAGACGGTGGGAGCCGCCGATCAGGTCGAGAGAGTGGATCCGTTTCAGCAAGACGAGGCCCCCACCACGGTGGGGGCCTCGTCACCGGTCGGCGGCCGGCGAGCGGCGGAGCTCTCAGCTCGAAGCGAGGGAGTTCCCGACGAAGACGCCGTCTACCAGGTCACCGAGCAGCTGGATGGGCTGATCAGTCCACGAGGCTGTGGTGATCTCGCTGTCTGCGGGTCCTTCGACCAGGGGCAGCTGCATCAGGTCGACGCCGTCGATCCGGACCTGCGCCCCGGCGGGCTGGGGAGGATACGACTCGGCGATGGCATCGGAGATGATGGCGCTTCCGTCAGTGCTGACGAACACGTATCCGTTCACGAGGAATGGTCCGTCGCCGGTGGCCGAAAGCAGGTCTGCGACGCTGATCCCCGGGCCCATGCCCGCGATCATTGTCCCGCCCTGATCGCCGGCAAGCGGGGTCTCGCCTCCGGTTTCGGGAGTAGTCGTGGTAGGAGCAGGTTCCACATCGGATGATGGAGTCTCGCCGGTTGACGCTCCGCTGCATGCGGCCAGGAGGAGAGCAGTCGCGGCGAGGAGTGCGGACAGACGTTTCATGAGTCCTTTCCTTTGTCTCACGGTGGTGAGACGTCGCGGCCACGGCCTCCGGTTCCCGGGACCCGGTTCGGCAACGCCTGGCGGACGGAGAGTGATGGCGGTTGTGCCACAAGACTGCCCGAGGCGGTTCTGTCGGTTCGAGTCTCGGCCGACGCCATTCGTCTCAGGGTACGGCTAGGCCCTGAGAGCCTCGTCTTCGATGCGGAGGGCGGCGATGTCGTCGAGGAGCCGCCGTGCTCCCATCGCCGTGGCCGCTCTTTCGGCGGTCGCCAGCAGCTCCTCTGCCTCGGTGTCTCTGCCGAGCATGAGAGCGCAGCGCGCCCCGTCGAGCCGGGCCACGATGGTCCAGAAACGCTGTTCCAGAGGTTCACCCACCTCCCACACCTGCCGATACCGGTCGAGGGCAGCCGCGTAGTCGCCGTCTGCCTCGTCGAACAGCGCGGCCACCGCGCCGAGGTGGGCGTCGAGCCAAGGACTACCCCCGATCGCCGCCCTGTGCAGGCCCTCGAGCTCTTCGGCCAGTCCGAGGCGCACCAAGCTCGGGGCGCAAGCGGGCAGATACCCGCCCAGGAATACCGGGTGATCGGCGGCGATTCCGAGGAACTCGGCGGCGAGATCCCGGGCGGCGGACGGGTCGCCGGCTGTCTCTTCGATCCATATTCCGCCGGCCAGCGCCGGGAACATGGCCTGCGGATCCTGGGTCTCCCGGGCTGAGGCCAGGAACTCGGTCCACAGCCGCCGCGGTTCGCTGCCCTCTCCCCGGTGAAACCTCACCATCGCTTCCCAGCTCATGGCGAACGCGCCGACCTGGCTTCCCCCTCGGGCGGCGTCGGTCTTGATCAGCCGCTGGGTGATTTCGATGACATCGTCCCACTCGCCGAGCGGGAAGAGTGCCTCGCACTTGGTC
>DATIPT010000099.1:0-11960 GCA_035471625.1 Anaerolineales bacterium
GGGCAGGACTCCGGCATTGTAGGCCGAGCCGTAGAAGGTGAGAACTTCTTCCAGCACTGCCGGCTCCATTCCCGGCGATCCGTTGTCCTGCGTCAGGGATCCGTCGAGGGCAAGGTACTGTGCCAGCGAGAAGGCTGCGGACGGATCAGCCGCCGGGAAGAGGAACGGCGCCGGTCCGCCAAGGATCACCGACCAATCGGCCGGCGGACGGGCGTAGCGGCGAGGATCGTAGACCAGGACTTCGGCCTGGCTGGCGGAGGCGATCCCGTAGGTCGTGCCTTCGATCCGTGTGGGCTCGAGGGCAAACGGGTACCAGTCAGTCTCTTGTGGGAGCGGCAACTCGCCCGGGTAGGCGTCGATCAGCTCCTCCGCCGCCGCCTCCGCCAGTCCGGAGGCGTCGAGGAGGATCAAGTCTGGGAGCGCCGCCGGGGCCGCGGCGCTGGTGACGCGAAGCGTATGAACCAGGCCGGCAGGACCGGAGGCCTCCTTTATCCGAACTTCGAGCCGGACCTCCGGATGGCGGACTTGGTATTCGGCCAGCCGCTCGGCGAGCTGGGAGCCGGCGCGGGTGTCGGGACTGGGGGCGAATGCCGGCGCCACCCAAATCGATATGACCATCGGTGAAGGAGTCGGCGTGACGGGTTCCAGCGTTGAAGGCAGGATCGGCGGCGTCGTCGGGGTGACGGTCGGTTGCGGCGCGCCCCCGGGCGTGCAGGCCGCCAGAGTGAAGGCAAGCGCGCCGGTCAGGCGCGCCCAATACCGAAGGGACATGGCGCGGATTATAGCAGTGGTCATTGACCGGTGGTTGCCGGTCCGTCGACCACTGAAGGCTGACGGCCGATCCCCGGCCTGCGCGAGTCCCCATGCTAGAATTCCCACGTCATGGACGTTTCGTCCGCGCTCGCGCCTATCCTCGAAGGGATCCCTGCCAAACCCGGGTGCTACTTGATGAAGGATGACGCCGGCCGCGTGATCTACGTCGGCAAGGCGGTGCAACTGCGCTCCCGCGTGCGGTCCTACTTTCAACCTTCAGCCGTGCACGAGCGCCGAACCGAGGAAATGATCGCCCACGTCGCCGACATCGAGTGGATCGTCGTCGGCTCGGAGCTCGAGGCGCTGATCCTCGAGATGAATCTGATCAAGCGCCATCGGCCGAAATACAACGTTCGCCTCAAGGATGACAAGCGCTATCCGTATATCAAGGTCCACTGGGGTGATCCGTTCCCCAAGGTGACGGTCACCCGGCGGATGGCGGATGACGGGGGCCGCTACTATGGACCGTATACCAGCGCCTGGGCGGTCCACCAGACGCTCGATGTGCTGCGCAAGATCTTCCCCTACCTGACGTGTGATCGGGTGATCACCGGCCAGGACCCGCGGGCGTGTCTGTACCACGACATCCGGCTGTGCCTGGCCCCGTGCATTGGCGTCGTCGACCAGACAGGCTATCGCGCCATGATCGCCGATCTGTGTGCCTTTCTCGAGGGCAAGACCGAGGCTGTGGTGGCCCATCTGAAGGTCGAGATGGAGCGCGCCTCCGAGGCCATGGCCTACGAACGGGCGGCGGCCGTGCGCGACCAACTCTGGGCGATCGAGAAGGTGGTCGAGGGCCAGAAGGTGGTCTCGCGCGAGCAGATCGACTCGGATGTCATCGCCTTTGCCCGCGATCATGGTGACGCCTGTGTGCAAGTATTCTTCATCCGCGGCGGAAAACTCGTCGGACGCGAGTACTTCATCCTGGAGGGCACATTGCAGGCTGACGACCGGGAGGTCGTGGAGGGCTTCGTGAAGCAGTTCTACAGCGAGGCCGCCTACGTGCCGGAGCGGCTGGTCCTGCCGAACGAAATCGAAGAGGCGCGGATCATCGAGGCCTGGCTCCGCGATCGTCGCGGTGGATCCAAAGTCGAGATCCGCGTGCCGGCGCGCGGTCCGCATCGCGAGCTAGTCATGCTGGCGGCGGAAAACGCTGCGGAGACTCTGACGGGCCTGCGCGCCCAGTGGGAGGCTGATCGCAGCAAGCACGTACAGGCCCTGGCCGAGCTGCAGCAGTCCCTCGGCCTGGATGCGCCGCCCAATCGCATCGAGTGCTACGACATTTCCAACTTGCAAGGGACGGCCGCCGCCGGATCAATGGTCGTCTTTGAGCAGGGTGCGCCGAACCGGAAGCTGTACCGCCGCTTCAACATCAAGACGGTTGAGGGCCAGGACGACTTCGCCAGCATGGAGGAGGTCCTGCGGCGCCGCTTCCGGCGCTGGCGCAACGGCCAGGAGGAACCGCGCAAGCCGGGCGAGAAGCCGGACCTGGCCTTCGGGATCCTCCCGGATCTCTTGATCGTCGATGGAGGCAAGGGACAGCTCGGCCGAGCCGTTCAAGTGGCGCGCGAGGCCGGGATTGAGGATCTGGCAATCGTCGGTCTGGCCAAGAGCCATGAAGAGGTCTACCGCCCGGGGGACGGATCCCCGATGATCCTGGCGCGCGGTTCCCATGGCCTGCATCTGATCCAGCGTATTCGGGATGAGGCCCACCGGGTGGCGCTCTCCCAGCATCAGACGCGGCGGCGGCGTACCGGGCTAGCCTCTACCTTGGAGGCGATCCCCGGTGTCGGCCCGTCGCGGCGGAAGGCCCTGCTCAAGGCATTCGGGGATGTCGAGCGGATTCGCCAGGCGCCGGTCGAGGAATTGATGGGCGTCCCCGGGATCTCGCGGCAGATCGCGATCCGCGTCAAGGCCGGGTTGTAGAGGAGCCGCCGATGCCGTTGGCCTGGATTGTCGACGACGACGAGGAGATGAGCCACGCCGTCCAGCTGATGTTGCGGATGCTGGACTACGAGGTCGAAACCCATCGTGACGCCCGGAGTGCCGCCAGCAAGCTCGTCGCCGGGAAGAAGCCGGATCTGATCATCCTCGATATCAACATGCCCGAGGTGAGCGGGATCGACATGTTGGAGTACCTGCGCCGCCCGGGCGGTCATACCGGGATTCCGGTCGTCATGCTCTCGTCCGAGACGACCGACGTGCAGGTGGACGAAGCCTACGCCAAAGGAGCCGATGCCTTCGTCTTCAAGCCGGTGACGATCGACGAGCTTGAAGGCGCGATCCGCAAGGCGCAGGCGGCCCACTAGCGACGAGGCGATTCCGGGAACGAGCTGAAGAGCCGGGCGATCCTTGGCGGACTCCTAGGGCCGGACTTGAACGCCGTCCGTCCTTCTGAGAGCTGAGCTTGCCTCCCATCCCAAGTGACTTCCGGTGTCAGACCGCAGATGAGGGTTCGGCGCGGCCGTCAGGGCGAGTTGGATTCGGCGGTGGGAGGATCGATCAACAGCCCGCGCCGGGCGGCGGCCGAGAGCAACTTGTCGAGGTCGCGCGCCTGGATCCGGGCGACGGTTGGACTGACGATTTCTGAAAGGTAGCGGGCAGTCGCCGGGTCCTTCTGCAATTGCCGGAGGATGCCCGGCTCCTTCACGCGGAGGAGAACGGCGCGCTCCAGACCGACCTCGGACCCCCGTTTCGACCATCGGTCCATCGATCTCACCAATACCTCCGGGAGTGGTCGACCCGTGGCGGTCTCCAGGATCCTCACCACGCCCTTGGTGCCCAAGCCCTGTGACGCCGCAGTCGCCAGGGCGCGCGGGGTGATCCGGTAGACGCGAGCGGAATCGTCGAAGCCGACCCACTCGGCGAAACGGGCAACCTGGTACCGGTGGGGAAGGGACGCCCCGCGCGGGAAGATGATCCGGCCATCCGCAGCAAGACGTGCCAGGGGGGCGTCGGAGGCCCCAGGGTCATCCTCCGGGGGCGCGCCGTCGAACTGAGCGGACCGCAGGCGAAGCCGCGCGGGTTGACGTTCCTCGCCTTCCCTCCCCAAGTCAACCACCCCCAGCCAGTGGAGAGGGCCAGTCAGGCAGAACCGGAGGTAGGCGCCCTCGACCGATTGCCAGTCCTCGAACCCTCGCAGGAACCTACCGCTCGAGGTCTCACGCAAGTACCACGAGTCGGATTCCCCGCCGTGTCGGAGAAAGGTGGGGTGGGCGTCGCGGGCCCAGTCTACGAGTTCGTCCAGGTCGTACCAGGCTCCAGCGCTGCAGGTCTTCACCACCTGCAGGAGTCCCCGGCGACTCAGCACGGGGTCGTTCGGCCAGCGGCCCGAAGGTACGCTGAGGCCGGGGATGTGCGCAAGATCGTTGTACGAGAGAGATTGGAGCCACCCCGCCTGGAGACTGGCCTCGATCGCGTGCCGCCCTGCGCGCAAGAGCTGGCGGACTGCTTCGGGTTCGGGACGCAGCGGGGAAGGGATCAGAGCGTCCAATCCGCGCAGCAAGGCGATGAGCAGGTCCAGCGATTCGGGGTGGACCAGGAACCGGCGCAGGCCCACGGCCCTCTCGGCTTGGATGGTGTCGGTGCGGGCCGGTCGCCTGCGGAGTGCCGCCAGCAACGTGACGGCATCATCGGCAGCGCCGCCGGCCGGATGGATCGACTCCGGACCCCCGACGGATCGGAGGCCGACCTTCGCCGGGGATTGGCGGCCCAGTCTGGGCAGCAGCTCGTCCGGGACGAAGGCGAATTCGCGCGGGCCCGAGAGTGTCTCGAAGAAGGCCAGGCCGATCAGCCCCCGGTACCACAGCCCGTCGAGCGCCGCCTGGCGATCCCGCCACGGCTTCTCGCGATCCCTGCGGCCCGGGCCGGCTCGGCTCAGGGGCCCAAACTGGAGTTGTAGATCGGTGACGGGCGAACGCCCCCCCTGGTCCAGGAGCCAATCGAGGGCGCGGCGGGAGGCCTCCGGCAGGCCTTCGACGATCTCGGGGACTTCTTCCGATTGGAGGATCGCTCGCGCAAGCGCCTCAGCCGCCTCCGCGGATCGGCCTGGGGGCATTTCGAGGCCCCACAACTCTGCGATCACCCGCAGGAGGCCGAGGTCGTAATCCTGCAGGGTCCGCCTCAAGGACGGCATGGCGGACTCCCGAACCTAGACGATGACGTTCAAAGCCCCGGGAAGGACCTCGATCGTCACTCGGGTGACGGTCGAGGTGAACCCGGCGAAGATCTCGCCATCGAGATGAATGGTGACCGGTCGTTCGATTGTCAACTGGGCGCGGCGACAGGTGCCCAGCCGCACCTGCCGGAATCGCCCATGTGTGCCGTTCATAACTTCGGGGATCAGGCGGAACATCATTGCCCGCGAGACGTTGCCGATCATGGCGTAGTGCAGTATCCCGTCGTCGACCTTGGCCTCCGGAGCCACCAGGAAGCCACCGCCTTCACGCGGCCCGTTGCAGGCCGTGAACATCAGCACGTTCTCTTCGAAGGTTTCGGCGTCGGTCTGGATCTGCATATGCGGGGCGTCGTGATTGCGGAGAATCGTTTGGATCACGGCCCAAAGGTACATGGTGAATCCCTGCAGACGGGTGATCTGGTAGGAGTACAACGTGACGGTGGCGTCGAAGCCGATCCCGAGGGTGTTGTCCCAGTACTCGGTGCGGCCGGTATTATCCGAGATCCGCCCCAGGTCGACCGGGCGTGCCGTCCCTTCCAGGATCCGCCGCATCGCCTGCTCGTGGCCGATCGGGATGCCGACGTTGTGGGCGAAGTCGTTCCCGGAGCCGATCGGGACAACCGCCAGCAGCGGCCGTCGATCCTGCGGCAAGGCCATCAGGCCGTTGACTGTCTCGTGAACGGTCCCGTCGCCGCCTAGGGCGGCGACGATGTCGTAGCCGGCTTCCCCGGCCTCGCGGGCGAGGGTCGTGGCGTGACCGGGGAACTCGGTCGAGGCCCAGTCGAAGCCCGCCTGACCTGCGATGATCGCCTGGAGCGAGGACGCGATGTCCCAGGCGCGGCCCCGATCGGCATGCGGGTTGAAGACGAGCCGGACTCGCTTCATCGATCCTGCCTCCTGGCCCTGGCGGCGCCCGTTGACCGGGCCCTGGCACGGGATGTTCGACCGTCGGTCTGGCCGCCGGCCCTGGCCGGCGGGAGGGCTCTCAGTTGGATCATGTTTCTGTTTGCCGGAGCGGGCCGAATTATAGTCGAGAGGCCGCGTCCAAACCCCACGGCGTCATGAGTGTAGTACCTTTTTTAAGCGTCTCGCATGTTGACTCTGGGGTCGCGCGAGGCTAGAGTGATGATAGATAGAGCCCCAGGCCACCATCGGCCTGCACGCCCCGTCTACCGTGGCTGCCTCCGGCCACCCAACCCCGGGTCGTTCCCCACGACGACCAAAGGGGCGAAGAGTTTGGTTGCCGGCCGGGGGGTCGCCCTTCCGTACGGTGTGATGACAGGGCCTTCCGGCAAGAGCGGCAGTGCCGGCCGACCGATGGATAGGCAGGGGGCTCTCCCCTTTAACGACCCACGGATGGGACACCAACTTGCATTCGCTCTCCTTGGCTCTGCCGGGGATCGCGGAGCATCCCGGCGGGACCTGAGCCAGGCCCTGCTTCCGGATGTTTGCGTTGGGCGGTGGGCCGGGCCCTCGGAAGAGGAAGGATCCTCCCCCGACGGAGTTCTCTTGCACGCAACCCCGGCGTTCCGGCTGGGTCTCGGCCCGGGTGCATGCCAACCCGCCTGCGACGACTAGAATCGAGATCATGGCCGCCGTGACCCACAACCGGGCCAAACGGGTTCTTGTGCTCGCCCTCCTGGTTGGAGGCGGTGCGATCGCGCTCCGGGGCACGCTGCCGGCAGGCGCTGCCCCCCGATCGCAGACCGCCTCCGAGCTGATCGACGCCGTCAACCAGTTCCGCGCCGGCCGTGGCATGGATCCGCTTGCCGTTGATCCGATCCTGATGCTGGTCTCGCAACGCCAGAACGACTACAGCATCTCCATCGGACAGATCACTCACTACGGCCCCGACGGCTCCCGGCCTCGCGACCAAGCCATCGCCGCCGGGTACGGCGGCGGCAGCACGGTGTTCGTCTCTCAGAACATCGTCATGGGCACTGGATTGACACCGGCCGAAGCGGTCCAGATCTGGACCGGGGATGAGCCGCACCTGAACACGATGATCGGTCAATACTACCGGGATGTCGGCGCCGCAGTCGGGGAACGGGATGGCATGGTCTACTACACGCTGATGACCGGCTACGTCGCCGGAGGCATCAGCGCCCGCTCGACGGTCCCGGTCGCGCAGCCGCCGGCTCCAGTCTACGTCCCGCCGCCCATCGTCGTGTCGACGGCCCAGGCCGATGGTTCGGTCGTCCACGTGGTTCAGTCGGGGCAGGTCTTGTGGGCGATCGCCGACGCGTACGGTGTGCGTATCCAGGACGTCGTTGTCCTGAATCGCCTTGGGATGAACCAGGTGTTGTATCCGGGGGATGAACTGACCATCCGCGCCGCCCTGACTCCGAGTGCGACAGTGACCTCGACCGCCTCGCCGTCGGTGACCCCGACGGCCCGGCCCTCCCCCGCTCCCACCCAGGGACCGCCACCGGACACAGACTCGCTCGAGGCCATGACCACCACCGATCGATCAGAAGCGATGGGCCGGACGGCGCTGATTCTTGTGTGGGTCGGGGTCGTCGCCATCGGGATCGTCCTGGCGACGCGCCGGTCCGAAATCGGACGACGGTAGACTGATCGCCGAATCCGAGTACGATTCATCCCCTACATCTCAGTCCTGGAGGATCGATGACCACCGCCACCGAAGAGCAGAAGACCAGCATGCTTGCGATTGCCAGTCTTGTGTTGGGCGCGATCAGTCTATTGGGGGTCATCCCCTACTGTGGCGGCGCGGTCGCCATCGTCCTCGGCTACGTCGCCAAGAGTGAAATCGACGGCAGTCTGGGCGCGTTGAAGGGCAAGAATCTGGCGACGATCGGCCAGGTCTTGGGGGCCGTCCACATCGTCGGGCTGTTCGTGATTGCCTGTTGTGTGCTGGGGTACGTGCTGTTGAGCCCGGTCTTGTTCCCTCAGGGGAGCCGGCTCTACTAGGAGACGGCTCCGCCGAGCAAAGACGCGACCGCCCCCACTACCTGGGTACTCGATTCGAAGCGGACGGCGTGCATCCCCACCGCCCGGGCGCCTTCGCAGTTCTCGTCGAAATCGTCGATGAAGACGGCCTCGCCCGGCTCGATGCCGAGACGCTGGAGGGCGATCGTGTAGATTCGGGGATCCGGCTTCATGACCCCTTCCTCGGCCGAGACCACGATCGCGTCGAAGGCGTCGGCGATGGGAAACCGTTCGGAGAGAGCTGGTCGGAGCGAGCGGTAGGCGTTCGAGAGAAGCCCGGTGCGGCGAGCCGGTCGCAGAGCGCGGATGAACGCGATCAACTCCTCGTCGAGCGCGTCTCCGCCGTAGAAACCCTCGACCAGCGTGTCTTGTTCTGACTCGGGGACCCCCAGCTGGTCGCGGACCCAGCGCCAGACGTCTTCGTCGTCCACTTCGCCCAGGGCTGCCGACCGAGCGATCTCGCTACGGAAAACGAGTTGCTCGAAGCCTCCCGGCGGGAGCCCGAGGCGTTCTTCCCAGGCGCGCCGCGGCGCCGGGTCCTCGGTGCGAACGAGCACGCCGCCGAAGTCCCAGATGACAGCCCGGATCGGTGTCGCCGGTTCGCTTGGAGTCACCGCGGCTCCTTCTTATCAGAGGGCAATCGCAGAGCGTAGGTCGTCCACGTCTGGGCTGTAGTGTAGCCCATGCGGGTGTACAGGTTGAGGGCGCCCGTCGGGCTCTCGGCGTCGACCGCCAGGGCGGCCTCGTCGAGCCGCAGCTCTCGAAGGGCCTGCAGGCTGCGCGCGATCAAAGCCGACGCGAGTCCTCGCCGCCGCCAAGGGCGTCGGACGAAGATGTCCTCGGTGTAGCCGCGCCGACGGCCGAAGGCGGCATTCTCTTCCTCGTTCACGAAGTTCAGGACGCCACCGGCGACCTCGGCGCCGTCCCACGCGACGCGCCACAAGTCAGGATCGTAGTGGGGGTATGTCGCGAAACGCTGAAAGGCCTCCTCCGGCCAGGGGAAGTAGCCCCAGGCGTCCTGGAACGCCTCGCGCTCGGCCTCCCAGATCCGGCGGAAATCTGCTTTCACCGCAGGTCGGATCTCGAGCCCGGCGGGTAGCGGAAGATCCGGGATCGGTCGCGTCAGATCGCGAACCATGTTGAAGGCGTAGCGGATCGGCGCATAGCCCAGACGGCGAAAGAGGGCGTGCCCCTCGCGCTCCGTCTCGAGCATGAACGTCCGGAGGAGGCGCGGGGAGTCTGGGTCACCCGCGACGGGAGTGGCGAAGGCGCGCTCGCAGGCGAAGCCGGCAAGAGCCGTCCCGATGCCGCGCCGGCGCCAGGCCGGATGGACGTAGCCGCGATGGCCGTGGACTTCGTCGCCGCCGGCCTCCCGCCGGTGGTTCACCCAGGCGTAGCCGACAATTCGACCAGCAACCTCGGCGAGGACAAGATCATCGACCGAATCGCGAGCGATCGGGTGCTCGACGAAGTTCGCCATATCGGCGACCGTCATCCGTTCCACCAGGCCGTCGACCTCGGCGCAGGCGGTGTAGACCGCCAGCATGGGTTCGTAGTCGTCAAGACCGGCACACGTCCGGAAGCGCAGGCCCTCGAGGCGGGGCGCGCCGGGGATTTCGATCTCTTTGGGAGTGATTATCGATGTCATCGACCAAGCTCCGGTCAGGGCGGGGGAACCGTCCCCCCGCCCTGCTATCCGTTGCGGTGGAGTTTGCCGGCGCGCTTGGCGTAGCGTTCGGCGGCGGCGAAGACCTGCAGCCCGATCGGGATCAGCACGAGTCCGATCGCCACCGTCGGCACGATCGACGTCATCAGCACCGGCAGGCCGGCGTTCTCGAGGAGCGCCGCCCGGACGCCCTCCAGGATGTAGGTCGCCGGCGAGAGCGCCGCCAGGGCCTGGAGCGCCTGCGGCAGGACCTCCACCGGGTAGTACACCCCCGAGACGAGCAGGAGGACGGCGACGATCACGTGGGTCATCTGGGCGCCGCGCTCCGGGAAGAGCAGCGGCAGCACCGAGCCGACGATGCCGATCCCGATGAACGACAGGCTTCCGGCAAGCAAAACCAGGACCGCGCCCGGCAGGTTCGCCTGCCGAAGGTCGAGGCGGAAGGCGATCGTCGCCATGAGCAGCACCAGACCAGTCGAGATCAGCGCGTAGATGATCGAGAACACGGTCTGCCCGGCCATGTGCGTCAGGCGGTGGATCGGGGCCATCAGCGTGTACTCGATCGTGCCTTCCCAGCGCTCCAACCCGATGATGTCCGTGATCCAGTAGAAGATCAGGACCAGGTAGCGCCACACCAGCGCGCCGACCACGAGGTAGAGCACCAGGAACTGGTCGTCGACGCTGGTCCCGCCGAACTGCTCCATGCCGACGCCGATGTACCCGATCGACAGGCAGTTCGCCGTGGAGTAGGCGAGCCACACCAGCTCCCAGGTCCAGTAGCGCTTGACCAGGAAGAAGTTGCGCTCCATGAAGGCGTATGACGCCCGCAGTTCATGTGTGATGGCGGACATGACATTCTCCTCGGGTGGGCCGGCCTCGGGGCCCGGGTCACCCTCCCAGCATCTTGGCCGGGTTGAGTGTGGCTCTTCCACACTCCCGGGATCTACCCCCCGGAGGGGGCTCCCAGATGGACATCCTCGAATTCCTTGCCCGTCAGCCGTAGGAAGACGTCCTCGAGCGTCGTGGCGTGGCCGTTCCCGGAGGGCACCCTGCGCTTGAGCGCCTCCGGCGAATCCAGGGCGGCCACCTTTCCACCGTCGAGGATCGCCAGGCGGTCGCACAGCCCGTCGGCCTCGGCCATGTCGTGGGTTGTCAGCAGGATCGTTGTCCCGTGCACTTGCCGGAGCTCGCGCACCGCCGCCTGGACTTCGAGCTTCGACCGCGGGTCCAGTCCGGTTGTCGGCTCGTCGAGCAGCAGGACGGTGGGGCGGCTGAGCAGTGCCCGGGCGATGGCGACCTTCTGCTGCATCCCGCGCGACATCTCTTCCATCGGCTTCCCGAGGGAACTCTTCTGGAGCCCGAGCCGGTCGAGGATCGCCACGATCTCGCGGCGCGCTTGGCCTGCGTCGAGGCCGTAGAGCCGGGCCCCGTACAGTAGGTTCTCCATCGGGGAGAGCTTCTTGAAGAAGGCCGCCTCGACCGAGACCCGGTTGATCAGTCGGCGCACGGTCATCGCCTCGCGGACAGCGTCGTGGCCGAACACCAGGACCTGGCCTTCATCCGGCAGGAGCAAGGTGGCGATCACCCGGATCAGGGTCGACTTGCCCGAACCGTTCGGGCCGAGCACGCCGAAGATCTCCCCAGGGGCGACATCGAAGGACACGTCCTGGACGGCGACGACCCGGCCGTTGCCGTTCTTCGAGGACGGCTTGAGCTTGCCGAAGTACTTCGAGACCCCGGTCACTTGGATGGCGCTGACGTTCATGGTTCAGTCCTCTTCCCGGACAGTGCCGGGGGAAACAAAAACCGCGGGCGCTGGAGGGCGCCCGCGGCTGGGTCGAACGTGTTCAGCCTACCGGCCTGCAGGCGGACTCCAAGAAGGCGCGAAACCCACGCCGGCGAATGCCGTGGTCCGGGTGGGCTTCGAGGAATCGTTGCGGATCATCATCGGTCTACAGATCTCCCAGAACGCGACAAGAGTAGCACAGCCAATACTTGTGTCAAGAGGCAGTCTTGGACGCGCTCAGGTCGTCGATCGCACCGCATTCAAGAAATCGGCCAGCATCCCGTAGGCGGTCGTATCCGGACCTGGGTTCTCCTCGATGATCGTCAGGCGGCCGAGCACGTCGGATTCGAAGGCGACCGAGGACGACGTTCCCATCACGCCGTAGAGGGGGTCTTCCGGGGCGAGCCGCTCCGGGCCGACCTGCGCAGCCACCTGCCCGTCCTCGCCCAGGCTCGCCTGGCAGACCAGCTTCCAGCGGAAGCCCTGCTCACGCGTCTCGCGGATCAGCATCGGCGTGATGCCCTCGATCCCCTGGCGTTCCACGTCCTGCGGCTTGAGGGGCGTCTCCA